>JAEMRT010000081.1 GCA_016463225.1 Sphingopyxis sp. | reverse complement strand
GGAATGCTGCGCGGCTTCGCCTCGGAATCCCTGCGCGGGATCATCGGAATCCGCACTTCAGGTCGTACACGGCAACGACGCCCTCGCCGTCTCGCCCACGACCCAGCGCATCGTCGACGAGCTAGATGATCTCTACAACCGCCGATCCTCAAAGGTGCACGGTCAATTCTCGCCCGACGAAGTCAACTATCCTGCCGCGGGCCACTTCTCCGACTATCTGGCGGAGGACGGAGGCGACTTTTCCGCCCTCACCCGGAGCCTGATGGACACTCTGCTCGCGAAGGCACGCACCGTTCCAAACGCGGGTGCCGGTCACGTCTTCTTCGCACATTTCGAGCAGGACGGCCGCGAACTGATATTGATCGCAATCGTGACGGAGAAGCTCGGAGCCACGCTCACCCAGGCGTTCGTTGCGCGTGACGTGACCCACCTGGATCTCGATGGGTTTCGCTACGCGGGGCGGATCGACCTGACGGCCTGGCAGGCCGACGATGGACGCTACCTTGGTTTCCTCCGGGGCAAGGGCGCGGTGGCGGAATACTTCAAGGAGTTCCTGGGCTGCGTCTCGCCCAGCGACGACAAGAAAAGCACCCGAGAGCTTACGGCAGCGCTCCTCGGCTTTGCCGACGATCAAGGACTAGAGGGCGACGCGCGGAACGACTTTCTGGTGAGGGCCAACGGCATCCTCGACAGAGGCTCAAGGGAAGATCGACGTATCGACTTTCAGGCTTTCGCTAACGAACTCACCCCGCACGATCCCGCCCCGCTGACCGAGTATCTCGGCGGTCCGGCCCTACAGCTCGGCGACGACTTCGTGCCGGATCGTCGGCTCATCGGTACCCTCCTCAGGATTTCCTACCGTGCCGCCAACTGGTCCGTGGACATCGATCGCCGCGCGCTGACGCGGGGCGAAGTCGGCTTCGATCCGGAGAACAATACTCTCACCATCCGAAACCTGCCGCCCGATCTGGTGGCGCAGCTTCGCGCGGAGACGGTGGACAATGGCGAGGCTTAGGTTCGCCGACCTCCTGCCGCTCTATCGCAGCACCGCATTCGGTGCGACGGTAGAAGACGATGCGGAAGTAACCGTTGCTACACAAGACATTGTCGATCTCCTGAAGAAGATCGACTCCGATGACGATTCGGCCTCGGAAGCAGGCATCGCGCTAATCGACGACGTCTCCAACGTAGCCGTGGGCGCGAAGGTGAAGGCTCGCATCGACTCGCCGCGGATCGCCCTCGGCCTGCTCGCGTGGAACATCGGCGATCTGATCGCTAGCAGCGGGCCGCGGATCGAGGAGCCCGGGCGCTACTTCCTCGTGGACGCAGGCTACGCTCCTGGCGATGAGCTGGTGCCGGATGCCGTCATCCGATACCGCAAGGTGCTGGAGGTTGTGGCTCTGCTGGCAAAGTCCGCGTCGTTCCTCGATCGGACTCGAGCGGAACTCATCTTCGTGAAGGACGGGAAGATCGTCCTCCCGGTGAATTTTGGCACGGCCGAACTGACGGCCCTGGACGTGGCGTCGGCAGATAGGCTCCTCGGCCACTTTGCCGACCACCTCCATCGCGAGCAGAAGCTGTCGATCCTTTTCGAGACAATCGTCGACATGTGCCGATCACATCAGCTGGAAGGCCGCTTCGCCTTCGTGCTGCGCAATCTCGGCGACATTGCCGACAAGCTGGCCGCCGGCTATCGGATGTTCGCGTCAAGCTTCTCCTATGCGAAGATCAAGGGCGAGCTCGAGGACGCTCGGATCGACTATACCCAGAAGATCCATAAGACGATCGTCGACATCCAGAACCAGCTGCTGGGCATCCCGGTCGCGACGATCGTCGTCGCCTCCCAGCTCAAGGCGCCCACCGCCTGCGGCCCGGAGCTTTGGGTCAACTTCGCAGTGCTCGTCGGCGCATGGACCTTCGTCGTCCTGCTGCTGGTCGCGATCACTAACCAGTGGCTGACATTGGACGTGATCGGTAATGAGATCGATCGGCAGCAGACGAGACTGCGGGAGGAGTTCGCCGCCGTTAGCGATGACTTCGCGGACACGTTCGCCAAACTGAAAGGACGGATCACGTGGCATCGCTGGGTCCTTGGGGTCGTCGCGCTGATCGGGATCGCCGGCGGCATCGTCGCAACATGCTACAAGAACAGCGTGTCCGGCCTCCCGCCCCTGCCGTGCGCCAGCGCGCCGAAGCCGGACGCGGAGGCTGGCAATGGGGTCGGCGCTTCGGACGCGGACAACGAAACGGTGCCCCTTGCGGCGAACCTCGTAGCCGACGGCAACACGCTGGCCGCCCCCGAGCCACCTTCCTCTGCGCCCAATGGGGCTCAGTCCGTGGTCGGGAACGCGCTCAACGCTGGCGAACAAGCGCCCGAATGACCAATCTTGGTGTGAGCCGACATTTCCGCAGGCATGTCGGAGCGGCGTGAGCTGGTCGGCGCCGGTCATCGCGGCTGGTCGGCCTTCGCCCAAAGCTGCGCGAATTCCCGGTGCCGCTCAAGCAGTGGCTTAATGTCAGCGGCGGTGATGCTCGCCAAAAGCTAGCTGCCTAAAGCGTGGTGAAACGAGCGTACTGAAGCTTCTCCGGACCGTCTGCTTCAGACAGTACCGATAGGCAATCCGCTATCGGGAATGGGGCACTATCCCTTGATGGACTCTACGAGCGCACGAACTTTTGCCGCATCAGCTTGGGTCGCCGGATTGTACACGATCATTCCAAGCTCGGGCCGTCCTTCGACGGCGAAGGATGAAAATTCGAGCTTTACGAGCCCGGCTGCTGGGTGTCGAATCCGCTTCACGCCCTCGCTGTGCGCGACAACTTCATTATCCTGCCAGAGCGTTTCGAATTCCGGACTGAGGCGGCTCAGTTCTTCGACGAGCCTAGCGGCGTCCACGCTGTCCTGTGCCCCAGCCCGCGCCATGTCGGCCCGAAAAGCGCCGACCACGAACCGCGCAACGCTGTCCCAATCCTCATTGCGGCTACGGCCTTTGCCGTTCGTGAACATCAGCCGCAGGATGTTCCGTTGGTTCGACGGCAACAGCGAATAGTCGGTAAGCAGCGCCGCGGCGGCTCGATTCCAGCCGACCACATCCCAGATTGCGTTCTTGATGATAGCCGGACTAAGCGTCATTCCATCGAGCACGCGCTGTAATCGTGGGGTGATCCCATCGACTGGCTGGTAGCGGGCCTCGGGCAGACGCCCAAGACCCAGCATGTACAGATGTTCTCGCTCAGGCTCTGTCAGCATGAGTCCCTTGGCGATCCGATCCAGTACGTCGGCCGAAGGAGCGCCGCCGCGACCTTGCTCAAGCCAAGTATACCAGGTCGGGCTGATGTTTGCCCGGCTTGCGACTTCTTCCCGGCGCAGTCCAGGCGTACGCCTCCGGTCGCCGCCGAATCCAAATGCCGCGGGATCAAGCCGGGCGCGACGATCTCGAAGATAGGTGCCCAGTCGGTTGGACGCATCGCTGACCATTTGCGATCCTATTGAAAATTATACCATGATAACGTCACTACTTTAACAGTTTCGATCGAGCCTCGATACATTGTTTCTGAAATAAGGAGAGTGCTCATGCGCGTATTTTTGACCGGAGCTACGGGCTTCATCGGCTCGCACATCATTCCCGAGCTTTTAAGCGCTGGGCACAAGGTGCTCGGTCTTGCCCGTTCAGACGCTGGCGCCCGCTGGCTTGAAGAAGCCGGTGTCGCCGTCCATCGCGGCGATCTGGAGCAGCCCGAGACGCTCGCCAGCGGTGCGGCGGCGGCCGATGCGGTGATCCACTGCGCATTCGACCATAATTTCGAGACCTTCTTCGAGAACACCAGGAAGGACGAGCGCAATATTGCGGCGATCGGTGAAGCGCTGGAGGGGACGCACAAGCCAGTTCTGATCACCTCAGGCATCGGCATCGGCACGCCGCTGAATGGCGGTCCCGCGACCGAAGACATACTCAATCCGCGCCATGCCAATCCCCGCATCGCAACCGAGTTGGCGGGCGCGGCGCTGATCGCGCGACGCATCGATGTGCGCACGATCCGGCTTCCTCAGGTGCATGATGCCTTCAAGGCCGGCTTGATCACGCCGCTCGTCGCCGAGGCGCGCCGGTCCGGAGCGGTGGCGTATCTTGGGGAGGGGCAGAGCCGCTGGGCTGCGGCGCATGTCAGCGACGTCGCGAAGCTCTATGTTCTCGCACTCGACAAGGGGGAACCGGGCGCGCGATATCATGCTTCGGTGGAAGAGGGTGTGACTGCGCGTGCCATCGCCGAGGCAATCGGACTGGGCACTGGTCTGCCGGTCCGCTCGATAAGCGCCGAGGAGGTCGAACATTTTTTCGGCTGGATGGCACCTTTCGCCGGACTCGACATGATGGGAGCGAATGCCTGGACCCGCGAGCGTCTTGGATGGGATCCGGCTGGCACCGACCTGCTCTCCGACCTTGCTGCCATGGATTATTCCACGCTTGCTGCGGGAGTGACCTCGACCGTTTAAGAATGTGACGCAACCCCTCATGAAGTTGGGCGCTGAGCGAGCCATCTCGGGCTGCGCGAGTGCATGAAGACGCGACTGGCGGTTCACGCCGTCATGGCTAAAGGCCGGATCGGCGAGCTTCTGCTGTCGGTCGAAAGGCGCGCCAGTTAGAGGCCGCGACGACTTTCACCGACCGTCGGAAAGCGTCCTCAGCGTATGAAACTGACGCACGGTCGGTCGGGTCATGGAAATGTCCCGTTCACGCCTTTCGATCTTAAGCTGCCGATGGAAATTGACGACGCAGGGGGATGAGGATGTCCTCAATTAGCGCTGCGCGATCCAGTCCGAGGGCCGCTCGTCGAATCGATAGCATGACAGGTGGCCGCTCATGCGAGCCGCCAAAGCCTATTTGGACAGAACTTGGGTTGGATGCATTTTGTGCCTGTGTCCGCCAGCCGCGATGCTCGACACCAGTCAGTCGCGCCGCCACCGCCAGATTCGTAAGTCGCTGGGTAGGGTCCACCTGCTCCAGCATGCTGGCGGCATAGCCGATCACCGTACCTAATCTTTGCTGAACCACCTCTTCAACGACGACCATGTGGCTCATCGCGTCAAATCCCTGCCCGCGCGGGCGCGGGTCGTCCAGGGGCACACGAAGCACAACCGACCCCTCCTCGGTCAGCCTAATGCTGGCGCCCCGATCCTGGCGAAGAACAAGATCATTGCCTTCCAACCCGCTCCATGCGCCGAGGGACCGGTCAAACAGGCGACTGTCGCCATAGAGCGCGGATTGTTCAAAGTGCTCAGCGAGGCTCTGCGCTTCTAACTCCGCTGGTCGCAGTATGCGCTGCCTTGGCCCGCCCACCACCGCGAGCTCGAGCATCGCACTCGAGACGTTGTTGCGACTCTCGGGCGGCAGCATCGCCAACGCGCGACCAATCATCTCCTGCTCGTCAACAGGGGCGGTAGCGTTCGCTAGCGTCACGTCGTGAAGAGCACGGATTACACCGTCATGAAGATCATTGGCGGCGATGAATCCGCCGCGGAACAATCCTCCCTCCCAGGCTTGGACCTCTGCAATGAAAGCAGCCTGTTCACGACTGGGCGTGATCCCCTCTTGGACAAATGCGAGAATCGGCTTGGTTTCTCGCGCCTCCCGATATTCCTGATGCGTCGCGGAAAGGGTGGAGCCCGGAGGCACGAAGCCATAGTGCTCGCCCAGGATCAGCACCATCATGTCCGAACGTCTAAGTCCCTGCAGGCACGCGACTTGCGGCGAGCTCGGCTGGGCGCCGAAATCCTCAGCCATGACCGCCTCGTGGCGAAGCGTCGTAACCGCCCGCCGCGCGGCGGCACGTTGGGTCTCGAATCCGGTAATCAGCGAACTGATGAAGATATGCATGCAGCAAAGATTAGGGCTGCGTGCGCTATTGTCTACCAAAGGCGCGCCACTAATTTGCTGGCAAAGGAGGTAAAGGTGCGATGCTGATCGACCTCGAACTCGAAATTTGGCGGCCCAGTCCCGTCATCCGAATGGCGGGACGCGGATATTCGCGCATCCCTGCTGCCCGCTTTACAGACGCGGCAGCGCGCTTGACGCCACGACAAGGCGTGTTTTATCGTAATCTTGTTCGGATCGCCGAGGTTATTGGCACCAGCGTAATCCCTGTCGACTTTGCCAACACGGCAGGTGAGCGCTTCTATCTTGATCGCGGCTGCATTCGGATCGCAGAACTTGCCAAGTTCGTGGCGCCACTGGTCGATGATGAAAATGGCGTTGTCTCTTCGATCACGCTTGGTTGGACCGCGTAACCGATCCTCTCAACCTCAACTCTCGCAGGAGCACGGCCGATGGTGTCGCGCGAGGAACTCTACCAGCTGGTCTGGTCGGAGCCGATGACGAAAATTGCTGCCCGCTTCGAAGTGTCCGGCAGTTACCTGGCCCGCATCTGTATGGACTTGTAACGGATTTGCGCCGGTCACCTGAGCGATTAGAGCTCGCAACAGGAGACCGACGAGATGATCAAGCACACAGAAGAGTTCAAGCAGGAGGCGGTGCGGATTGCGCTGACCAGCGGATTGCCTCGCGACCGGGTCGCATCGGATTTGGGGATAGGGAAGTCGACGCTGGGCAAGTGGGTGTCGCAGTATCGGCCCAGTGATCCGGTTTCAGCGCCGCAGGCAGATCTGGCACGTGAGAATGAACGCCTTCGCCTTGAGAACCATGTGCTGCGGGAGGAGAGGGAAGTACTAAAAAACCGTCGCCGGCTGAGCCCGCCTGTGCGCGGTAGAAACGGGTCGTGCTATGGTACGGCCGGGAGGGTCGCGGCCGATGGCTTATTGGAGGCATGATACCCCGTTAAAAAACGTGGCCCGTGGGTGTTTGCGTACTTGAGAGTGGTGACGCCGTTTTGCGGCGATCCCGATTAGGAAGATGACGTTTAGCATCGCCCATACCCTCCTGTTTTGAAGGAGGACTTGGAATGGAACGATCAAAATCTGGCGCGTTGTCTATGGTCAATCCACGCGCCGCTGCCATCGACATCGGGTCGACCATGCATATGGCGGCCATAAATCCGGACGCCGATGATAATCCGGTACGAGCGTTTGGCACATTCACCGGCGATCTCCATGATATGGCCCGCTGGTTCAAGACGTATGGCGTCACGACTGTCGCGATGGAATCGACCGGTGTTTACTGGATTCCGGCCTATGAAGTGCTTGAAGGACACGGCTTTGAAGTGATCCTGGTCAATGCGCGATATGCCAAGAATGTACCAGGTCGCAAAACCGACGTCAGCGACGCTGCATGGTTGCAACGCCTGCACAGCTACGGGCTGCTGCGGGGGAGTTTCCGTCCCGAGGCGGGCGTGGCGACCATGCGTGCCTATCTGCGGCAGCGCGAGCGGCTGATCGAATATGCCGCCTCACATATTCAGCACATGCAGAAGGCGCTGATGGAAATGAATGTGCAACTCCATCATGTCGTCTCCGACATCACCGGCGTGACGGGCATGCGGATCATCAGGGCCATTGTGAGCGGGGAACGTACGCCCGACACGCTGGCGCAAATGCGCGACGTCCGCTGTCATGCGACTATTGAGACCATTTGTGCGGCATTATCGGGGAACTGGCGGGACGAGCATATCTTCGCCCTTGGCCAATCCCTGGCCCTGTTCGACTTCTACCAAACCAAAGTTCTCGAATGTGATCGAAAGCTTGAGGTCGCGCTCCAGGCGCTCGAAATCGACGAGGGACATGATGTTCGCCAGCTCCCAAAAGTCCGAACCAAAAGGCGGCAGGTGAACACGCCTGACTTCGAGGTCCGGTCTGCACTCTATCGCGTGCTGGGAGTAGACCTGACGCAGATCCACGGAATCGGCCCGTCGCTCGCGCTCAAGCTGGTTGGCGAGTGCGGGACCGATCTTGCCGCATGGCCCAGTTCAAAGCATTTTACCTCCTGGCTGTGCCTAGCGCCGGGCAACAAGATATCCGGCGGCAAATTGCTGTCGTCCAAAACCCGACGCTCATCAAGCCGCGCAGCTGCACTTCTACGCCTCGCAGCAACCACCATTGGCCGAAGCGACACCGCACTTGGGGCGTTCTACCGTCGATTGTCGGCACGCGCTGGAAAAGCCAAGGCAGTGACCGCGACCGCACGCAAAATCGCCGTGCTGTTCTATAACAGCCTGCGCCACGGCATGGCCTATCATGATCCCGGCGCCTCACAATATGAGGAACGCTACCGCAGCCGGGTGATCGGAAATCTGCAGCGCCGTGCCAAGGCCTTCGGCTTCATCCTGCATGAACTGCCTGCGGAGCCTGATATGGCTGTTTCTTAGGAAGGCCACGCAGTTCTTCGCGAGCCAAAGGCCGTGAAGTTCGCTTTTGTGCATAGCTGGCGGCACCGGTGGCCCGTTGAACTGCTCTGCCGTGTCATGCTTGTCAGTGAGCGCGGCTATCGATCCTGGCGTTCGCGACCGATCAGTCGGCGGGAGCGGACGGATATGAAAGTGCTGGCCCATATCAGGGAGCAGTACAGCCTCAGCCTCGGCAGTTATGGTCGTCCGAGGATGACCATGGAACTCAAAGAGGTTGGGCTCGACGTTGGCGAGCGCCGGGTCGGGCGGCTGATGAAGATCAACGGGATCAAGCCAGTCCGCACGCGCAAGCACAAGGTCACAACCGACAGCCACCATCGCCTGGGGGGCGCAGCGAACTGGCTGGACGGCGACTTCACCGCCGATGCGCCCAACCGTAAATGGGCGGGCGACATCACCTATATCTGGACCTCAGAAGGCTGGCTTTACCTTGCCGTCATCCTCGACCTGCATAGCCGTCGCGTCGTGGGCTGGGCAGTCAGCGACAGGATGAAGAAAGACCTGGCGATCAGGGTGCTGGATATGGCGGTGCGCCTGCGCCAGCCTCCTGAGGGCTGCCTTTTCTATTCGGATCGCGGCAGCCAATATTGCTCTTACGACTATCAGAAAAAGCTGCAGGCCTACGGCCTGCGTCCATCGATGAGCGGCAAGGGTAATTGCTACGACAATGCCTCCGTCGAAACGTTTTTCAAATCCCTGAAGGCGGAACTCATCTGGCGGCAGAGCTGGCCGACACGGCGTCAGGCAGAAGCCGCCATCTTTCAGTACATCAACGGGTTCTACAACACCCGTCGCCGACATTCATATCTGGGCGGCATCAGCCCGCTCGCCTTCGAAGCCAAGGTGGCTTAATGAGATAGGTGACCGGCACAAAACCGTTACAAGTCCAGTACTATGCTCAATGTCCCGCGGCCCGAGCGTGGCTATTGGGCGAAACTTGCCGTGGGCAGAGCGCCGTTGCAACCGAGCTTGCCGGACGCCCTGCCTGGCGACCTGCTTGAATGGTCGAATGATGGGCAACCCGTTCGCTCCGCTAAGCCCCGCGCGCCGTCGCCGCACAAGCGCAAGCCCATCCATGTGCCTCGAACCCAGACACACGGGTTGGTGCACGGCGCGAAGCTGCATTTCCTCAATGGGCGACCGGTGGAGGATGGAGCCTACCTGCGCCCACTCAAGCGCCTCCTGCTGGATATCAACGCTTCGCACGCGACCCTAGACAAGGCGCTCGAACTGGCAAACGACTTGTTCAACGCGTTGGCGTCCGTTGGACATCGCGTTATGCTGGCGCCATCTGGACAGGATCTGCGTAGGGCAACGATCGACGAGCGAGAGATTGCCGGTAAGCCGCGGGAGCATTGGCATCATGGCGGCCTTTGGTCGCCGGCTCGACCGACGGTTGTCTACATCGGGACTGTCGCCGTCGGGCTCGCACTCGTGGAAATGTCCGAGACGGCGCTACTGCGCTACGTCAACGGAAACTATGTTCGGGAAAGCGACTATGTGCCGCCGCGCGGTCGGTATGCCGCACATAGCTGGACTACGACCCGGGACATCCCCAGCGGAAGGCTCCGCCTGATTGCTTATTCGCCCTATCACCGCGTAAATTGGAGCCAGCACTGGCAGGATACGAAGGGGAGATCGGTACGCGCTATCATTCGCTCTATCGTCGAAGACATCGAGGCTGCTGCTCCCGACCTGGTGGCGAAGTTGGAGGAAGCAGACCGCCAGGCAGAGCTTCGCCATCAAGAGTGGATCGCCGAAGAAGAGCGACGCAAGCGGATGGAGGATCGCCGACGGATCGAGCAATCCGTGCTCGGTAGCCAAGGGCAGCTTCGCGACGTGATCGAGCAGTGGTCCAAGGTGATGGAGATCGAGCGCTTTCTCTCCGGTGTCGAAGATCGCGCGAAGGGATTAGGCGATCAGGAACGGGCCCATGTCTCGGAAAGGCTTGCTCTTGCGCGCGAGTTCCTCGGCAGTCAGGACCCGATCGACTTCTTTCGAAACTGGAAGACGCCCAGCGAACTATACCTACCGCGATATGCTGAGGATGGATCCCCTTTGGACTGACGCATTCAAATGACCGACGCTGGCCGATACCGACCATCAAGGGGGCTGGCGGTGGCGTATCCTGCGTCCTTCGATCATGGCCGGTCTGGCATATCGGGCCTTTCGCCTACCACAAGGCTACCGAGAGACCAGTCGTTTCAGGCTGTCATATCGGACCAATGTCGCCCTTGCAACTTTCACGATTTCAATGTCGCCGGCCTTGATCAATTCGTAGATTCGCGACCGGCTCAGCCCCGTGATCCGGACGGCGGCAGCCACGCGGACCGTAATCGGCTCCATGGATTCGTTCGAAGAATGGCTCATGACTGGCCTCGGTGAAAGGCCTCGCGCGTCCTGACGAAGTTGCGATCGCTGTCCAGGAATGCGGCCAGCATCGCAGGGATCAACTCTGCGATCGGCTCCTCTGAACCATAGGTCTTGGCGTAGACAGCGGCATAGTCTCGCAGCGCATTCTGCAGGTGGGGCGTTATGGTGATGGCAAGCTTCACCGGCGTCCTGTCAGGCAACTTGGCCAGTTTCAAATCTACCATATCCTGTATCCTCCTAAATCTCTCCAGGGCGCGAGCGTGAGGTCGCGGGTGACGAGCAGCCGGACTGGCGTGCCAGGGCGAACGGTAATCGTGGGCTGTATGTCGAGATTTCGTTGCGTGATCTGGTCACCGGCTCGCGCCGTATTCGATTGGGCGGACTCACGGATCGCCTGCACCAAGTCGCTTTCGCCCGAAATCGATAGTTCCGACCCGACCCCGAGCATCGTGGCGATGCCGACACCCTTGAGCAGTGTCCAGGTATGAAAGTCGACCTTGTCGGACAGGCCAGCATATCCAGCGGCATCTGTAGCGGGCATGTTGTCGAGCCGAACCGAACTGCCGTCGGGTAGGATCAGCCGCTGCCAGATGACGAGTGCGCGCTGTTGCCCGAACGCAACGACACTGTCATATTTGCCGATGAGCCGGGCACCTTGCGGCACGAGCAGGATCTCACCCATGACCGTATCGAACGCGTTCTGGGTCACCTGCGCCACGATCATTCCAGGAATGTCCGAATTCAGCCCGGTGACGAGGCTGGCCGTGATGACGCTCCCGGCAAGCAGCATATTCGGCGAGTCCGGCGCGATCAGGCCGCCGGCGTTATGATCGCCTTTCGCGTCGCTTTCGTAAGTGAATTGCTCCTTGCGCGTGCCGGTCGCTGGCGAAGCTGGCGCAGGGGTGCCCGCTGCTGTGGGTGCGCCGTCCGACGGCAACGTCGCCGTGCCGCGGCTTGTTGCAATCTGTGTCATGAGCCCTGACTCTCGCGCCGCCTTGAGCTCTGCCAAGCGTTGTTGCCTTGCGGCCTCGCCGGTATCAATCCGGGAGGGAGCAGCCACGCTCTCCGCACGTTCCTGCGCCCGCAGGATCGGACGACCAAGATCGCCGGGCAAGGGCGGTCCGAGCTTCGGCGCATCACCGTAGCTGCTCGGAAGTCCCGAGAGTGCATCCGACGCTGGTTTCGACATTGGCTGCGACATTTCGCTTTCTTGGGCGACCTGCCTGAACACCTGCGGCTTGAGCGCCATCCAAGCGATGCCCATCAGGCTCGCCGAGCCAATGGCCGTCACGCTGATGATCACGCCGCGTCTGAAGCGGATGGCGCGTGCCGGTCGAGACCGGATGCTCAATGTCTCGGGGTCGACCTTCGGCGGTGAAGCTTCTGGGATTTCTTTGGCGACGACGTCGGTCATGCGCCCCTCCGCTTGGAACGAAGTGAGAGCCGATCGATGCGCACGATTTGCTGCTTCTTCAGTCCCAGTCGCAATTCGGCGGCATCGAAGAGGCGATCGACGACATAGTAGCGGTCGCGCACCCGGTAGTTGACCAGCTCCGCCTTGCCGTCGGCCGCGACGACGAACAACGGAGGCGCATCGCCGTTGGCGAGCGACGCCGGGAACTCGACATAGGTCTTGGCACCATCATCGAACGCGCGAAGCGGCCGCCAAGCCGCCTTGTCGCCGGTGATGGCATAGTTGAAGTGAAGATTTTCGATGGCGAGCCCGCTGGCGACGGGCGTAGCGGCCAGTTCGGCTTCGGTTTTGCGGCGTAGCGCCAGCAACTCATCCTGCGGGTATGTCCAGCGCATCGACGACAGGGCGGTGGTCGCGGTGCTTACCAGTCGAACATGATAGGCGCGGCGATCGGTGGTGATGACGAGGTTGGTGGTGAGGCCCGCCGAGAAGGGCTTCACCAGCACATGGGTCTGCTTGCCTTCGCCCGAACCGCTGGTCGTGTCGCCGATCACCCAACGTGCGGTATCGCCGCTCGCGACAGCGATGAGGCCTTCACTAGGTTGGAGCGTGATGTCGGTGACCAGCCCTGGTGCCGCATAGACCTGGAAGATCGTGCCCTCACTATAGGGATAGACTTGCGCGCCGCTGAAGAAACTGGCCGCGGCCGGTTGGATCGTTGCACTCCGCGTTGCCGACTGGATGGTCCTGAGCGGCTGAGATTGATCGCGGGTTTGCGCGAGTGTGGGGGATGCGACGATCATGCCGATGATCGTCGGCAACAAGGCCAGTTTCATGGGTTGGTCTCCTGAATGTTGGACGGCTGGGCGCCGAGGTTGGGATCGAGCGGCGATCCGAGCGGAAGATTGCCCGACGGGTTCGCAGTGGCCCGTGCGTCAGGCGGCGGAGAAACCGTCTGCGCTGGCGCAGTGTCGAGCTCGCGACTCCAGTCGACCGCATCGACATAGATGCCGAGCGGGTTCTTGCGCAGCACATCGGCGGAGTACGGCGGGCGGGTCACGGTGGTCAGGATCGCTGTCCAACGACTGATGCCGGATTGTGAGCCGCGCTCAAAGGCGGTCTCGGTCCACTTCACCTGGAACGACTTGTCCGATGCCCGCACGACGCTGGTGACCTGCACCGAGACGGTGCGCTCACCGACATTGGAGAATGGCGCGGCCGACCGGGCATATTCGCCGAGGAACTGCGCGCCGCGCTTGGTGGCGAAGTCATAGGCCTCTAGCCAGTCGCGCCGCATCAGCACCGGATCAAGCGACACCGAGCGGACATTGGCGATGAAGTGTGACAGGTGCCACGCAACCTGCGGATCGGTCGGTCGGTAAGCGACGTCGGCGGCCTGAACCGACCGCGCCTCACCGAGCCGATCGACCTCGACAATATAGGGCGTGACGCGGCTTTGCAGCGACTGCCAGGCAAGGCCGACGGAGGTGCCCGCAGTCAGGGCGAGGCAGCCGAACGCCATCAGCCGCCAGTTGCGCGCCTGCACCCGCGCCGAGCCGATCCGGTCGTCCCAGAGCTGGCCCGCACGCTGGTACGGCGTCTCCGGGGGTGGGGTGCGCCCGTAGCGCTGCGCACTTCGCTTGAAGAACATGGCTCAGTCGTTCCTTTCCTTGATATCGGGGGTGGCGGAGGCGCCACCGCGATCGCCTTGGCTAATGCTGTGGATGGCAAGTTGGCGCCGATGCCGGTTGGTCTGCTGGTCGCGCATCGCGCGTGCCCAGGCGGGCGTGCCCGTCTCCCCGCCACCGCCCGGTCCACCCTGAGGCGGCGCCGAAGAATTCTGGGTCGAGTTCTCGTTGAGCGCGCTCCATGCCGCCTGGCGTCCGTCGGCAGCGGCCCCGCCCAGACCGAGCGCACTGCTCGCACGCGACCTGGCGGCATTGCCGGCGGCACGCGCGACGCCGCCAAGGCCGGCGCTGAAGGATGGCGTGGCGGCAGTCTCGCGGCCGAGCTGGTAGGCGGTCGACGCGGCCGACCCCATCGCCGTGCCCGATCGCACCGCGCCGAGCGCCGCACCGCCAAGTGCCCGTGCCCCGCCAGCGGCAGCGCCACCAGCGAGCATGGTCACGCCGGCCGCGCCGACCGCGGTACCCAGCGCCGCGCCGGCACCGAGTTGCGGTGCGCCGGCGACCAGACCCGAGGCGATCGACGGGCCGAAGATGCCGAGGCCGAACAGCGACAGGCTGGCCAGCACGAGGCTCATGGCTTGCCCGATGTCGGGCTCCTGGCCTTGGAGCGCTTCGGTGAACTCGGTGAAGAAGTTCGAACCGATGCCGACGATGACGGCGAGCACCATCACCTTGATGCCCGAGCTCACGACATTGCCGAGCACGCGCTCGGCGAGGAAGCTCGTCCGGTTCCACAGCGCGAACGGCACGAGGATGAAGCCGGCGAGGCTGGTCAGCTTGAACTCGAGGATGCAGACGAACATCTGCACCGCGAGGATGAAGAAGGCGACGATCACCAGTGCCCAGGCGAACAGCAGCACCATGATCGTCAGGAAATTATCGAAGAAGGTCGTGAAGCCGACCATCTCGCTAGCCTGTTCGAGCAGCGGCCAAGCCGCGGAGAAGCCGGTCCCGGCAAGGCGCCCGGGCTTGAGCAGGTCGTCGGCCGAGAGTGTCCCACCGCCGGCGGTCAGGCCGACCTGCGCGAACGAGCGGAAGATGATGTCGGCGAGCGTCGAGAAGCTGTTCAGGATGAACGCGAAGGCGCCGACATAGAGGATCTTGCGAAGGAACCGGCCAATGACATTGTCCTCGCCGCCCATCGCCCAGAAAAGCCCGGCCAGCGTGATGTCGATGCCGATCAGCGTCGCGGTCAGGAACCCGACATCGGGACCGAGCAGCCCGAAACCGCTGTCGATGTAGGTGATGAACGTTGCCAAGAAGCGGTCGATGACGTTGAGGTCGTTCAAGTGGCTGCCTTCCTGCTGGCGGATGGAGGGATGTCGCGGGACGCGGCTGGGGAGCTGGACCGCGCCCCGCGACGGCGACCGGTGGCGGGAGGGAACGCCGCCGATCGCAGGTCCGGATCGGGCTTCTCGGGCCCGAGGGGGCTATCGGGGCGTGTAGGCCGATCCGGATCCGAGGAACTTCTTGGTTGCCGCGCGCGCCTCGGCGGCCTGGGTGGCGCGGCGCGCCTGTTCGACCGCTTCGCTGCGGAACTGCGCCGCCATCATATGCTGGAGCTGGAACTGCTGCTTGGTGGTGAGCGCGAGCAGTTGATTGGTCGCCTGCTGCGCTTGCAGCGACCCTTCCGCACCCTGGCTGCGCGCTACGATGTCGGCGAGCGCCTCGGTGTCCGACTGGATATTCTCCACGACCTCCGCCTGCACGGTCATCGTTTGGCGAAAGGCACCCATGCTGGCGTCGAGCCGAGACCGCGCGTCGCGCACGCGGGCATCGGTGCGCAACGCCGACGAGAAGTCTTGGCGGTAAAGCGACTGGAACTTGTCGTCGAGCTGGTCGACCCGGAAGTCGATCGCCTGTGCCCGGCCCATCAGCCGATCGATCTCGGCCAACTTCTGCTTGAGCGCGTCGAGCTGCGGGAAGTCGATGCGGGTCAGGTTCTTGCCCATGTTGACCAGCATCTGCGCTTCGTTCTGCAACTGCTGGATCTGCTGGTTCACGGTCTGCAGCGTGCGCGCGGCGGTCAGGATGTTCTGCGCGTAGTTGCTGGGGTCGAACACGACGCCGCCGAACTGGGCGTACGCCGGTGTGGCCGACATCCCCAGGCTCATGCTGAGCGAACCAATGGTGCCGAGGCCGAGCGCCGCCGCAATGACGCGCTTTCGAGTGGGGATAGGCATTACTCTTCTCCTTCTTCGGGGGCTTGGGAGGTGGACAGGTCTGAGACCGGGAAGTCGGCGGCGAGGTCGGCCGCCCAATCGAGCCCGGCATCGCGGAGGAACCCGGCGGCGAAGCCGCTTCGGCCGTGCTCGGCGAGGACGGCGTCGATCCGCGCCTGCGCGGCAGGATCGGACGAGCCGCACAGCGCCAGCGCGACAGGACCGAGGCCGAGTTCGAACAGCCGGTTGCCGCGCGCAGATTGCAGGTAATAATGCCGCTTGGGCGTGGCGCGGGCGATCAATTCGATCTGGCGATCGTTGAGACCGAAGCGTGCATAGATGTCATGGCCCTGCGGCTCGATCGCGCGGTCGTTGGGCAGCAGGATGCGCTGGGGACAGCTCTCGATGATGGCCGGCGCGATCGCCGAACCAGCGATGTCGGCGAGGCTCTGGGTCGCGAACAGCACAGCGACATTCTTCTTGCGCAGCACCTTGAGCCATTCACGGATGCGCGCGGCAAACAGCGGATGGTCGAGGAAGATCCAGGCCTCGTCGAGAATCAACAGGGTCGGCCGCCCGTCGAACCGCTCTTCCAGTCGGTGGAACAGGTAGGTCAGCACGGGCGCCACCGCCCCGGTCTGGCCCATCAGCGCCTCGGTCTCGAAACACTGGACGTCGGCCAGGTCGAGTTGCTGTTCGGCCGCGTCGAGCAACCGGCCGTGCGGCCCTTCGAGCGTGTAGGGCTGGAGGGCGATCCGCAGCGCGTTCGACTGGAGCAGTAGCGCGAGGCCGGTCATGGTCCGTTCCTCGCGAGGTGCCGACGCGAGGCTACCGAGCGCAGTCCAGACCGCCTCCTTCACCTCGGGCGTGACCGGCACATTTTCGGCGGCGAGCAGCGCCGCGATCCACTCGGCCGCCCAGCTACGCTCGGTCGCATCGTCGATGCCGGCCAGCGGCTGGAACGCGAGCGCTTCGCCATCGGCTTCGGCGGAGCCGAGCGCATGATGCACGCCGCCCATCGCTAGCACTGCGGCGCGCGCGGAGCTGCCCTTGTCGAAGATATAGACCTGCGCGTCGGCGTAACGGCGGAACTGAAGCGCGATCAGGCTCAGCAGCACTGATTTGCCAGCTCCGGTCGGCCCGACCACCATCATATGCCCGACATCGCCGACATGGGTGGATAGCCGGAACGGCGTCGAGCCGGCGGTCTTCGCGACCAGCAACGGCGGTCCGTCGAGATGGGCGTTCCGGATCGGCCCGGCCCACACCGACGACAGCGGCATCAGATGCGCGAGGTTGAGGGTATGGACCAGCGGCTGCCGGACGTTGGCATAAACATGGCCCGGCAGGGACGAGAGCCATGCCTCGACCGCGTTTACGCCTTCGCGCACGCACGTGAAGCCGAGGCCGTTGACGATCCGTTCGACCGAGCGGACCTTGTCCTCGACCGCTGCCCGGCTGCGGTCAGTGACCGTGATCGTCGTGGTCAGATAGCCGAACGCGACGTGGTCGCCGCCGAGCGCCTGCAGCGCGAGATCGGCATCGACGACCTTGTTGTCGGCGTCGCTGTCGAGCAACTGCGCCGGCTGGTTGTAGAGCACTTCGCGCAGCAGCGCGGTGACCGACTTGCGCTTGTTGAACCATTGGCGGCGCAGCGACGTGAGGGTCTTGGTTGCGAGCGTCTTGTCGAGCGCGATGAAGCGCGTGACCCAGCGATAGGCGAAATCCTGGTGGTTGAGCGCATCGAGGATGCCCGGCCGGCTGAGGCTCGGGAAGCCGAGGATCGTGAGCGTGCGGATGTAAAGCCCGCCGAGCCGCGGCTCCAGCCCGCCTACCAGCGGCGTGTCGGCTAGGATGGCGTCGAGATACATCGGCGTTTCGGGCGCGACGACGGTATGGCGGCGATCCGAGATCGTGGCATGGAGGAAGGTCAGGGTTGCACCGTCGTCAAGCGGACGCACCTCGGGCATGAAGCCGGCGAGTAGGTCGAGCACCCGGTCGGTTTCGGCGACGAAGCTCTCCAACGCGCCGCGCCAGTCCCGCTCCTTGTCGCCATCGGGTCGCTCGACCAGCGAGCGCCCGGCAAGATCGGTCGCATCGGCCGGCGGCAGCCAGGTCAGCGTCAGATGATAGCGGCTCTCGAAATGGGTGCCTTCGCCCTCGAACGCCGCCTGCCGCTCGCCATCCACCAGCCAGCTCGCCGCATCGTGGAAGTCGCTGTCGGGATAGGCCATTGCGTCACGCCGTTCGGCGTCGAAGAATAGCGCCCAACCGCTGCCGAATCGCTTGAGGGCATTGTTCGCCCGCGCGCAGGCCGCGACCAGTTCGGCCTCGGTCGCGGATTCGAGATCGGGACCACGGAACGCCAGCACCCGAAGGAAGCTGCCGTCCTTGTTGAGGACCACGCCCGGGGCGACCAGTGCCGCCCAGGGAAGATGGTCGGCGAGCCGCTCGGCGCGGTCGCGATATTCGCCCATAAACATCATGACGAGCGCCTCAGCATGCGAAATATCCCTTCTGGCGGATGTGGCGGAGAAGGACCGGGGCGAAGCTCGGGTCGCGGCGAGCGGCCATCACGGCGATGCTGTGACCGACCGCCCAGAGCAGTGCCCCGGCCATCCATTGCTGGAGACCCAGGCCGACCGCGGCCGCCAACGTCCCGTTGACGATCGCGAGGCCGCGCGGCGCGCCGCCGAGCAGCAGCGCCGATCCCAGCGAACCATGGATCGGTACTTCGAAGCCGTCGATATGCTGGCTGGCAAAGGCAGTTTGGGCGATCACGAGATCAGCGCCCCGCCGCCGAAGCTGAAGAAGGACAAGAAAAAGGATGACGCAGCAAATGCGATGCTCAGGCCGAACACGATCTGGATTAGGCGTCGGAACCCACCTGCGCTTTCACCGAAGGCCAGGGTCAGGCCGGTAACGATTATGATGATCACCGCGACGATCTTGGCGACCGGTCCCTGCACCGATTCCAGCACTTGCTGGAGCGGCTCTTCCCACGGCATGCCGGAGCCGGCAGCCTGGACCTCGGTGGCAAGGCTAATCGCCAGGCCGATCGCTGCGCCGACCAGCGACAGGCGATTGCCGGAAAGGCGAGTCAGTTGGGCACGGGTCATGGATCAGATCTCCTTGGGTCTGGCGGTGGGAAAGTCGGCGAGCGCGTAGGTGCCTGTATCGGGATCCAGACCGGCGACGCGCGCGATGGTCGAGACGCGGCGGTCGACGCCGCGCCCGGAAATGAACACGACGATGTCGATAGCTTCCGCGATCAACTGGCGCGGCACGGTGACGACCGCCTCCTGCACGAGCTGTTCGACGCGGTAGAGCGCGGCGGCCGCGCCGTTGGCGTGAACGGTGGCGATTCCGCCGGGATGGCCGGTGTTCCAGGCCTTCAGCATGTCCAACGCCTCGGGACCGCGGACCTCGCCAACCACGATGCGATCGGGGCGCAGGCGCATCGTCGAGCGGACCAACTGATCTGCCCCCACCGAGTGGACCGATTGGTTTGTTAGTGCATTAAGCTCATC
>JAEMRT010000199.1 GCA_016463225.1 Sphingopyxis sp. | reverse complement strand
GTGCCGTCCATGTTGAGCGGCAGGCCGACGACGAGGCCGACGACGTTGTGCCGGGCGATGAGCGATTTGAGTGCTTCGAGGTCGACCGAGAATTTCTTGCGGATGATCGTCTTGTCGGGGGTCGCAAAGCTCCAGTTCACGTCGCAGGTCGCGACGCCGATGGTTTTGGTGCCGACGTCGAGGCCTGCGAGGCGGGCGCCGGTCGGGAAATGGGCGGCGAAGTCGGGGGCGGCGGTGGTGATCATGGTTCCCCCTTCTACCCGTTCGTGTCGAGCCCTCACGGTGTCTCGACTTCGCTCGACACGAACGGATTCAGGATTTCGGCGTTGCCGCTGCGGGCGGCGTTGCCAAGGGCGCCGCCGCGGGCGGCACCGGCGACGGCTTGCCCTCATAGGTCGCCAGCCGCCGCAGCGCATCGGCACGGACGTTCGCCCAGAACAGGGTGATGTCATAGACATGGTAATTGTTGCCCGGCAACACATAGCCCGCAACGACGTAGTTCTTTGCGACATCGGCATCGCCGATCATCAGCAGGCCGCGCGTGTCGTCGCATTTGGCGCCGATCTTGCCCGCGATCAGCGACCCGCTCTTGAAACCCTCGGTGGGTTTGAGCGTGCCGAGATTCGCCTCGGGCGCGGCTGCGGCGTCGGGGGTGCCGGTGAGCGGGTTGGTGCACAGCATCCGCGTGTCAGCGCGCGGGCGGCCGTCGAAGCCGATCGTGCCGTCATAGGCGCTTGTCACCATTTCAGGGTCGGCGGGGTCGGCGAAGGTCGCCCAGCCGAGGATGCAGCCCTTTTGCTCGGCGGTCTGGCACGCGGGCAGGCCGAGCGCGGCCATGTCGGTGTCGAGGCTGATCGGCCAGCCGACCACATAGGCTGCGACGATCCGCTTCGCGAGCGGGGTGCCGGCGATCCGGTTCTTGAGCAGGGTGGTGAGATGGAGCGCACCCTGGCTGTGGCCGGCGAGGATGATCGGCTTGTTTTTGGGCTGCGCGGCGATGAAGGCGTCGAAGGCTTCCTCGACGTCGCGATAGGCGGCGTCGATCGCCTTGCCCGCGGTGACGCGGTCTTCGGCGAGGAAGGCGCCGAGGGTCGCTTGCCGGTAGCGCGGCGCCCAGATTTCGCCGGCGTCGGCAAAGGCGCTCGCCATGCCCTGCACGAACAGGTTGGCGCGGTGGTCCGAATCGCGGTCGGCGAGCGGCGCGTTCCAGCTCGAGCGGCTGTAATAACTGGTTGGGTGGACAAAAAAGACCGCGGCGTCGCCTTTTGGCACCGGCGGAGCGGTGGTTTCAGCGGCACCTGCGGAGGGGATCAGCTGGTCGCGCGATTGCGCATCGGCACTGTCGGGTGACGGCGTTTCGGCACCTTCGGCGGCGGGGCGCCAGGCCGACGGGTCGCCATCGATGCCGGGGCGCGCGAACCACATTTTCGGATCGTCATAGGCATTCGGTTCGACCGCGGCTTGCTGCTTGAACTCGCTGCTCGGCACAAAGGCGGTGCGCGCGACCCAACCGGGGAAGAGCTGGTACACGATCCCGGCGGCGAGGATCAGCAGGATGATCGCGGCAATGACATAGAGAAATTTGCGGGCCAATGGGGGCTCCATGGGGGAGGGGATGGAGAGGGACTGGTGCGCTGTTTGGCTTGCGCTGACCAGTGAAACAAGCCCAGATGTGGGGAATGACCGACGCACCCGCAAGCACGGCACCCGCCGATTCGCCGCCCCATCCGTCGCAAGTCTCTGGACGCCTTGACGATAACGACCCGCCGTGGCCGCTGCGGCCGTGGATCATGGCGGCGATCTGTGCGGCGGCGGGGCTGGCGTTTCATGCCCTCGTCGATCACCATTATGATCACCATTATGTGGACGCGCTGGCCCAGTGGCGCAGCGCGCTGGCGGCCGCGGTCGCGGTGGCGGCAGTGGTGTTCGTGCTCGGGGTCGAGCTGCGCCGCTGGCACTGGGCGCTGGGGTTTGCGCTGCTGTGGGGCGCGGTGCTGGGGCTGATCGCGTGGCAGACGGCGGCGTATAATTTGCAGGGAACCCCGATCGAATGGCCGTTCTGGTCGGGGATGCTCGCGGTTCTGGTCGCGACGCCGCTGTTCCAGACCCGCCGCGATGTCGCGCCCGACTGGCGGTTCTGGAAGCTGTGGCAGATGCCCTATGAGCGATTGCACAGCCATGCGTGGACCGATGCGGTGATCGGTGCGGCGAGCCTGGCGTTCGTCGGCATCGCATTCCTGCTGACCGTCCTGATTTCCGAGATGTTCCATCTGATCGGCATCGACCTGATCCGCGATTTGCTGAACGACGAATGGTTCGGGTGGATGCTCGCGGGGGCGGCGTTCGGCGGCGCCGTCGGCCTGCTGCGCGAACGCGACAAGCTGGTGTCGACCCTGCAGCGGCTGGTGATGATCGTGCTCGCGGTGCTGGCGCCGGTGCTGGCGGCGGCGCTCGTCGTCTTCCTGCTTTCGCTGGCGGGGACGGGGCTGGCGAAGTTGTGGGCGTCGGGTTTTTCGACCGCGGCGCTGATGCTGGCGGCGGCGGCGTTCGCGGTGCTGCTGGCCAATGCGGTGATCGGCAATGGCACCGACGACCGGGCGACGAATCCGCTGCTGCGCTGGGCGGCGCCGGTGCTGGCGGTGGCGGTGCTGCCGCTGGCGGGAATCGCCTTTTATTCGATGCAGCTGCGGATCGGGCAATATGGGTGGACGCCCGAGCGCATCTGGGGGTTGATCGCGACGCTGATCGCGCTGGCTTACGGCCTGATCGGCCTATGGTCGGTGGTGAAGGGGCGGCGCGATTTCGACGATGTGCTGCGCCCGTTGCAGCAGAAGCTGGCGATCGGGGTGGCGCTGCTGGCGCTGTTCCTGGCGTTGCCCATTCTCGATTTCGGCGCGATTTCGACGCGCGATCAAATGGCGCGGCTGAATTCGGGAGCAGTGAAGATCGAGAAATTCGATTGGGCTGCCCTTGCATATGATTTTGGCCCGAGCGGGCGCGCAGCGCTAAACACGCTGGCAAAATCGCCCTACCGGGATCGCGCCGATGCAGCCAAAGCGGCGCTGGCGGCGAAGAACCGCTGGGATCTGACCGGGCCGAAAGGGCCGATTTTGCTCAAGCCGCTTGCCGAGCGGCTGCGCGTCGTCCCCGCCGACCGCGCATTGCCCGCCGAAGCGCTGGAGCGCATCGCCGGAACCTATATGTGCAGCCGCGCCAAGGCGTGCGTGGCGGTGTGGCTGGCTGATGACCGGATCGGGGTGCTGGGGCAAAATGAGCCGGGCGAGGCGACGAATTTCGATTTTGTGTCGCTGAACAAGGACGGGCGCTGGGTGCAGGGCGATATTAGCCGTGATGCGCGCCCGACGCGCCCCGAAGTCGACCTGTCGAAAGCGACGGTGACGGTCGAGACGATCGAGCAGCGGCGGATTTTGGTGAACGGCGTGCCGGAATCGGGGGCGTTTGAGTGAATATTAATCCTCCCTGTCGCACCGCGCTGGGGAGGTGGCAGCGGCAAAGCCGCTGACGGAGGGGCTTTGCCGCGACCGTTGCTGCCCCTCCACCACGTCCTTTGGGCGCGGTCCCTCTCCCCATGACTTCGTCACGGGGAAGATAGAGAAGGTTGAAGCGATCCGGCGGGAATGCTAGCGGCGCGGCTTCCCCGCAAAGGCAGGACCCCAATGACAATCGATCAGGCAACGGTCAGAAAAATAGCGTCGCTGGCGCGCATCGCGATCAGCGATGCCGAAGCCGCCGCGATGGAAGGCGAATTGAACGGCATCTTGGGCTGGGTCGAGCAACTCGGCGAGGTCGATGTGACCGGGGTCGAGCCGATGACCGCGGTGATCCCCAACACGCTGCGGCTGCGCGACGACGTGATCGACGCCGATCCGCTGACGGGCGGCGGCCGCCGCGACGATGTGCTGGCCAACGCGCCGGCGGCGATGCACGGCTTTTTCGGCGTGCCCAAGGTGATCGAATAATGACCGAGCTGACCAACCTGACCGTCGCGCAGATCCGCGACGGTCACCGCGCGGGCGATTTTTCCGCCGTCGAAGTGGCCGAGGCGTTCAGCGCCAATGTCGCGGGGGCGAAGGCGCTCAATGCGTTTATCGTCGAGACGCCAGAACATGCGCTCGCTGCGGCGAAGGCCGCCGATGCGGATCGCACGGCGGGAACGCTCAAGCCGCTGTCGGGCGTACCGATCGGGATGAAGGATTTGTTCTGCACCAACGGCGTGCAGACGACCGCAGCGAGCCATATGCTCGAAGGCTTTGTCCCGCGCTATGAATCGACCGTCAGCCAGAAATTGTGGGACGCGGGCGCGGGGATGCTGGGCAAGCTGAACCTCGACCAGTTTGCGATGGGATCGTCGAACGAGACGAGCTATTTCGGCAATGTGATTTCGCCGTGGAAGCGCAAGGATGGCGGCAATGCTGCACTTGCGCCGGGTGGTTCGTCGGGTGGGTCGTCGACCGCGATCGCGGCGCGGCTCTGCCCCGCGGCGACGGGAACCGACACGGGCGGCTCGATCCGCCAGCCCGCGGCCTTTACCGGCATTTCGGGGATCAAGCCGACCTATGGCCGCTGCTCGCGCTGGGGCATCGTGGCGTTCGCGAGCTCGCTCGATCAGGCGGGGCCGATGGCGCGCGACGTGCGCGACTGCGCGATCATGCTCGAGAATATGGCGGGTTTCGATCCGAAGGACGCGACGAGCCTCGATATGGTGGTGCCCAATTGGGAAGCGGCTTTGTCGAGCGATCTCAAAGGCAAGACGGTCGGGATTCCCAAGGAATATCGCTTGGAGGGCATCGACCCCGACATCGACGCGATGTGGGATGCGGGCATCGTGATGCTAAAGGATGCGGGGGCCGCGGTTGTCGAGATCAGCCTGCCGCACACCAAATATGCGCTGCCGGCCTATTATATAATTGCGCCCGCCGAAGCGTCGTCGAACCTCGCGCGCTATGACGGCGTGCGCTATGGTTTGCGCGATCTGCCGGACGGGGCGGGGTTGCAGGATATGTATGCGGCGACGCGCGCCGACGGTTTCGGGCCCGAGGTCAAGCGCCGCATCATGATCGGCACCTATGTGCTGTCGGCGGGCTTCTACG
>JAEMRT010000080.1 GCA_016463225.1 Sphingopyxis sp. | reverse complement strand
ACTAGGGAATTTTCAAAGCCCACTTTTGCGGAGAATTGCACGACCGATGACAGCATTTCGCCTGTGAAGCAGCGGCACAGCGCCAAACGGATATTTGAACGTCTGCGCGACGAGCATGGCTTTGGCGGGGGCTACACCGTCGTAAAAGATTATGTCCGGCTGTGCCGGGCGCGTGGACGCGAGACGTTCGTGCCGCTGGCGCACCCGCCAGGACATGCTCAAGGGCAAGGGTGACAGGAACGAGCGCGTGCTGAAATCGGTCTATCGGGCGGCGGGCTGGGACCTGCTCGACGACCGCTACCTGCAGGTGATGGGCCTGCTCTGCGCGATGCCGATGACGATGGCCAATGGCCTCTCGAAAGATCTCGAGCGCATGAAGCGGATGCGCACGCTGCTCACAACGACGGCGGCGAACCTGACGCCGTTGCAGGGCGAGTATCTTGGCGGATCGGTGCCGCACCTCCTCCTGATAGGACGGCGGGGCCAACCCTTCTTCTGGAGTCCGTTCGAGAACATAGCGGGCAATCATAATGTCGCGGTGTTCGGCAAGTCTGGTTCGGGCAAGTCGGTGGCGCTCCAGGAGCTGTGCGGATCGCTTTGCGGCGCGGGCGCGAAAGTCGTGGTGATCGACGATGGCCGTTCCTTCGAGCACTCGGCCAAGCTCCAGGGCGGCGCTTTTGTCGAGTTCACGATGAGCTCGGGCTTCTGTCTCAACCCCTTCTCGATGATCGACCAGCCCCAAGCGGCCGAGAACGAGGATTATCTCCTCGACTGCATGGCCATGCTCAAGGCGATCATCAATCAGATGGCGCGGCATATCAACGTGCTCGACGACACCGAGCGTGGGCTGATCGACGGCGCGGTCAATCAGGTGTGGGACCAGCATGGCAGTCGCGGTTCAATCGACCTCGTTATCGAGGCGCTCGATGCCACCGGAAATGGGCTCGCCTCCAACCTTGGGATCGCGATGCGACCCTTCTCGTCCGCCGGCACTTACGGCCGCTTTTTCCAGGGCGAGGTGTCCTTTGAGCTGAAGGCCCAGCTCACCGTGTTTGAGCTGTCCGACCTCTCGGCGCGCGAAGAGCTGCGCGGCGTTGTCCTCACCGCCATCATGTTCATGTCGCAGCAGATGATGCGCAAACTCGATCGCTCGATCCCCAAGGCGCTGCTGCTCGATGAGGCGTGGCAGATGCTGCGCAGCGGCGCGATGGCCGACTTCATCGAGACCTATGCCCGCACCTGCCGGAAATACGGTGCATCGCTGGTCACCGCGACCCAGTCGCTCAACGACTATTATAAGTCGGCCGGATCGATTGCCGCCCTTGAAAACTCGGACTGGTTCGTGATCCTGCAGCAGAAGCCGGAGACGATCGCGGACTTCAAAAAACACGATCGTTTCGAGATGGACGATTACACCGACGCGCTCCTCCGCTCGCTCAAGCGCAACGGCTTCGAATATTCGGACATCATGATCAAAGGCCCTGACACGCTCGCTGTCGGGCGACTGGTGCTGGATCCCTATTCGGCGACCTTGTTCTCCTCGAGTCTAAAGACCTTCGCGGCGATCGACGCGCTGATCGCCGAAGGCATGAGCATGGATGAAGCGATCGAGCGGATCGCCTTCCCCAACAATCCGGAAAAATGGGTCAGCAATCTCGCCCCGATGGACGAGATCGCGGTCGCCGCGGAGTAGCAAAATGGCGACGAACATCAGCGAGCCGGGGCGGGTCGGAACGGGCGTGGCGAGGCTATCCTCGGAATGGCACTCTGTTGCCTACTTCATCCGCTAAACACCGCCACACTCTGGCGTTCCTCGCGAGCAGTCTCCTGCGGCGCATTGAAACACCGTTCGACTCTCATGGCTCGGCGCATTCAACGCATCTTGGATGACGGAGCCTTTTGCACCTGGACGATGCAGGCCAATTGCTGGGCGAACAACATTTTGATGAACGGTGGCCCCCCTGACATTGCTCACCACCATTATGGGTGCACTAATTTTGTTTCGTGCGGTTCGAGCGCTAACGACGCGCGATTGGCACGCTTTGGGAAACCGAATTGCTTGCAACCTATAGGCAAGCGGCTGCCAAAGCCCGAGTTAACCACATGGTTCAATTCGGCGATTTAATTACGAGTACGGCGTGGAATATAGGGTAGGGTCCATCGACCAGGGACCGTCCCACACCATGTCCAAATGTGCCCTTTTCTTGTGCTGCAGGCTGTTGCTGACCCCTACCGTAAGATGTTGGCTACCTTAACGGACAAGGCTTCCATCGTAAAAGGCTTGGTTAGTAGCTCCATGCCGGGTTCAAGATGTCCATTACCTACCGCCGCATTCTCGGCATAGCCGGTGATGAACAACACTTTCAGACCAGGCCGAAGCGCGCGCGCCGCGTCCGCGACTTGCCGGCCGTTCATCCCGTTTGGCAAACCGACATCGGTTATGAGCAGATCAATTTTGGCGCCTGACTGCAGCACCTTGATTGCAGCCGCGCCATCTCCTGCGCCGATCACCATGTAGCCCTGCCCATCTAGCACTTCGTCGATCAGGTGCCTGATGGTTGCCTCGTCATCAACCACGAGCACCGTCTCACCGCTTGCCGTGGTGGGCTCAGCTAATATTGCATGGGTGGCACCGTCTGAAGCATCACCATGGTAGCGCGGCAGGTAGATGCAGACGGTCGTGCCCATGCCGACTTCCGAATAGATACGGACCTGTCCGCCCGACTGGCGGGCGAAACCGTATACCATGGAGAGGCCGAGACCAGTGCCCTGCCCGATCGGCTTGGTGGTGTAAAACGGCTCGAACGCCCGCTCGACCACCTGCGGCTCCATCCCGGTACCCGCATCGGTGACGCAGATCGACAGATATTCACCCGAAGTCATGTCGTGCTGGCGAGCTGCACGTTCATCGAGACGTTTGTTGGCGGCCTCAATGGTAATGCGTCCACCGGCAGGCATGGCGTCACGCGCGTTGATGCACAGGTTGAGCAACGCGCTCTCCAACTGCGTGCTATCAATCATTGCCGGCCACAGGTCGGCATTGTCGATCACCTTCACCAACGCTTCGGGTCCGACCGTGCGCCTTAGCAAATCATCCATGCCGCGAATAAGGACATGGACATCGGTCGGCCTGGGATCGAGCGTTTGACGGCGGGAGAAAGCGAGCAAGCGCTGAGTTAGCGAGGCCGCGCGATGGCCCGCTCCTTGTGCCGCCGAAATAAAGCGATCGAGATCGTCCGTGCGGCCACGCGCTACGCGCATCTGGAGCAGCTCAAGATTGCCCATCATTCCTGTCAGCAGATTGTTGAAGTCATGAGCTAAACCGCCCGTGAGCTGGCCAACGGCCTCCATCTTTTGGCTTTGCCGCAGCATCTCTTCGCGGTTCTGTTCTTCCGTGATATCGCGTCCCACGGTGTAGAATACGCCGCTGCCTGGAATAGTATCAGGGACCGCCGACCATGCGAAGGGGATCGCGGTGCCATCCGCCTTTAAAAGCCGCACTTGGAACTGATGGACCGGCTCCCCGCTCATGAGGGTCGTGACGACGTCCGCGGTGGTAGCGAGATCGTCAGGATGGATGATATCTGCAAAGGGACGGCTGGTCAGTTCATCCGTCGTCCGATCGAGCACGGATGTCCAGGCTGGATTGATTGCCTTCAGCCGACCATCGAAGGTTGCTACCCCGAAGAGATCCCGCGTCATTTCGAAGAGCCGGTTACGCGCTGCGGATGACAAGCGATCGGCAGCAACCTTATCGGTTGTCTCGGTACAGGCGCAAAACAGCCCCGCAACGTCCCCTGCCTCGCTGCGAACAGGTGTGTAGCTGAAAGCAAAGTGCGCCTCTCGATCGCGGCCGGGGCGATCGAGCTCAAGCGAAAGATCGGGCATGTGCACTGGCTCGCCTCGGTCCACGGCGTCGAACAGTGGTGTCAGCTCCTGCCGCACTTCAGGCCAAGCCTCGAAGAACGGAAGGCCCAGAGCGCGCGGATGCCGATCGGCTAGGATCGGCGCGTACCCGTCATTATAGAGCAATATGTGGTCGGAACCCCAGCCGATGAACATTGGCTGGTCGGCGGCGAGCAATACCCCCACGAGGGTCTTCAGCGGCTGCGGCCAGCGATCGGGCAGGCCGAGCGGCGACGCGATCCAATTATGCGCTCGCATGACGGCACCCATCTGCCCGCCGCCGCTTAATA
This sequence comes from Sphingopyxis sp., assembly GCA_016463225.1. Lineage (GTDB taxonomy): Bacteria > Pseudomonadota > Alphaproteobacteria > Sphingomonadales > Sphingomonadaceae > Sphingopyxis. The sequence continues at coordinate 15,402 of JAEMRT010000080.1, read as the reverse complement.
TGTCGAAACTCAACTGCTTACCCTCGATCTTGAATATTTGACATCATAACAGCACCGCCCATCGGGAACCATGGTTTCGACGCTGGCGCTACCACGACTGCGGGCTCCAGATAGATCAGCTTAGGATCGATGAGGGAATTTGGGAGCGCCATAGTCCGCTAAACTCCCTGCCAGCCAAATCGGTGCAGCGAACACAATTGAAAAGCAGAACATCTGCTACGCGGCGCTAACATTCCTCACGACCCGCCACCCCGAATGATTTCCGACATAGTTTGCTGAGGAGCGGTGCCTCTGATACCCAAAGCGGAGGCGTCTCTGCCGCTCGTATCGACATTTCCGGATTCCTGGTGCATGCCATGCCTTTGTTGCCCATGACCATAGACCAGACGCCTGACTACCGGACCCACCGTGCCCGAGAATGAGGCGCAGCGGATGACCGCGGTCCGGCGTTATGACGTGCTGGACACGCCGCCTGACGGCGCGTTTGACAGAGTCACCGCGCTTGCTGCAAGGCGCTTCGGGGTTCCAATTTCAATCATTAGTATAGTTGACGAGGACCGCATCTGGTTCAAGTCTCACCACGGGCTACCGGTCGAACAAATCCAACGATCACCCGGTCTGTGCGCGTCGGCGATCCTGAGCAATGACCCATATCTGCTACCTGACGCCAGTATCGATCCACGCTCTTTGGCTAATCCCCTCGTCGCAGGTGACTTCGGACTCCGCTTCTATGTCGGTGTCCCACTCACCACGAGCGATGGCTTCAACCTTGGCACTCTGTGCGTCATCGACAAGGTGGCCCGTCCAGTCGACGAATGCCAGATCGAAGACCTGAAAGATCTCGCCTCTCTGGTAATCGATCAACTCGAAATGCGACTCTCCGCGCGGCAGGCCGTCGAGCAGGCCAAGCTGATGGCTAAGGAAATCGACCATCGCGTAATGAACAGTCTTCAGTTTGTTTCAGGCTTGCTCGCGATGCAGAGCCGCACGCCCGATGTCGGTCCGGCCGCATCGCACCTGCAGATGGCGGCTAACCGCGTCGCGGCCGTAGCCCAGGTCCATCGTCACTTCTACGCTGATGAAGCGGAAGAAGCTTCATGCATGGCGTTCCTACGGCGCCTTTGTGAGGAGTTGGCGACGATCCTCGACCGCTCGATCTTTGTGCACGGTGCCGATGGAAAGGTTCCAACGACGTGGATCCAGCCGATCGGACTGCTTGTCAATGAACTCGTCACGAATGCCGCGAAGCACGGTGCCGGACAGATCGACGTCACCTACGCCCATGACTCAGGCATTCACAAAATCATCGTGTGCGACGAAGGCGAAGGCCTGCCGGCTGATTTCGATCCCGCTGCAGCTGACAAAAGCCTTGGCATGAGGGTCGTCATATCCCTGGCGCGACAGCTAGGCGGAGTGCTGTCGGCCGCCGATCGAGAAGACACCAGGGGTTCGTGCTTTACGGTAATTTTCACGGGCAACGCGTAGTTCAGAGATTCCGTGGGGCAAGGTAGTGCACCTGTGCGAAGTCAAACGCCGGAGACTGGACCTCAGAGTTGGCAAGGACCCTGGCTGTAGGCCCAACGATACCATCTAACCCGCATCATTGCGACTGTCGATCACGCTTGCTGACGCATCTAACTCGGCGCGATCGCCGGCAAGGCGCGTGACCGCAAGATCCGCCGTCACATTGCCGACGGTCCGAAAAATATCAGGGACCGTCTCGACCGCGAGCAGCAGCGGCAGCAGTTCGACCGGCACGCCCATCGCCAGGCACACCGGACCGATTGTAGCAAAGAAGGAGACCTGTGCCGGCAGCCCCACCGCAGCGAGGCTGACGGGAACCGCAATCAGCGCGCCTATGAGAAGCAGGGGCCAGTGCAGCGGCACGCCATGAAGATGCGCGAGATAGATCGCAACCACGACATTCGCGCTGGCGCTGGCTGCGCGAAAGAGAGACACGGCAAGGGGAAGAATCAGCCCCGCCGAGGCAGGACTGACGCCGAGCCGTGGCGCTGCCGAGACCATGACCGGAAGACATGCGAGTGACGACTGTGTTCCAAAGGCGACCGCCTGGGCGGGAGCGGTCGCCTTGGCAAAATCCATAATGGACATGCGCCCCGCCACGACGGCGACGACATAGGCGAGCAGGGTCGTCAGCAGGCAGATAGCGGAAATCAGTGCGATATATTGCCCCAGCATGCCCAGCGCACCACTGCCCATCCGACCGCCAGCGCCGAAGGCGAGCGCGAAGATACCGATCGGCGCGACCTTGAGGACCCACCCCACGATGATGAGCATCGTCTGCACGATCGCATCCAACAGCTTACGCAAGCCGGCGCTCAGGACCGGTTCGATCCGCGCGGCGGCGAAGCCGAAAAACAGCGCGAAGACGACGAGCGGGACGATCGCCGTCTCGGCAGCGGCCTTGATCGGATTGGCGGGTATGATGCCGCGATACCATTCGGCGGCTGCGGGCGTTGGCATCGTCACAGAGCCGGCAACCGCCTCAATGCCATGCACCGGCCACCATGCGAGGATCGATTGGGCAGCCAGCGCCGCTGTCAGGCAGGCCCCCGTCAGACAGGCTGCGAACCAGAAGAGCGATCGGCCCGCTGCGGAACTCGCCTTGCCGCTGGCGGCCGCAGACATGACGCCGTTAGCCAGCAGGCCGAAAACCAGCGGCACGACCGTCATGGTCAGTGCGTCCAGCCATAACTGGCCTATCGGCGAAAAAACGCCCGACGCAATGCTACGAAAGGGGCCGGTAGTCCCGTTCATCGCCACTCCTGCGCCAAGTCCCAGCACAAGCGACAGGAAGATGAGAGCGCTGCCAAGGAGTCGACGCGTCACGCGGGCGCGCCGGTCTTCAAACGCCTGCGCTCCGCCCTAGTGCGGCCCGATAGCGCGCGAAACAGCGCTCGCCGCATAGAAGCCGCATCAGCGCGCCCTCGGCAATAGCAGTCGCCCGGCGTGGGTCTTCCGCGACGAGCGGCCGCACGACTTCCCGATTCCAGTCCGCGCTATGCTTGACGTCCAGCACGGCATGGAGGTCGAAATAGCGACGTTCCCGCTCGCTGAGCCCAATACGCCGCAAACCCTTGGCCACAAGCGCCGAACGACCAGGCGCCGTCAATTCGATCACGCCCAGCGCGCCCACGGAATGCCAGGCGTAACGGCGGCTGGTGGCAAGTGCGGTCATGATGTTGGCGAGCGCCAGGCTTTCCCAGACCGTATTTTCGATGACGGGATCGACGTCCAGCGTCTCGGCCAGCGCGTCCAGCATCGGACCATGCATGCCCTTGGCATTGCCCCGGCCCATCTCGTCCCAATAGTTGCGCGCCAATTCCATCTTCGCGCTCGCGGGAAGCTTGACTTGAGTGAGCGCGACCAAATCATCGAAGCCCGCTTCGCCCGCCGCTTCTTGCTCGAAGAACCAGCGCAGTTCTTCCCTGGACGCGTCTTCGGCGAGCCAGGGAAAGAGTTCGTCGCCCTGACCGGGGCCATTATCCTTCAAGCCTTCAAACCAGGCTATGAAAGCATCAGGACCGGTCGGCGCCTGCGCGGCACGGATGGTGATCTCGCCCCGCAGCTCTTCGACGAAACCCGCTTCCAGGCGCAGCATGCGTTCGTCGCGCTCCAGGGTTGCGCGCCAGTCCGCCTGGGGAAATTGAGGCGCCAGTCGTTCCCGGTTCCAGTGCGCTAGCCCCCGCTGAAAGCTGTCGGTCAGGAACTGGGAGCCCGTATCTCGTCGATCTGGATCCGTTTGGATATTCATTGCGTCCTCGATTTAGGAATGCAGGCAAAACGGGCGGCTTGAAGGCTCTGTTCCATTCAATCGCATTGATCGCTGTTAATCCCGGGACACCGGTCGTTAGCGCGGGGCACGCGTCATGGTCGCGGCGACCACAGCGATTCGATCGACATCGCGATAATGGGGGAGTTCAAGTTCCTCCCCAAAGACGTCCGGATCAAGCTCGCGGTATCGCAGGGCGCAGCTATGGCTTTGCGCAATCTCCGACAGCTTTTCTCTGAGTAGATCTGTTCCGCCCACGATCGCGCTGCCGGTATAAAGAATGAAGCGCCCTCCTGGCTTCAAGGCGGTGGCAGCGGCACGCGCCATTTCCAGCGAAATTTCGCCGCCATGGTTGCGGCCGCCATCCCGATAGGCGCGATGGCCTGGATCGATCACATAGGGCGGATTAGCGATCGCGACGGCGATCCCCTCTTCCATGCCGGCGAGGTTGCGCCCCTGTAGAGCCGTAATAGCGCATCCTGAGGCTTCGGCGTTAATTCGGGCGAAGCGAAGTGCCCTGGGATTGATGTCGGTCATGAAAAGCCTGGTGTCGGGCACCACGCCGGCGCAGGTGACCGCGCCGACGCCCGATCCCGTGCCCATGTCCACTACGACATCGCCCGGATCGAGCGGGAATGCCGCCAGCTCCCCGATGATAAGGTCAGCGAAGCGATAGCTGTCGGGACCCAAAAACACCGAATCCTCGGCGACGGTCGGAAAGGCAGAATGCAGGAAAAGCCGTTGGTGGACGGTCGAGACACGAACGGTCGAGCGGCGCAGCCCATCCCCCGCTGCCTCGATCGCACCGGCGTCTCCAAGCAAGCGCTCGACGGTCGGATCGATCGATCCCGGGACATAAGGCCTGCTCCATCCCAGCACATCGGTGCGTGTCATACCGGGTGTGCCACGGTGCCGGGCGAGCACGCGCTGATGGCTCGCCGGGGTCACCGTAACGAACCGATACTCCGTTTCCGCCAAATAACGGAGGAGGAACAGGAGGGGGTCGCCTTCGTTGGACGCGTCTATGTTAGGCGCGCGGTCTAGCTGCAGCATGTTCATGATCCGACCTTTCTGGCTGGGCGTCGCTCGGCCGCTGACTGGGCGTGCGGCTGTCGATGTCGAAATGGTCACCGGCGCTCAACACATGGAGATGGACGCCATGCATGGAGAGCGTGCGATCGGGGTGAGCCTTGGCAATGTTTGACTGGGTGACATGGGCGGCGTCTACCACATAGACGGCGCCGACGCCGATGACCTGGAACATGCGATCGCGTACAACGATCGCGGTATTCTCGTCGATGCCGATGCCGATGACGCGCGGATTCTGCGCAACGGCGCCGAGCAGCCGCCCGATCCGGCCGCGTTCGGCGAAATGCTGGTCGATGATCGCCCCCTCTACGAAGCCGAGGCCCGGCGCCATATGGAGGTCGCCGATACGATGGGTTTCGCGGCTGGAGCCCTTGACCAGCATGATCTCGCTCATCGCCGCAGCACCGGCCGACGTACCCGCGACCAGCCCGCCCCGGTCGTGCAGGTCGCGGACCATGGTTTCGATCGGCGTGTCGCCGATCTGGCTCGAGATGCGGAGCTGGTCGCCGCCCGTGAAAAAAATGCCCCCAGCATCATTGAACGCGTCTGCGACTTGCACGTCGTGACTCTCCGCACGATCATGGATGTAGAGTTCGACCAGTTCTCCCACGCCCAGATCGGCGAACGCCTTCTGATAGGTGGTGAAATAGCCTTCAGGCTCGTGGCTCGCGATCGTTGCGATGATGAGCTTGCGTCCCTGCACCTCCGCGGCGATCGCCTTCAGGATGGCGCGCTTGTCCTCCTTGTCCTCATGCCCGCCGATGATGATGAGCGGCCCTATTTTGTCTGTCATGTATACCACTCCCTAAGATCGTCAGCATGGGTGCCGGCACGTGGCGCATCGAGCCAGTCCGCCGCAACCGCGACCGAAAATTGTGCGCTGTTGTGCGCAATGCCGAACCCGCCATCGGAATCGAGTACGATCGCGCCGGCTTCGCCGCCCGTCCGTTCGAGCCGGGTGATCGCCATTTGTGCGGCTGCGAGCGCTCCGTTGCCTGGAAGGGCAAAGAGGATATGCGCCGCCAGCATGCCGCGGGCGATGCTCTCGCCTTCGCCCGACAGGGCAGTCGCGCCCGCGCTATCGTCCGCATAGAGCCCGCAGCCGGGCAAGGGCGTATCGCCTACCCGCCCGACCATCTTGCCTTCGAGACCCCCGGTCGAACCCGCTGCCGCGACATGCCCGGCCTGATCGCGCGCGATGCAGCCTACGGTATCGCATCCGCCCGGAGACGGTATCGATCCCGCATCGGCAGGCTCGGCGCCGATATGTGTCGCAAATTGCCGTGCCCCCTCGCCGACCAGCAGGATCGGCGTTTCGTCCAGCATCGCCCTGGCAACCGAAACGGGATGACGCACTTCCCGGATCGCGCCGACGCCACCGATCGCCAGCGTGTGGCCGTCCATGACAGCAGCGTCCATTTCCACATTTCCCGCAGCGTTGCGCACCGATCCCGTGCCAGCATTGAAATCAGGTAGATCTTCAAGCACACGCACGGCGGCTTCCACGGCGTCGATCGCCGAGCCACCTTGTGCGAGAATATCACCGCCAACCTTTGCCGCCTGAGCGCATCCCGCTGCGAAACGAGCGCGATCCTGGCGCGGGATGGATCGCGCGCCGCCATGCACCACCAAGGTCCATGCGCTCTTATTTGTCGGCACGCACGGCCTCTCTGCTTAAGCTCTCTGGTGTCTCCGGCTGGAACGCCATGACCTGGCCATGCACCTCTTCAACCCGGGTTGGGAAGAGAAGGACCAAATCGCCGGGACGAGCCAGACGGAGCGTGGCAAGGACGGCGTCACGCTCCTCAAGGACGAAGCTGACCTGCTTGGCGGATGCGCCTGCCGACCGCGCGCCTTTTTCGAGCAGTCTTAACACCTCACCGCGGGGACGGCCGCGACCGTCGGGCCCTTCGCGAAAGACGATATGGTCCAGCATGGGAACGGCCGTCGCGCCCATTTGCATGATGTCCTCGTCACGCCGGTCCCCGGGCATGCTGACCATGCCGATGCTTCGCCCGCCGCCTGTGTTCAGATTGCCCAGACAGTGGCCGAGCGCGCGCATACTGGCGATATTATGCGCATAGTCGATGACCACCCGGAAGGGATGGACGTCGATGATGTTGAAGCGGCCGGGATTGTCCGTGAAATTCGACGTAAAGCGCTTGAGCGGTTTGGCGATCTGTTCCGGCGTGACGCCAAGGGCAGTGGCGACGGCGCAAGCGGCCAGCGCATTTTCGACATTGAATGCCGCCGCGCCCCCCAGCGATGCGGGCATGTCGGACACGGGGATGATCTCCGTCCTCTGATCGCCTTCGTACAGGACAAGGCTGGCCGCGCCACTGTCCTCTTCGAGCAGGATCGCTCGGCCGCTTGCTGCGACATGGGCTGCCATTACGGGGTGCGCGATCGAGCCCGTGCGGCTGAACCAGATGATGCGGCCACGGCTTCGCCGCGCCAGTGCACGGACACGCCGGTCATCGAAATTAAGGACTGCAAATCCGCGCTGTGCGACGCTGCGGACCACCACGGCCTTGACCGCTGCCAGATCCTCCAGCGTATCAATCCCGCCCACGCCCAGATGATCTTCGCTGATATTGAGCACCGCGCCGACCGTCGCGTAATCGAACCCCAAGCCTTCGCGCAATATGCCGCCCCGCGCCGTCTCCAGGACAGCGACATCGACAGCAGGATTATGCAGCAGCATCCTGGCACTTTTTGGCCCACTGGAGTCGCCCGACTTTAGGAGCAAGTCGTTGACATAGACACCGGTGGTGGTGGTGAGGCCGACCGTCTGATAGATGCCGCGCAGGATCGCGGCAACCATCCGCGCCGTCGTGGACTTACCATTCGTACCGGTGATTGCAACGACCGGTATCCGGCTTGTCATCGCTTGCGGATAAAGCATAGCGATCACCGGTGCCGCGACATCGCGCGCCGGACCTTCGGACGGGGCCAAGTGCATGCGGAAGCCAGGCGCCGCGTTGACCTCGACGATACCGCCGCCGGTCTCGTTGACGGACCGCGCTATGTCGGGCGACAGGAAATCGATGCCGGCGATATCGAGCCCGATTGCGCGCGCCGCCATTTCAGCGATCAGGCGATTGTCGGGATGAACCTTCTTAGTGCGGTCGATAGCAGTGCCGCCGCTCGACAGATTGGCGGTGCCACGCAGCAAGACATGTTCGCCCGCGCCTGGAACGGTCTCGATCGTCCTGCCCTGCTTTTCTAACGCGTCTACTAGCGCGGCATCGACCCGGATCTTCGTCAGCATACTTCCATGCCCGTCGCCACGGCGAGGATCGGCGTTGATGCAGGCGATCAGTTCGCCAACGGATCGGATGCCATCGCCCACGACATGCGCCGGCACGCGTTCCGCCACTGCGACCAGTTTGCCATCGACTACCAGCATGCGGTGATCGTTGCCGGGAAGATGCTTTTCGACGATGACCCGGCTGCTGATTTTGGCCGCATGGTCGAACGCTTTACCTATGTCAGCGGGCGCCTCGACGAAGGTGCTGACGCCGCGCCCGTGATTGCCATCGAGCGGCTTGATCACAACGGGTCCGCCCAGCTTTCGCGCTGCCGCCAGCGCGTCCTCGGCGGTTCTGACGACGATACCCTTGGGCACCGGGAGGCCGGCGGCGGCCAGCAGCGCCTTGGTCGCATCCTTGTTGCCCGCGAGCGAGACCGCGATCTGCGGAGTGCGTCCGGTGATGCTCGCGCGCAAGCGCTGCTGCCGGCTGCCCCAGCCAAGCAGGAGCAACCCCTGATGCTCCAGCCGGGCGACTGGTATAGTGCGGTGCCGGGCAGCCTCGGCCAAAGAGGCCGTGGTCGGCCCTAGCGCCGATCGTCTGCGAAGCGCGATCAAATGCTCGACCGTCGCGCCGACATCCAGGCCGTCGCCCCCGATTTGGGCAGGCAGCAGCGCCCCGCCATCCCATCGGCGGAACCGCACCGGGAGCAGCGCCGCGACCAGCGCGATGGCGGCGGCGCCGGCAGCTAGGCCGACATCTTCCTCCAGATAGCGGTACAGGATGTTGTAGACGCCGGGCCTGCCCGGCACGCTGCGGGTCTTGCCGCGGGATACGGCGCTCCCCGCCAGCGTCTGCAATTCCAGCGCCACATGCTCGATGACATGGCCGAGCCACGTGCCGTCGCGCAAACGTCTCGGAAACCCGCCCTCATGCGGGCAGCTGCAGCCGTGATGCGCCAGCCCGGGAAGAGCGGCAAGAAGGCGGTCGGTAAAGTCGGGCAGTCTATCGGTCGGCGAGGCTTCCAGTTCGCCTAGCGCGACCTGGATGCGGATCATGGGCAGGCGACCAAAGAGATGCGGCCCACGATAGACGTTCCGCGCGAGGACATGCAGGCCCATACGTTTCTCGCCGTCGGCAGAATCTAGGTTGTTCATGTTAACATCCATTGGCAGCAGGGCCAGGTCCGCGTCTGTGGAAAAAATTATCGCATATCATTCGATGATTGCGTCTGCGCGATCGCCGCAGCGGCAATAAGACTCTCTCCGGTGCCAACGGCAGCCTCCGGGGTCATTGTAACGGCGACGCCGTCAGGTCCGTCGAGGATGACAAGGCCGTGTTCCGCGCTAGCGACACCGGGCGTGGTCTGCGCCTGCGGACCGGAAACTTGATCTGTCATTGAAGGACCCTTGATAGAGACGGCATGGGCCTCACAGGGCCATCGTCGATGTAATGATATGCGGGATGAAATTGCCCCTGCGCCAGTCGCTCGGGTTCAAATATCTCGACAGGCGAGGAACGGAAGACGCACAACCGGTCTTCGCGCAGAGATCGCAGCATCCTGTTCACATGCACATTGTTGAGGCCGTAGATCTGATATAGCGGCTCTCCCGCCCCCAGGCTCAGGCTGCGTTTGTCTCTCAGGCCGCGTTTGTCTCTCAGGAAGCGATCGATGAACATTATGAAACCTTGCCGAGGCGTCGGCAGGACAACCGCGCACCGTCCAAACGGACGAGCTCGGTGCATGTTGCGCCCTGATCCTGCAAATCGTGATGACGCAGATTAACTTTGCGCTTCAGGCACCCAAGGTCGCAGCGAAACGCGCGATCGCCGACACGAGGTCCGGCATGATCAGGCCACGCTTACTTGTAAGCGGCGCGTGACGCGGACGGTGATGACAAGATCGAGCGTCGCGCGAATCAGATCGTGACCATATGTAGGTGAGATCACGGCCTCCGAGGCTGCCGCGAACGGCCGCCCATCACGTAGAGCCTCGATGATGTGCATCGCGAAACTCTGCTGGACATAGGGCGAGAAGTTGGTGGCGGTACGAACCAGGAGCGCACGCCGGTCGAGGACTTCGAGCGAGGCGTCAGCGTGCGCCTTACTGTCCTTTGCTCGATCTTTGGCCTCGTGAACGCGGATCCATCCCGCGCAGGTGATGTTGGCCCAAGGGGAAAGGTTGTCCAGTGCGCAGGCGACTGAGCGAGGATCGCCAAGGTCGAGACCTTGCCGGTCGGAAAGCACATGGTCGATACCGCGCAGCAGGCACGCGCCGGCGAAGGCCTGGCCCAGCGTCCCGGTGGCACCGGTGATAGGCAATGGCCGCGTCGGTCCTGCCCCCTCCGCTTGATGGCGCGGCTACCAACCACCCCGCGACAGGACCGGATGCGGGTCTTGTCCTAACAACTGGAGCCCGTGCGTCCAGATGGCTTGAAGCGGCATCTGGTAATGCGATTGCCGATCGGCCGTTCAAACCTACCCTGCACAATCGTGATGACACAGGTTAATTTTGCTGCCCGCCCGGCAACTACCGACCGGCCCGCGGGTTCTGGTTCCGATTTCACGCCCATGGCGGCGCAGCCTTGTGCCCGGTTACGCCGGGCGAGGTTCTCCGTCCCCATCGTCCGCTTTTAAACCGAGGACCCGACATGGCCAAGAAACCCAGTGCACCCAAGCCGTCCGCCAGCAAGGCACCTGTAACGCCCGCTGATCTGGCCGGAACGGACATCGGCGGGGAGTCCCCGCAGAAGGCTGCGGCCGTCCCAACCGACGCCATGATATCCATGTCGTTCGCCGAGCCGCAGGCCGCGGGCGGTGATACCCATCAGATCGTAGGTGGTGATATCGCGACCCTCACCACCCAGAATGGCATCCCGGTCGCAGATGACCAGAACAGCCTGAAGCAAGGCGCACGCGGCCCAACGCTCTTGGAAGACTTCCACTTCCGCGAGAAAATCTTCCATTTCGACCATGAGCGCATCCCCGAACGGGTCGTTCACGCGCGCGGCTACGGTGCCCACGGCTTCTTCGAGCTGACCGACAGTCTGGCCGACGTCAGCCGCGCAGACATCTTCCAGCGCGTGGGCGAGAAGACGCCGGCTTTCGTCCGCTTCTCGACTGTCGCGGGCTCTAAAGGCTCCTTCGACCTCGCTCGCGACGTTCGGGGCTTCGCGGTCAAGCTCTATACGCAGGAGGGCAACTGGGACCTTGTCGGCAACAATATCCCCGTCTTTTTCATCCAAGATGCGATTAAGTTTCCAGACCTCGTCCATGCGGCCAAGCCCGAGCCGGATCGCGCCTTCCCCCAGGCGCAGACCGCGCACGATAATTTCTGGGACTTTGTCAGCCTGACGCCTGAGAGCTTTCACATGATCATGTGGACCATGTCGGATCGCGCGATCCCGCGCTCCTTTCGCACAATGGAGGGCTTTGGTGTCCACACGTTCCGCCTCGTCGATGCCAAAGGCAAATCGACCTTCGTCAAGTTTCACTGGAAGCCCAAGCAGGGCCTGCAGTCGGTGGTCTGGAACGAAGCGGTCAAGATCAACGGTGCCGACCCCGACTTCCACCGCCGCGACCTGTGGGACGCGATCAACAGCGGCGACTTCCCGGAATGGGAACTGGGCGTGCAGTTGTTTGACGATGCTTTCGCCGACAGCTTCGACTTCGATGTACTAGATGCGACCAAGATCATTCCCGAGGAGCTGGTGCCGATCCGTGTCGTCGGCCGGCTGGTCCTAGATCGGGTCGTCGACAATTTCTTCGCCGAGACCGAGCAGGTTGCTTTCTGCACCCAGAATGTGCCGCCGGGCATCGATTTCTCGAACGATCCGCTGTTGCAGGGGCGCAACTTTTCCTATCTCGACACCCAGATCAAGCGGCTGGGCAGTCCGAACTTCACCCATATCCCTATCAATGCGCCCAAATGCCCGATGGCCCATTTCCAGCAGGACGGGCATATGGCGATGCGCAACCCCGTGGGCCGTGCGAATTACGAGCCCAACAGCTGGGGTGCCGCGCAAGGCGGCCCGCGCGAGGACCCAGTGCGTGGCTTCCCTAGCTTTGCCGAAACCGCCAGCGGCCCCAAGCAGCGTGTGCGATCCGAAAGCTTCGCCGATCATTACAGCCAGGCGCGGCAGTTTTTTGTCAGCCAGACGCCGATCGAACAGAAGCATATTGGCGACGCGCTGGTGTTCGAACTGTCGAAGGTTGAACGGCCCGACATTCGATCGCGCACCGTCTCGCACTTGCTAAACATCGATCCGACGCTGGCCGCGATTGTCGCAAATGGCCTTGGCCTTGCGCTTCCCAACCCTGCCGTGGCGGCACGCACGCCGATCATCGATCTGCCGGCGTCCGACAAGCTCAGCATAGTCAAGAATGGACCCGACAGTTTCAAGGGCCGCAAGCTTGGCATCCTACTGAGCGACGGCGCGGACGCGGCCATCGTGAAAGCGTTGATCGCGGCGGTCGATGGCGAAGGCGCGGTCTATGAGGTGATTGCGCCGAAGATCGCCGGCGTTACTTTATCCGACGGCACCACGGTCGCGGCCAAGCACAAGATCGACGGCGGTCCATCGGTATTGTTCGATGCGGTCGCCATCGTCGTCTCGGCCGAAGGTGCAGCCCTGCTGTCGCTCGACGCCGCAGCCAAGGACTTCGCCACCGATGCCTTTGCACATTGCAAATATATCGGCATCAGCGCCGAGGCGGAGACAATCTTCGTCAAGGCTGGCATCGCAGACGATCTGGACGAGGCATGCCTGCCTTTAGCCAAGGCAGCCGATGCGAAGACCTTCCTGAAGGCTTGCCGAACCTTGCGCTACTGGCCACGTGAACTGGTCGTCGATCTCGACGCGCAGCCCGAAGTGTAGGAGCGATCAAATGTGCTGCGGCGGCTGGGTCGAATGGCCCGGTTCCGCGGCATTAATCTGCCTGCGGGGGTTGACCGGGGCTAAAGAGCGACAGCAGTTTTCAAGGATCGGCGCAAAATCGCCAGGCGCGACCCCTCATTCGCGCCGGGGGAAGTGACAATCCTGGAAGCTAAGGTCGCCTTCCAGGACGAGCGCCACAAGCAGCGATGATGCTTCACCTGCCAGGTTCGACGTTGACAGCCGGCGCCAACGGATTGTGGTCCTTCGCGCGTTTGTCCGCATCATCTGGAATCTCCCCAGCGGTGAGCGCCGACCCTTTTTCTAGAACCTGCTCCGCGCCCGATGCCTTGGTAGCCATATCTATATATTCGCTCAGTTCATAATCCTCCTAAGCCAGTTAGGTCCTCTTGTGCCGACGCATGTCTTTGAACATTGTCGGCACCCGTCAGATCGGCGGTTCAGAACCCGCCGAACATCGCCAGGGCCAGCACCAGAATGGGCACCGCCAGGCTAAAACAAGGGAGGCCATGCGCTTGTTCAGGATTGTTTTTCCCGCGTATCGCCCGCTGTGTCAGAGCTCTAATCGGGACGAGAGTAGCATAGCGTCACCGATCGCAGCAGACTCGGCAGTATTGTCGAAGACGCACCAACTGCTCGCGGGCCGGCCAGCCACGCTCATCAGCGCGGGCAGAAAAGGCGCCATCCTTTCGTCGCCGTAAGCCGAGCGATAGACGCGGGGCGATCCGTGCAAGCGCCAATATTCAAATGCGCGGTAGCCGCCCGGGTCCACTGGTCGGGCCACAGGAAAAGGATCAGCCGCGACCCTGGCGATTCCCAGATCGGCAAGACCTGCCGGCCGCGATCGGCGCATCGCGCGCGCGGGAGGCGGATGGCCGCTATACCCCGCCGCTGGAAATGGTGCGCAGCCTCACGCTTTCTGCTGCACATGCGGCTGGCGTTTTTGCGATCGAGACCGTCTATCCCCGGATCGATGATGCCTACGGCCTCGCCGCCTATATCGCGCGGGCCCGGGGAGATGGGTTTATGGGCATGATGGCGATCCATCCCGCGCAAGTGCCGGCGATCAACACCGGCTTTGCGCCCACCGAAATCGAATTGAGCCATGCCCGCGCGGTGGTGGACTCTTTTGCCGCCAATCCCGGCGCGGGGGCGCTGAAGCTCGACGGCGAGATGATAGACCGGCCCCATCTTGTGCTAGCGCAATGGACCCTGGATCAAGCAAGCTAGCGAATAGATGAAGAATATACTGTCAGTCGGCAAATGGCTTGCGGGGGGCGATCGATAGCGAGGCATACCGCCAACTCTTCGGAATTGTGACGACGAATATCGGTCCAGGGCGATCGGCAGGAACGACGCCAGCCCATCGTGAGGAAGCCGAAATTCAATCTGCTGGCTCCTTGCGTCAGTGAGGACGCCAGATTGAGGGTGCAGATTCAATGCCTATTCTTGGAGAGCCAAATTCAGCCTCCGAGCGACTGGAATGGGTCGTTTACGCGATTGCCCGAGGATCGAGTGGTTCAACTACCAACCGTTTGGGAGCTAAGGTTTCCAGCGCGGATGTGGATAGAGCAACTATATGTGGGAGGAAATCGAATGTCGGTTTCGGTTGGATCGCCCTCCCGCAACCAACTGAAATTGCGATTGTCGCGAGATCAGATCACCAGAGGTAGCAGACCGCTTGGAGCCCGCCCTAGAGGCGGGTTTTTGCGTTGTACGGCGATCGACAGGATGCCCACGAGATCGCCGCGCACATCGATCTTCAGTTCGCCGCCTTCAGGCACCAATGTGATCGCCTGGATGAGCGAACGAATGACCTCAGCCGCCTCGAAGCGCTTGTTCTCGTCGTCATGCTCCAGCGCTCGATAGAGATTGTCGAGTTGAGCCCGATAATGGTGGGCCATGTTGGGATGGAGCAGGGGAGGGGGCTCCTGGGCTTGGGCGAGGTCGCGCTCCAGTTCCTTCTTACGCGTTTCGAGCCCTACCATTTTGGCGTTGATCTTGTCTGCGGCGCCGCCCCGCAGGATCAGGTTCACAAGCATGTCGAGATCACGGTCGATCTTTTTGATCTCAGCCTGTGCGCTGCCTATGGCTGCGCCTGCATCGCCCCTTAGCCTATTGGTTTCGCGCGTGAACTCGTCGCAAAACTCGGCAAACAGGGCAGGATCCATCAGATGATGGCGAAGGGCGTGAAGCACGCTCCCTTCCAGACGATCGCGTCGGATATTGAGGCGGTTGTAACAGGTACCCTTGTTCCGGGCTGCCGAGCAGCCCAGCATCATCGCTGAAATCATCGAATATCCGCCGCCGCAGCAACCGCATTGCAACAGGCCGGACAGGAGATATTTCTGGCGGCGGCGATCGCGGAAGTTTG
>JAEMRT010000079.1 GCA_016463225.1 Sphingopyxis sp. | reverse complement strand
CCGCTAGACACGGCAGCTGCATAATTTCAGGAGGACGTTTTATGAACAATTCCGAACTAGCTGAAGCGCTGACCGCCGATCATGGCCTGACCAAGGCTGATGCACGCAAACTCGTCGACGCCCTATTCGGCGCGATCGCCGACGCGGCGGCCAAAGGCGACGAGATTTCCCTGAACGGCTTCGGCAAGTTCAAGGTGAAGGACACAGCGGCCCGCGAGGGCCGTAATCCGGCCACCGGCGAAACCATCGCGATCAAGGCTTCGAAGAAGCTGACGTTCGCGCCCGCCAAGGCGATCAAGGATCGTCTGAACGGTTGAACGGCGTCGGCTGCCCTGTTCCTGGCATTGCAGGGCAGCCCTTCGTTTCATAGCGATCAGGCAGCGCGCGGCCGCCCTTCCAGGACGTCCGCCCAATCATTGTTTGGCGGTGGTGGCCATGCGCTGATGATTTCCAGGCCAGGTCGTTTATAGGCAAGGCGCGCATTTTGGTTCGCCTTCCACCCGGCCGCGTCCCTGTCGAACAGCAGGACGAGCCGATCGAGCCAATCGGGCAACAGAATATGTCCGGCCCGTTCCGCCCCAAGAACCGCCCAAACCGGAATCCCATGCAGTTGCATCGCCGCCAGCGCGGTTTCGATGCCTTCGGCCAGGCCGAGGACCGGGCCGGGAGGTACAAGTTGTACTGCGCCGCGCCCCGGACGCCCGAGCATCATGCGGGGATCGGCCAGATCGCTTGCCCGGGTGGCGACTGTCGGATCGAGGAATGTGCGGTGAATGGCGACGATCCGACGCCGCTCGCGCACGGCTGCGATCATTGCGGGCCGGAACACCGCGCTGCGGCCTCGTCCCAGCGGCGTGCGTGAATTATAACGCAAATCATGCCAGGGCGGCTTGAGCGCACGTTTCGACAGATAGGTTTGCGCGGGCGTGCCGGTGAGCTGTGCCGATGCATCCCATATGCGCAGGGCCGGGCCTGCTCCGGCTTGAGGCAAGGGTAGGTTGGTCGACAAAGCCGAAATATGTCGCTCCGAATGGGGCAGGTGTAGATGCCGGATTGCCCGCAGGACGTCTCTCCTGTCGCAGCCCGCAAAACATTTGAAGAGTAATGCGCGCTCGCCGACGCGGATCGACAGGCTGGGATTATGGTCATTATGGGCCGGACACAGGCATAGGCCTCGATCTTTCTGCCATGTTCCACCCAGCTTCCGGCACAGGCTTGCCCCCTCAAACTCCAGTTCAAGAGATTTCATAGGCGTCAGCCGCACTGGCGGATTATCCTTCATGTCTCGTCGAGGGCCTGCGAGAGTATCAAAAGCGCCGACGCCAGTTCGCGCTGGACCTCAGCAACTTCGAGACTCAGCCTGCGGGCTATCGCCGGATAGGCAGAACCCTCGACGCAATGGGCTAGGAAAACGGTGCGAGTTTGGCGCGGCAAATCCGCAATCGCGTTGCGCAGCTTCGTCATTCGCATCGAATCGCAGGACGCTAAGGCTTGCTGCTCCACCCATATCCATCCCCTGACCCACACGCCTTCAGGCGTCTCCTCGACATAGGCCTCGTCCGCATCGATGCGCAGCACCGGTGCGCCTTCCAGTCTGCTCCTGGCGACTGCAACTGCTGGATGCGGCCCCGCGTCCAGTTGCGCTATAATGGCATCGAGACGCCCAAGCAGATGCGCGCGACGCCGACGACGCGAAGGCGGCCAGCCTCCGGTCACAAGATATGCTTTAATGTCTTGCAGCAGAGCACGAACTTCAGAATATTGCATGGCAACCGGATCCCTCTGGGTTCTTCCTCTCGCCTTGCCTCCTCTCTCCTTCGCGAGGTTCGATCGCTGCAGAGCAGCGCCCGGCCGAACGTCTTGTGTCCAGGGACCATGGAAGGGTTTCGTAAGCGCCAAGCTTATCGCCAGCTATGATCCTCTGGCGTCGCTGCCGTAGCGTGATCGGTTCGGATTGCTTGCAAAACAATCTGTTAAACCCGATGCGGAACGACTATGTTTTCGAAAGGTTTTTGTTTGAAACAGAATGGCTGCAACCGGATACTGACGGCAAAATAAAATCGAACATAATGGTTGGAGAGGACGCCGCTTCCGGTTGCCATGAACTGGCGAAGGGACACGCCCTTGAACGAGGAAGACTATTCGGACCGGCTTGAACGGCTTAGCACGCGCAAGGGCGACTGCCTGCGAGAAGCCGCCAAAGGCTTATCGTCCAAAGAGATCGGGCGGGTTCTGAACTTGTCCCCTCATACGGTGGACAATCATATTCTGGAAACCCGGCAGATACTTGGGAACGTGTCACGATGGAAAGCAGCCCAGCTTTTCGTGGACTGGGAGGCTGGCAAGGGGGGGCAGATTATACCCCCCTATCCGATGACTATTCCCGGCAGTGCCCATTGTGGGTCAAATGCGTCTACCGAAACCAAGGCGGACGCACAGCCAGCGCAAGAGGAACTCGAGGATCTGTTCGCAGAAGGACAACGCCGATATGGCGTTCGCAAACAGCCCTCCTCCTTGCTCGACATCGTGCCGTTCCGCGCAGCCGGGAGGCAACGCAATGACCTGAACGGACCTTCCACCCTGATCGTGTTCGCGATCCTCACGCCCATGATGCTCTTTGCCGTAGGGGCCGGAATATCCCTGCTGTTGGTACTCAACGACCTTGTGGCAAAATAGAGCAGCACATCCTCAAATCCATTACCATGACCTGCTCTGATGGGCGGGAAGGAGAAACCATGCGTGCTCAACGCCAATCCGTCGCCAAACATGTTGCCGAGCGTTTATTCGCTGCCGAAGAGGCCATCGACATCGCAGCCGCCCGTATCGCCGAACTCAATGCAGCATTGCCGCTTGCGCGACTGGATGCCCGCCTCTCGGCCATTATCGGCCAGGACGCCATTCAAAGCTCCGCCTCGGCTATGCTGCTCGTTGCAGAAACGCGCGAGAAGATCGTCATCACCCACGCCAATCTCAAACATGCCAGTGACGCGATGGGATTGCCGGCGACCAGCTATGGCGACCTTCTCAAGGTGGCGGCGGCGGGCTCCCGCCCGGAGGGACAGCATCTCCGAGCGGTATGATGCTTCCGCCGGGAGAAATTGACGGAGCGGGACATTTGTCGTTCCTCTACGTCATGACGCGACAAATATTGTTCCTGGCTCTTCTGCTTCTGAGCAGCGCCTATGCCTTCATCAAGGGTGGCCAACCCGAGCGTATCGGTGCGGCCACCCTGCTAGGTGGCGCAAGCCTGACTGTGTTTGTCGCGTCTCCTTTCGGAATCCGGTTTCAGGGCGTCGAAGCCGGCATCCTGATCATCGATTTGCTGATATTGGGCATTTTCCTATGGCTTTCAATTCGGAGCACCCGTTTTTGGCCGATCTGGATCGCCGGGATGCTGGGCGCCGAAGTCATCATTCATGTTGCACTGATGATTGCGCCCGGCGTGGTTCCCCGTGCCTACATGCAGGCGCTGGCGGTATGGAGTTGGTTCGCCCAACTGGGCCTGATCATCGCCACCTGGCGGCATCAGGCACGATTGACACGTTTGGGTGCCGACGCGCCCTGGAAGAACTGATCGGCCTTACCTGTCCTGATCGTGCTCAGGAACTTTCGGAACGCCTCTTTGCCCGCTTTGGCTCTCTTGGCGAGACTGTCTCAGCACGTTCGGCGGCCAGGATCGAATTGCTGGACGGCTCGATCGAGGTCGAACAAACATTCCTCAGCTTCAGGCGTGCGATGACACAGATATTGAGGGTCCCGCTCATGCAGCGGCCGATATTATCCAGCGATCAGTTTGTGCTCGATTATTTGAGGTCGCAAATGGCCTATGACCCGATCGAGCGGTTTCGGGTTTTGTTCCTCAATGCGGGCAACGAGCTGATCGCGGACGAGGTGATGGGTGTCGGGACCGTGTCGGCCGTTCAGGCCTGGCCCCGCGAAATCCTGAAGCGTTGCCTGGACCTGGAGGCAACGGCAATTCTCCTCGTCCACAATCATCCCTCCGGTTGCTCTAAGCCGTCCCGGGCGGATCGGGATTTGACCGAAAGGATCGTCAAGGCAGCGTCCAGCCTAAGCGTCATCGTCCACGATCATCTGGTCGTAGCGCGGAAATGTACGACGAGCTTTCGAATGGCAGGCTATTTATGACAGGCGTCGGCCTTCTTTCAGACATGCCCGGCAGAGGATGGACGCAAGAGTGGTCTTCCCCTCGCTCCATCGGAAGTCATGCATGATGCCCGCGTCGACCGCATCGGCGCAAATTCGGGATCAAGGCGGCTGGCCTGTATCCTGCCGGGCAATCGCGTGCCGAACCATTCTGAAGATGCAAGCTGCAATCCTCAAGAAGATGGGGCGCAAATTATCGTCCAGTCCCTATCTGGGTTCTTTGCTCCAAGTCTATCTTGCTGAGATCGAGGGTGAAAGAATTTATCAGGCGTGTCTTTCCACGGACCATGCATCGTCAACGGCGCATCGTCGCTCGACGCGGCTGGAGGAGTTCGGCGCGCTGGTGCGCGGGGATGACCCCGTCGATGGCCGATGCACTGATCTGAAACTAGCTGACCCGACGAAACAGGCGGTGGAGGAGGCGATCGATATTTTGATCGGACATTGCCTCAATCTCGGGGCTGAAATCTCTGCTTTTGACCTCGGCGACGCCGTTATACCCAAGAGCCGAATAACGTACAGCTGCCGCACCAGTACCAGCGAGGATGCAAGTGGCATGACTGTCCTGCGAGGCAAGGTCATTGCAGGAGGGCGAATAGCCCTTCCCGCTGATATCCGCCGTTCCTTGGGTTTGCAGAATGGTGACACGGTTCTGTTCGAACTCAATGGCGAAGAAGTTCGTATTCGACCAGCGCACTCCGCGTTGCGACGGGCGCAGGAGCGCCTGCGCGCCTTTGCGCCGAAAGAGGGCCTTGTCTCCGAGGCGTTGATCGCCGAGCGGCGGGCCGAGGCGGCCCGTGACTGACAGCGGAGCAAATGCCGTTTATGCTCTTGATGCATCGGCGCTTTTATGTCTCCTGTTTGGCGAACCGGGTGCCGATCAGGTGGAGAAGCGATTGAGCGGTGCTCTGGTGTCGGCGGTAAACTACCATGAGGTGTTGGCAAAGCTTGCGGACCAAGGTGTCAATGTTGCAGATGCACAGACGATGCTGGCAGAGCTGGACATTGACGTCGTACCCGTCGATCGAATCCAGGCTGATGTCGGTGGGAAATTGCACAGCGAGACGCGCAGTATCGGCTTGTCTCTTGGCGCTCGTTCCTGTCTGGCCCTGGCATCATGCCGGGAGGCAATCGCAGTGACAGCTGATCGGGCATGGGAGACACTCGACCTCAGTGTCGTAGTAGAATGGGTCCGGTGACGCGCTTGGCAGGCCTTGATAACAGGATTAGAGATTGAACTAATGCGGACCGACCTCAATCATCTGCCGATGACCAAGCAGCGCGAACTCGATCGCGTCGTGGAAATTCTTTTCCAGGGATTTCGCGAGGCGACACAGGACGCGACGGGACGACGTAAGTCCGCCAGGATCCTTAAGGTCATTCTTTTCGGATCCTATGCGAGGGGCGATTGGGTCGATGCACCATTCGACGCCAACCAATTTACCTCCGACTATGACATCCTGGTGATCGTCAATCAGAAGGAGCTGACCGACGGCGTACTCTACTGGGAAGAGACCGAGCAACGCCTTTTCGACGCATATCAGGTCGAGAAGATCATCCGCACGCCGGTCAATTTCATTGTCCATACGTTGCAGCAGGTGAATGATGGCCTGTCTCATGGGCGGCTTCTGTTCACCGAGATCGCCAGGGATGGCGTGATCCTTTACCAATCTGATGATCGATCGCTGGCGGAGGCCAAGCCAAAGACGCCTGAACAGGCATGCCTTATGGCAGAGGAATACTTTAAGGAGCTATTTCCTGGAGCGATGTGGCGCTTTGAACTGGCCAAGTTTAGCCATATCAATAATCGGCACAGTGACGCCGCTTTTGATTTTCATCAGGCAACTGAAAAACTTTACAGATGCGTTCTGACGACCCTGACATTCTATGCTCCTCGCAGTACGAATATCGTATTCCTCAGGGCAATGGCGGAAGGATTGGACAGGCGGCTCTTTGATGCCTGGCCTCGTGCAACCCACGCCGAACGCGCCATGTATCAGAAATTGAAGGACGCCTATCGCAAGGGCCAACATTCGAAGCATTTTGAGATTTCATCCGAAGAGCTCATCTGGCTTCAAGGCAGGATTCAGATACTTGGAGAACTTGTGCATGAGGTGTGCTCTGGACGCATCGCAAAGTTGAAAATCGATGCGGAAACCGCGGCGAAATCGGCATTCGAAGGGGAATAGCCGGAAGAGACACACCATCGTTTCAAGCGGCGCAAAGCGATCATGAGACTTCATCAAGCTGCAAGGCGTTGGTCTCTTATCTCAACGCCCATTATTTCTCCCGGCGGGAGGTCAGCGCAGCGATTGCGCGCCCAATCGCCGATCGCTGCCTCTCGATCTTCACAATGGCGGGTCTCAATATCTTCTCACGATAACGGGCGTCGATACGGTCATCATCCACGAACGCCACCATGACGTCGAGGGGATCCCGGGCTGCCAACCGATGCGCCTGTCGTCCTGACGGATCTTGAGAGAGGAAACGGAACAGCCCTTGCAGAGTACGGGTCGCCTCCCGATGATCGCCGTCGCGCAGGGCGTGGCTGATATATTCCTGTAGCACAATCGGAGCTGCTGCAGCCTGCCGTCTGGCGGTATCATCGGGTCGTTTCAGAATATTTAGATTGGCGATCCGGCTTTGCAGACAGTGGAGTGGATTCATCACAGGGATAGCAACCTGCCCTGCCAGACCAGCGCGTTCGTAGGGCACGATAATTTCGGCAACGCCAGCCGTCAGTTCCTTGGGCCGAACGCCAATGACATGCCCCAAAAAATCAATACGGATGGATATTCCGTCCACCACCGCTTCGACAATCGCGGTCTCGGGTGTCTGATTGTCGACCTCCGGGATAAGCACCTTGCCTCCGAGCGCTTGCGCCAACTTTTGCGCGGCTTCACGCCGTCCGAAATAGTCGATGTCCTTGGAGGTATATGGGCGGTAAAGATGAAGCTCTTCGGCTGCGGAATAAAATTCCGCCCAGAGGTTCAATGCCTGTCCGCCTATGACGAATGCGCCATCCTCGAGAACGAGGTGGGAAGCAATATCGAGAACGGCAGCTGGATCTAAGTGATTGTCGCTCAGGCAGCGCCCCGCCGCGAACGGCGCACAGAGGCGCGGGAAAAATCGACACCGGAGAAAAAGCCGTTGCGCTGCCCCAAAGCCTCGGGCGAGATGACACCAGATCTCAAGTCGTGATCATCCTGCTCGCGGGCGCGCTGCTTTTCGCGCCGACGATCAAACGAATCAAATTGATCAACTTTCTGCATGGCTAACTCCTCGGATATATCTATATGCGATGCGCTTTCCGGTCAATTAACGCTTCGATAGAGGCGATCTGCTGGAAACCTGTCCCAAAATGTGGGCAGCAATATTTGCCGACCGGACGTTTCTCCAAGGCTTGATCGAACGCCGATACCAAGGCATGATCTCTAAACGAGTGGACTATGGCAGCCACTCGCAGGATTGTCCTGTAGGTATCTCGAAGCTCGACATACGGGTCGAGCGCCGGCGTTGCTCTGTTCCGACAGCGATACGGCTCACCTCACTCAAGATAACGCCTGGCTTGGGCCGGGGGATCTCTGCCGTGCTGTGAGGAATCGTGATTTCATGTCGTCAAATAATTGCAATTCCCCAAACGGGTTGAGCGAGGATGCCGCTCAGCAAAGTACCGGACCGGATATCAGCGACATTCGGCATATCTACGAAACTGAAGCCCCGAGGCTGCGACGCTATTTTCAGGCGCGCCTGCGTTCGCGGGATGATGCAGGTGATCTCGTTCAGGAATCCTTTGTCCGTCTCGTCGGGTGTATGGCGAGAGCCGAGCTTCCCCGACCGGCCGCATATCTCCAGCGCATCGCGCAAAATCTCCTACTGGATCGCTACAAACGACTTGAGACGCGCCTCTCGGCCTTTCACGTGCCGATCGGTGAGGACTTTGAAATCGCAATACCGCCGGACCAGGCCGCCCGCATGGAGGCCGAAGACGTGATGCGGATCTACCGGCGCGCTCTTGAGGAGCTTCCTCAAAGAACGCGGGAAATCTTCCTGGCGCATCGTGTTGACGAACTAACCTACCGGCAAATCGCGCAAAACATGGGAATTTCCATTCCAACTGTGCAATATCATGTGGCCCGCGCCCTCGCCCATATCGACGCGGCTCTGGAACAGGAATGATGGAAGACACCGATCCGCCGCGTCGCCATGGACAACTGAGGGAGGAGGCCGCCGATTGGTTCGCAATCATGCGCGATCCGGAAGAAGCGCAGATCAAACGGAAGGATTTTGAGGCGTGGCTGGCCCGTGGTGCGCTTCACCGTGCCGCCTATAACCGCATCGCCGAAGCTTACAGTATCGGCAAGCGGTTAAAAGAGTTACCCGAAGATGCGGCGGTGACGATAAACGAGACGCTTGACGTCGACACCCGGCAAAACCGGTTTGGCACGAAAGCAGCAAAATATGCCCTGCTGCTGATCGGTTTGCTCGGAGCGACGGCCCTTGTCGCGCATTGGGCGCGCAGTGCCCCGATTCACGACGAGCCAACGACCCATTTCGCCACGAAAGACGCTTCACGGTCCTCCAATCAAGCCATTGCAACGCTTGTTACCGCCACCGGCGGTATTCAGTCCTTTCATCTCAAGGATGGCTCCGTCATCACGCTCGATACAAATAGCCTTGTGCTCGTGAATTTCGACGATATCCAAAGAAACCTCCGACTGCTGCGTGGTCGCGCACGCTTTACTGTCGCCCATGAGCGCAGGCCTTTCATGGTTCATGCCGGCCGTGGGAAGGTCGTAGCTCGAGGCACGATATTCGACGTCGACCTTCTGCCGGGCAACCACGTTGTTGTTCGGCTGGTGAGAGGCGCGGTTGACGTCGAGATCGAATCCGCCGCGCGAGCGGCGCATCTCCAGCGGCCAGTCCAACTCATCCCCGGTGAGCAGGTTGAACTTGAGAATGATACCATCGCCGTGCCCACAAAGATCAGAGAGGTGGACCTTAGTGACAGCGACTGGCCCAATGGCTTGAGGAATTTCACTAATGTTCGCCTCGGGGATTTGTTCGCAGAAGCAAACCGCTATGCTTCTATTCCGCTGGTCAGCGAGGCACCCGATATAGAGGACATTCGCGTATCGGGAAGTTTTCGTATCTCTGATAGCGCACGGCTGGCGCGCAATCTCGGTGACATGCTGGGCTTGATCGTCATGAGCAGCCCCAGTTCCATTCATCTTGCGCGCAACTGCCACACTCCTTCGAAAGGAAATTGTCGAACACCATCATAATTGGCGCAACCCGCTCGTCGCTACTCCCAATGGAACCGGCTTTGAACCAAGCCGGAAAATATAGGGGACAACGATGAGCAAGGTTAGATGGCGCTCGGTCAGTTCGGTTTTCGCTTTGGCTCTGATGAGCACGGCCACGCCCTCGCTGGCCGAACCGGAGCAGAAGCTGAACTGGAACCTCGAACAGCAAAATCTCGACGCGGCATTGCGCGCCATCGGTCGCACAACCAGCCACGACATCATCTTTCCAACTGAGGCGGTCAAGGGGCACCGGGCTCCCGCACTCAACGGAATTTATACCGCGCTCGAAGCGGTGGAAATCGTTCTGAAGGGAACATCTTGGACGGCTGTCGAGCGTGATGGAGCCATTCTGATCCGGGAGCGATCTTCAAAAGTCGCTAGAGAGGTAAACCATGATGCCGCCAATACCGAGATCGTGGTTACAGGATCGCTGATTGCGGGAGTCGCCTCTCCATCGCCAATGCAGGTTATCAATCGCGAAAGAATGCTCGACAACGGATATAATAGCCTGGGCGAGGCGATCCGAGCCTTGCCGGTCGCTTCAGGCGCGGGGCAAAATCCAGGAATTGGACAGAATGTACCAGAAAGCGTTGGCAGCAATCTGGGAGGAGGCACTTCGATCAACCTGCGCGGCCTGGGTTCCGATGCAACCATCACGCTTCTCAACGGCCACCGACTGGCATTCAACACAGCGGTTCAGTCGATCGACATCTCGGCCATTCCTCTTGCTGCTGTGGAAAGGATGGAAATTGTAACTGATGGCGCATCCGCCATTTATGGTTCCGATGCCATCGCTGGTGTCGCCAATATCATTCTGCGCAAGGACTATCGCGGACTGACAACCCGCGCCTATTGGGGAGCTTCCACCGATGGCGGGAACGTACAGCAAAATTATAGTGTTACCGGCGGCACAACCTGGAAGACCGGCGGATTCATTTTGGCCTATGACTTCGGGCACTCGACGCCCATTCTATCAAGTCAACGTGGATATGCAGCGGCTCGCTCGCCGGGTCTGACCCTGTATCCAGGCTTCGATCGCCATAATATGTTGTTTAGCGGCCACCAAGACCTCGTGCCAGGTGTGACGTTCAGCATCGATGGATTGTATGGCGAACGCACGACGGATCGGGCATTTGCATCGTCGGTAGCTGGTGATTATCGAATACAGGGTTTACGCCGAGTAACGGAAACCAGAACACTTAGCGTGGCACCCAACATCAGCCTGGACGTCAGCAACTCTTGGAAAGTAAATTTTTCGGGCGTGTATGCCACGGATCGAACTCTCGCAAAGTCCGATGACTACTGGAACAGCGTTCTCACAAGAACCGAACTTTGTTATTGCAACAAGGCATTTAGTGTCGAGGGCATCGCCCAAGGGACATTGTTCGATCTCGGCGCAGGTGCGATCAAAGCTGCACTGGGCGGTGGATATCGCAAGAATTTCCTCCACTCCTATAATCGGCTGGTCGAGAACGGCCAGAGCATCAGAGCAAGTCAGGATAACCGTTACGGGTTCCTTGAAATCAACGCTCCGATTGTCAGATCAGACGATAGCGGTGCGTTCCTCCAATCGCTCATTCTCAATGGCGCGGTTCGTTACGAGGACTATCCTGGAATAGGGGATGTGGCGACGCCGAAGCTTGGCGCGGTGGTATCGACCGGCTATGGGATGATGTTCAAGGTGTCGTGGGGCAAGTCGTTCAAGGCACCGACGCTCTACCAATTGCATAGTGTCCGCGGCGCGAGCGTCTACAATATTGGGGTCTTTGGCGGAACTGGCTTTCCGGCAGGAACAGTGGGACTGTACAGCGGCGGCGGAAACCCTGATTTGAAACCGGAGCGGTCCACGAACTGGACCGCATCAGCGATACTTCAACCCGCAATCTCACCCCATTCGAAGATCGAGATAACCTATTATTCGATCCGCTATCGGAACCGGATCGTGACCCCGGTCACTTACATCACCCAGGCGCTCAGCAATCCGATTTATGCTGATCTGGTTAGCCTGAACCCGACCGGTGATGAGATCAACGCGGCGCTCGACGGAGCCTTGTTCTTCAACAATTCCAGCAGTTCTTGGAACCCTGCGAAAGTGGGAGCAATCATTTACAGTCAATATGCCAATGCGGCACGTCAGAAAATCGACGGTGTCGATATCAGTCTAAGCCATCATGCCGACATCGGTCAGATGGGAGATATCTCCTTCTGGGCAAATGCGAGCTATATCGAAAGTCAACAGCGGCTGAGTGCTTTGCAGCCGGAAAGCGAACTGGCCGGCACCTTGTTTTTCCCACCGCATCTGCGGGGCAGCGCGGGGTTCACATGGGACCAGGGACCTTTCAGGCTAACCCCGGTTTTGAACTATATCGATGGCGTGGAAGATCGACGCGCGACGGCGACATATGACGTCGCGTCGATGACCACAGTCGATCTGACTGCCAGGCTGAAAATAGACAGTTCAACGCCGATTTTTCGCGGCATGGACATCTCACTTTCCGCACAAAATATCTTCAACAACAAGCCATCTGTGATTGCGACAACCCAGGTCAGTCAGGCGCCGTACGATTCCGCGAATTACTCACCATGGGGTCGATATATCAGCTTTTCGATCTCGAAATCCTGGTAAAGGGCCGTGAAGTTTTTTGCCCTGCTGGTGACATGCGCCGGCATAATCGTGGCGGCTTCTCATGCAGAGGTAGCCGCCACTGAAACCCCGCTGGTTTGCCGTAATCTTTTTGACGATGATGCAAATGGGCATGCGGACAATCGCGGTGTCACAACAACCGATCTGATCGGTCTGCGCGATATCGGGCCGAACTTCGGCACCGATCTGCCCAAAAGCCCGTTGGCGCTATCACCCGATGGCAAGCATCTCGCTTTTGTCCTCAGCCGGGCTGATCCGGCGTTGAATGACTATTGTCAGGCATTGGTCACCATCGACTCCCAAAGCCAGAGACCATTGAAAATTCTGGACATGAGCCGCGGCCTTATCAATGATGTACAAAACATTCGCGGTTTCCGCACAACCAACGGTACGCCCCTTATCAATAATCCGCATTGGTCGCCAGACGGCCAGTATCTGGCATATCTGGTTCAGGTCTCCGGCATCCCGCAGGCCCGTGTCGTATCGGTCGATCGCGCAAGCGTGGTCTTTACCACGACCTCTGAAACAGCCGTTCGCGAGATACGATGGTCGTCCGATGGAAGGCTGTTGTTCGGCAACGAGCCAGAAGCCGCGAGATTGGAGGCTGATATCGATCAGCGAGGCCGCGCCGGCTTTCTCTATGACGACAGCTTTGTACCTAATAGGGAAGCCCGTCCTTCCCTCCCTGCCCCCATACCGATCCGATTTCAATCTTTGACGGCCGGCGGCACGGACCTGCGTCTCGCGACGATTGAAGAAATGTCCGAGCGCGTCGAACGTCAGGATGATCGCACGTCACAGGCGCTTGTTCGCTCAGTTCCGGGGAGCAAAGGCCTCGCGGCTCAGTTGGTGCGGCGGGATCGGACCAGCCTCTCATCTCCCATAGACCTATGGATTCAACATGCTGATGGCCGCCGCCAGCGCTGCAATGATCCCGCTTGTACGGGCGGAATTCAGAATATGTGGTGGATTGGGGGAGCAAAAAGGCTGTTGTTTCTCCGGCGGGCGGGCTGGGGCAATAGCGAGTTGCAATTGTACAGCTGGAACATGAAATCTGCCCCGAAGGCAACGCTGAAGACCGAAGACCTTATCACCGGTTGCGAGTTAGCTTCCGACACGCTTATCTGCCTTCACGAAGCGTCCAATCAGCCGCGGCGTATCATTCGTATCAACTCAGGTAGCGGCGCAAGAACAATCTTGTTCGACCCCAATCCGTCGTTTCGCAGTTTGCAGATGGGAGGAGTAAAGCGCCTGCGCTGGAAAAACTCTATCGGCATCGAATGCTTCGGAGATTTGGTCTTGCCGCAGAAGCATTCTAACCAATCGAAAATCCCGCTGATTGTGGTCCAGTATCTCACGAGGGGCTTTTTGCGTGGCGGTGTCGGAGACGAATATCCGATTTTTCCACTCGCTGAACAGGGCTTTGCAGTCCTAAGCCTCCAGAGACCTCCCGACTACTATATGACGATCAAGGATGGCTCGATTCGAACAGCGCTGGACGCAAGAACCATTAATCAACGCGACTGGAATGACCGACGCAGTGTGCATTCCGCCTTGATGAACGGCATCGCCTTGGTTGAATCTCACGGCGGCATTGATACCGATCGTGTAGGTATCACAGGTTTGAGCGACGGAGTTTCAACCGTGCAATTTGCATTGGTCAACGCTCTTGGCCGGTTCGCGGCCGCGTCCATTTCGACCGGCTTTCAGGAGCCGAAGTCAACGCAAATCTATGGCGGCTCGGCATGGGCAAAGCAACTGATCGCTATAGGGTACCCACCCCTAAACCATGATCAAACGCATTTCTGGTCAACCACATCTATCGAACGCAACGTCGATAAATTCAGTTTGCCAATCCTGATGCAGATTTCGGACAACGAATATTTGATGGCGATGGAGAGCTACGGAATCCTCAAGGCAAATAATCGCCCAACGGAGTTATATATTTTTCCGAATGAAGACCATATCAAGAACGGCCCTGCCCACCGTTTTGCTATCTATGAAAGGAACATAGACTGGTTCAAATTCTGGCTGAAACATGAGGAGGACCCGTCAGCCAAAAAGAAATCAACCTATGATCGGTGGCGGGCGATGGCGGCTCAAAAAAATTTGAAACCATAGGATATCGTCATGCCGCCTTCATCGCGGCTACCCATGCTTCTGCATCAACGAGTTCGAGGATTCGGAAATGCATATGGTTGTGCCTGTCTCCTTCCAGCTTAATTGCGGCGTCCACTGCTGAGCGATCGATGATATTGGCCGCTGCAAGATGTCCGCCCAGAAGCATATCTTTAATTTTGCTCCGATTACATTCGACCAGTCGTTGCAGGAAGCCATCAGGGCCGCCCTTCGTTCTGCGGTGAAGGATCGAGTCAGGGAGACGGGAGGCGAACGCCGCTCTTGCGATCGATCTATTTTCTCCTCCCATGCAAAAGTACCAGGAGGGAATGCGCAGGCACGTCTCTACGATCGGTTGAGACATGAGGGGGTTTATCATCGGCAGGACCGTTTCTCTTCTGAATCCCTCGAGATGGTTTTGGATCTGGATGAGATAAGCAATGTGCGCCGCCTTGCCCGGCAGCTCACCGATTGGCACCTCAAGCCATGGATGCGAAAATTCCGCGCCTAAGCGGCTCACAAAATCCCGATTCAGCAAATCAGCCTTCGGTCTCCAGCGATATTGTGGCTTGCGCAGCCACGCGCGGCGTGCAGCTAAGGTCGCGCAGCGTATGATACTGGTCTCTGCCATCTCAGCGACTTCTGCAGCCGTCACCATTGCCCCTCGGCCAACGCCTTCAAAGAGGAGCCGATCTGCGATCGGAAGGACTGATTGCTGGAAGCAGAACACGTTGTCGCCACCCGACCCGGTGAAAAATGCATCGGCACTTACCGCGCTGGCGACAGCGAGGTAAGCTTGGTCTCCTGACTGAGCAAAGGATCGGGCCAACGGCCGTGGCAAATGCGCTGCATGGCTCATTTCAAGATCGGTATCGTCGGCGCTGAAAAACGCCTCCTCCATAGGGATGTCGAGGAATTTTGCTATTGCGCGAGCATAATAGCGCTCATCGCCAGCAGTTTCATCGGTCACAAGGGTCAGGCCTGTGACCTTCGCCCCCGCCTGAACGGCTGCCGCCGCTACGATCGATGAATCAAGTCCACCTGATAATCCCACGACAAGCGTCGGAAATCGCGAGACCCATGCCCCTATTGTGGAGGTCAGTGTCGCTCGCAGATCCGATATTGCTGCAGCCGGTTCGCTATAATATTCCTGTCTCTTGGCATAATCCCAAGGGTTCCACCGTTGCGCCAGCTCGCTCTTCCCATGCTGAATGGCCAACTGAAAGCCCGCCGGAATTTCATTCAGTTCAGCCAGGCATGTCCGACTTGTTCTCGAATTTGGGAAATACAGATGACGACCCAGTTGCTCATCGTCGATGGCAGAGCCCAAAAGGCCGACTTGACGAAACAACGCCATATCTGAGCCAATTGCCGTCACGCCCTGCGAATTCATATAGTAACATGGCATGCCCCCCGACGGGTCACGCACCACCGTGATGTGGTCGTGACCCTCATCGTGTAAGATCGCGACATATGAGCCCCAATATTTCTCGAGATGGATCCCCCCTTCTATGGTGAATATGTGCTGAGCATCTGCAGGATCGAGGGGATCGCCTGACATCTTCGCGCCATCGTGGCGATAGAACCACCCTAGTAGGAAAGCCGTTCTTCCCGGCTGGCCAAAAATTGCCACCGGTTGATCGGCAAGCAGCAGGAAATTTGGCCGATTTATAGCCACCTCCATTCCGGCCAACGCTGCTACCTCGACAGCGCGCGTGTGGACGAGATTACCGGGCCCGGACAACGCGAGATAGCGAACGCGCTTCACAGGATGAGCACCGGCACATATTCACGTGCCTTGTCGCGGTGGTCACTGACGCTTCTTTCGCCTTTCTGAATCCAGCAATGTGCGCCGAACGGCCCCGTACGAACGCCGATCACGAGATTGAACACCACGCTATATCTCGTCAGGGACCTGGCGAGCGCAAATGATCGCACCAAGCAACGGTTTTCAGCGGAAAGAAGCAGATCAATGAGCCGATAGGATCCGACCAGACGACCAATATCATCGTGACGTTCATGACTATGTGTTCGCTGTATCCGGCGTTCCAGCTTTGCTACAGCCGCCGCCGGCCCGGCCCAGCGTATTATGGCGAGAGCCCATAGCTGGTCGATCACGGCAACCATGACATGTCCCAAGGACGGACGCCTCCCCTGGTCAAAATAAGACCCAGTGATTGCGGGCATATTCCCCGTTGGTGTAACAATGGAAGGGTATTCTGTTGCGGAAATGAGGCCGGATCCGAGCAATATCTCGGCGTCGCCGGGTATGGCGATCTGACCCCGTTCCAGCCGCCTAAGTGCAGCTGCCCCACTGGGTGACAATTTGAAATATCGGTTATGATAGAGATCCAGAAATACCGGGGCAGATCCGACCCAGACATAGGAGACACCCGATCGCAGCTTATAGGCCATGAGCAATTCTCTAGCTGTATGGCGCGCAAGCATGGCCTGCGCGCCACCGTTTCAGTCGTCGGAAAGCCCGGACTGCAGCCGCTGCTGAGCCTGGTCGATGTCGACGCCGTTGTTGCCCTTCGTCTGCTCGGTCACCGCTCCCAGGTCGACCAGGTCGGCTTCCAGATGGTTGTCGCGTTCCATACTTACCTCCTTCTTTGGACTGCTGCACTCGTTGCAGCTCAATCATGGTAAGTCAGACCCCAATTGATCAGCCATCTTATAAGGTCTCGCTTGTGCAACCAGTCGGTACTATTATGCTATCCAACCAAATTGTAGCCTATGTGATCTGAGACAACATCTTCATATTGCACCACATGATCATGAAGTGATGCTTTCGCAAATTCTTCCGACACGACGAATTCGGCGCCTGTGATAAGCCCAAAGGACCTCAAAACGGTCTGTACCTTGAC
Organism: Sphingopyxis sp.; assembly: GCA_016463225.1. GTDB lineage: Bacteria > Pseudomonadota > Alphaproteobacteria > Sphingomonadales > Sphingomonadaceae > Sphingopyxis. The sequence goes on along the minus strand of JAEMRT010000079.1, from coordinate 2,813 downwards.
CGGAAGTGGTCGCGATCTCGACCGCCCGCAATTCCGAGGTCAAGTTGCGCAACACGCGAAACTCCGCCAGGCGAGCCATATGGAGGCGTTCGGTCGCAGACTTCAGGGCCCTTGCATGTTCACCATCGTGACAGGCCCGTGCGACTGACAGAAACAAATCAGTCGCCGCCTTCGCCAATGACTGGCCATCTATATCGGGTTGAAGATAGGGCCTTGAGGCACCGCCTACAGACAGGCGCGCTCCCTTGAGCACGAGGCGCAGGAGATGACCGTGCCAGCGGTAAAGGTCTCGCAGGCCGTCGGGCGTCAGATCAAGCAGGCGATAGCCACCACCGTAGGCGATTTCGAGCATATGCTCGCCGACCAGGCGCTGGGCTCCGTCCCTGAATGGCGACACGGAGACGCCGTATTCTGCTGCCAACGCCCTTTCTATGAGCATGCTTCCTGGCGGGAAGCGCCCCGCCATGATATCGGACTTGAGAAGGAGATAGGCTCTTTCAGCCACCACGGGTTCCGGAGACATACCGACTTCTAACGGTACTGGTCAGGTTGCGTGACAGATCCGGCACGCGAGGCACGGCGCGCGACTGCTACGGCCTGATGTCGGCTCACGACCTCAAGAATATCTCTCTCGAGCTCCCACAGGTCATCTTGAAGCAAAAGCTCACGCGGCAAGTCCATATTGTGCTCCGTTGCAAGCAAGGGAATGAACAAATGAGGCGTGGTCATCCGCAGCGAATGCGCGCAGCGAATATGATCCTCAAGCGCAGGTGCCCCAGCTCCGCCCTCAAGTTCGCGGATCCAGCGTTCGCTGCAGCCGACGGCCTTTGCCAGGCTGTGTTGAGAAATCCGGTCTCTGCGGCGACGCCGCTCGATAAGCTTCCCGGACAGCTCCTTGATCAACGATATTATTCCGCCATCGATTGTTTGTGGACTTTGAGGCGTCATCTGCAGGTCCCCCTGGCAGCGGCTCAAAATCACAAATCACATCGCCTGTGCTCGGCAATTTGTTGTAAATAAAACTGTGCGTCAACTACACGAAGGTCGATATTACGAGACCAGTTTCCGCTACTTGCGAAAAATAGTATCGCGCAGGCGACTATCCTTCAGAACGATGAGGAGACCGTCCTGTTTTGCGAGGCATATCCCTGAATGATTGTATGACCCGCGCATCTTCGGTTCCCTGCATGTGCACTAGAGCTGAAAGGAACAGTTTCCACACCTGGGGCGAAGGATGAATGGTTTCGGAGTGAACCGCTGTGCTGACGATATCCCCGATAAGCCGCGAGAGGGTGGAGGATGTTCCGACATGTCGAACATTACGCCCACCAAGCCGATCCAACTGAGGATCCAGCAGTTCGGATAAAAGCTCGGTCTCGTCGCATCGATGAAGAAGATCGACCGCTACGAACAGGGTCGTTCCATAGGGCAAGAAATCGCCGATCAGATGACATAAGCGGCAGTGGCACTGGAGAAACAGGTGAATGCCCTCAGCGGAGAGCTGAAGCTTGTACGCCCTGGATTGCTGACTCCCCATATTCGCTCTCCCACCACAAACAGCGATTCGTCCGCGATCGATCCAAATGCCGGTCTAACGACGCTGTGCAATGTCGATCATTTCGCTAAAGGAACAAAAGGTGAAACCGGAACTATACTTCCGGTTTCCGGAAATGGATTTCCGATAGCCGGAACTGAACTACCTTAAACCGGAACTGAAATTCCCTGTCACTTGCGAGAAGCAAGGTTTCCCCGCCACTCAAGCCTCTGTCGAGACGGCAGCAAGGGTGAGAATTTCCGAGCGATCGGCAGCCCGCATCCGTTCCGATCCCCCTTTTGGGAGATTTCGCGGTTATGACCAGAACATGTTCCAGTCGCGCGGCAATGCTCGTCGCACTCCTGCCGGCCATTATGCCTCTTCATGGTGCAGGAGCGCAAGCCGCTCCGTCCGAGCGAAAAGAACCTGCCCCGATCACGCGCGAAGCGGCTACGCTTCGCGACGCGGCCAATGAAGCCCAGGTCAAGTTGCAACAGACCTTCACGAACCTGCGCTTCGAGGAATTTGGTCGCGCGCCGGTCGAAGGTCCGATCTATCAGGCGACCGCTGGCGGCCGGATCATCTACTACGCGCCGCGCAGTGAGCATCTTTTGTTCGCCACGGTCTACGACCGTAACGGTGTCAACCTAACCGCGCTGGCGCAGGAACAGGGCACGGCGCGCCGCCTCAAGGCCATCGACCCTGCCAAAGCACTGGCGATCGGCCCTGCAGATGCACCCGCGGTCATCGAGTTCACTGACCCCGACTGTCCCTACTGCCAAGAGCTCGATCGCTTCTGGAGCGCCAAGGCCGCCGAGGGCAAGCCGGTCAGACGTCTCATTTTCTTCGTGAGCGGCATCCACCCGACCGCAGCGGCCAAGGCGGAGCATATCTTTTGCTCCCCCGATAGCGAAGCGGCATTCCGGGCAGCCTATTCAGGACAGACACCGCCCGTCCTGCGCCAGTGCGCGGAGGGTCGCGCCAGAGTTGCGCAAGATGCTGAGCTCGTCGCCAAAATCGGCGTCTCAGGAACGCCGACGCTGATCGCCGATGGCAAGCTCGTATCGGGCTTCCAGCAGGCCGAACTCGAGGCGTTCCTCGATCGGCACGCAAAGCCCAAGCTTGCAAAGGCAGCGTCCGATGCGCGGCGCTGAACGGGCGCCCGCCATCGCGGCTGCGCACAATCTCTTTGCGGAGGGCATCCGGTCAGGCCCCAACTGGCCTGCGCGGATGAACCAGGATGCCGGCGGCGGCGGGCTCATGGAGCCGTCCACCGACG
>JAEMRT010000198.1 GCA_016463225.1 Sphingopyxis sp. | reverse complement strand
CAGCAGGACTATCCCGCCGCTACCGTGGTCGAATATTGCTCCGCCGTTCTCACTTTATGGTGCGCGGACCGGAAACTCGCTTCGCGCGGCGATCGCGCTGGAGGAAGCAGGCTTGGCCTACGTCCAGCAATTCATCGATCTTCGCGCTGGTGCGCATCGGCAGCCGGATTTCCTGGCGCTCAATTCGGCTGGGCAAGTTCCGATTCTGGTCGACCGGCGCGTCTCGCTGATGGTGCTCACTCAGTCCAATGCCATCATGATGCATATCGCCAACGCAGCGCCCGAACGTCTTCTGCCGGGCAAAAGCGCGATTAGGAGGGCGCGATTTCACGAAAGCTTCTTTTACTTCATCACTGACGTGATTGCCCCGAACAATGCGGCGTTTCAGATGAAATTGGCAGGCAAGGAGAAAGAGGCGGACTATCTCGTCTGGCGCAGCGTTGCTAAACTGGAGGCGTCCGAACGTTTCCTGGTCGACGGCCCGTACATGGCCGGTGACCGCTTCACCCTAGCGGATATCGCCGGCTATACGATTGCACGGGCTAGCGAGGCTAGCGTGGCATGGGATCGGCTTGGACGCCTCAAGGCCTGGTTCGATCTGGTAGGTAGCCGAGACGGCGTGCGGCGGGGCTTGCAAGCCTTTGATGTGCGCAAGCCGAATTGACCAGCATTTCCCGGGTCACGCTCCGACACGCCAACTTGCTGTCAGCCAAGCTGGTGAAGAAACCCACGCTGAGGCTCTACAGGGGCTATTCGCATGGCATGGCGCTCAACCATGCTGACGTGATCAATGCCGATCTACTTCCTTCATCCGAGGGTGGGCAGGGGCCGGCCTCTACTGTCGGCTATTTCGAGCAACAAACTGCTCCAATTGCGAGCTGAGACCGCAACGATCGCGAGCCCTTACAAGTAGGGTCCGGCCGCACTGGCGCCGCTTGTGGACGGCCGCCAGTGTCGCGCCGAGTAACTTGGCCACGTCGATGCGGGCGAACATGCCAGCAGCCTTCTCGGCAAGCTCCGCTCCGAAGTCTCCCTCATCGAGGACTCAAAGATTCCGGCATCTCCGGGGGTTTTCCCGGTCCCGTCCGCAACCCCGCAACCCCGCAACCCCGCAATCACGTGGATCCGTTATCCCAGTACCACTGGAACTCGATATCAGGCGATCAGCTCCTTCAGCGGGATGGAGGGGTCGGTCAGCCTGTCGGGTTTGGGTGAAAGCCCGTCGATCACAAGCTTCCGGCCCTGGACAAAATCTTTGGCGGCATTGACACAGTCGAGCGCAATCACTCGGCCTTGCTTGAGGTAGATCAGCGAAAAACTGCGCGTTGCGGGATTGCCTCGCAACAGCGCGGTGTCGTGACCGATCGACAGGCCGATGGTCTGCAGGCGAAGATCATATTGGTTCGACCAGAACCAGGGCACCGAATCATAATGCGCGGCATCGCCAGTGATCGTCCGGGCAACGACACTAGCCTGATCATTGGCGTTCTGAACCGATTCAAGCCGGATCGTCGCGCCATCGGCAAAACGGTTAGCGTGGGCCGCACAATCGCCGAGCGCGAAAATATCGGGCAGACTCGTGCGCCCCTGTGCGTCTACCAGCACACCATTGCCGCCCTCGGCACCCGCCGCAATTAGCGGCTCGACCGCTGGAATAATCCCGATGCCGACGATCACCATCTCGACGGCGAGGACCGATCCATCGGCAAGGCGGACACCCGTCGCCCTGCCGCCCTCACCCAGGATACAGTCGATCGCGACGCCGGTACGCAAGTCGACACCGTGCGCGCGATGTTCGGCTTCATAGAAACGTGACAGTGGTTCACCGGCGACGCGGGCAAGCACGCGGTCCAACGCTTCGAGCACGGTGACGTGCTTGCCGAACTTGCTCAGCACCGCCGCCGCTTCGAGCCCGATATAGCCGCCGCCGATGACCACGACGCGGCGAACGTCCGGCAGTTCGGCGATCATCCGGTCGACATCGGCACGCGACCGCACGGAATGGACACCGGCAAGGTCATTCCCTGCGCAGGTTAGCTTACGCGGGCTGCCTCCGGTCGCCCACACCAGCGTGCCATAACCGAGCGAGCCACCATCGGCGAAGGCCACGGTTTTATCCGTCGGATCGACCATGACCACGCGGCGGCCGGTCAGCATTGTTATCTCGCGTTCCGACCAGAAGGCGGCCGGCCGGATCATGATGCGTTCGAAGCTTTTGTCGCCGGCAAGATAGTCCTTGGACAACGGCGGCCGTTCATAGGGCAGTTCTGGCTCGTCGCCGACCAGCGCAATCGTCCCCGCAAACTTCGCTTGCCGCAGGGCGATCGCCGTCTGTCCACCACCATGCCCGGCGCCCACAATGACTACATCCGCGCGCTCGGTCATCGGTTCGACCTCACCGCCGGAAACATGGCGACTAGATAGTCTGCAAGCACTCGACATACCCCCTTGGTTGAGAAAAAGTGGTGCCTTGAACTCGTGCTTGGTCCCGGGTTTGCGCCCCGCAGCCGAAATTGCGGGTGCCGCCGCGGTCATTGTGACGCTTGGGTAGGCAATATCGCCTATATCGGCTCCTTCCAGACCAAGGTGAATAATGCACCGCCAGGAGCCTACACCAAACCTCTAGCAGCATAGTCGCCATCATCCGCAGACGCCATTGGGATCAATTGAAGATCGATCACAATCTAAGAGATATGGATCCTGAAAAAGTTCTTGGCGCAAGAACTGAATTGAACACCGATCCAGTTATAGTCTCAGAAGGAACACCGGAATTATAGATAAGTGCATTCGTCAAATTTCGGATGTTGAAAGCAAATGAGACGCGATCAAGCTCGTATCCGAGCCTGAAATCCACTTTGTTGTAGGCAGGTACATTTTCGATCGCGTAATCAACCGCCGAGGTACTCCGCCGGCCAACCCTCGCGTAGCTTCCGAAAATCGAAGCCTTGCCCGGGCCGAGGTCGAACTCGTAGCGGGCCGAGACGTTCGAGCTGAATTTCGGCGCGTTCGGGAGCACAAAGTCGGCAAACCCCGCACCAACCGGAACATTTTTGGCCTTTGAATCGAGATAACTGGCGGATGCGGAAAAATTAAGTCCGCGCATCGGGCGGATAACCATGTCGAACTCGGCACCCCTTACCCATGCGTCGACGTTAAAGACGTAGAGCGCCAAGTTTTGGGTCGAGAAGGTTTGTAGATTCTTGTAATCGTAATAGAAAATCGAACCGTTGAAATCGAGCACTCCGTTGAGCATTCTCGATTTAACACCGGCCTCATAGTTCACAAGCGTCTCAGGTTTGAACTCGGCTACGGAAACGGGATAAAGCTCGTTTGCACCGGTATTGAACCCACCTGCCTTTGTGCCCCTGTTTACGCCAGCGTAGACATTGACATTTTCATCGAGTTTATATTGAGCAACGATGCGTCCTGACCAGGATGTCGTTGATATTGACTTGTCGAATCCGACGAACTGCACGAGCGGAACCGGCGACGCCCCTGCGATCACTGCGCAAATATTGACCGGGATCGTAGGATTGGTCGTGCAGGAGGACTGATTGACACCACGCTTCTGGTCACTGGTTACGCGGCCGCCGACAATAACACTGAACTTGGGGCTAAAGTGGTAGGTGGCTTCCGCAAATCCAGCGTAAGACGTGGTTCTCAGATGCAGGGCCGCATTGAGATTGATTCCATAGAACGGTATATCGTTTAGATTAACATTTGCGCCGGTATGGTTGTTGATCCACAACCCATAAAGACCGGCGACCCAGTCAACATTACTTACCTTTCCGGAGAGTCTGATCTCTTCGGAATATTGGCGGCTCCCAGAATCGCTTGCATTAACAATAGCTGTCGGGAATCCGCTCGCAAGCTGGGTGTTGTAGAGTTGATCGGAGTACTGATAGTTTGAGATCGACGTCAGCTTGATTCCGGACCCAATCGTCCAATCGATTGTCGCGGTGGCGTTAAGATATTTTCCGTTGACTTTTAGGTAGTTGGCGGTTGGCACATTGTAAGGGCTCTTCAGTGATGCCGCGCAGTCACCGAGTGGAGAATAAGTGGTCGGAACTGTCCCAACTGTCGTGCGGCAGAAATTCTGATACGCGGCAAAATTGCCGGGCGTGACGCCGACCGGCTTACCGTTCGCCCCGATAAACGCGCGCGTCGTGCTCGCGACAGGGCCGGGTTGGTCCGGAAAACGGTCTGCATATACGCTGAGCAGGGCCCGGAAATCGCTACTGGGCTTATACTGGAGTTGCGCACGGACAGCTTGAACATCTGTGCCGTTATGGTCTGGCCCGATCGGATTGCGGATGTATGCGCCACCCTTTTCGGCATGATATGCGATACGGCCTGACCAGTCACCGCCAAGGCTGCCGCCGACGGCCCCTTCCGTCATGAACTTGTCGTAGCTCCCATATTCGGTCGTGACATAAGCCTCGAACTCTTGGCTGGGTGCTCGGGTAATATATTGGACAAGGCCACCCGTCGCATTGCGCCCGAACAGTGTTCCTTGCGGCCCCTTGAGAACCTCGACACGGTCGACGTCGAAAACCGGCTGAGTCAGCGCGGACGTGAGGCCGACATACGCTCCGTCCACATAGGTGGCGACCGGTGCTTCCTGGTGACGCGCGATATCTTGCTGGCCGACCCCACGGATGATCGTCGTGACATAAGCACCGCCACCCGGGGTAGTTGAGCGCACACCTGGAACAAGATCTGGAAGATCCATCGACGTTGTGAAGCCGCGGGCGGTGAGATCCTGTCCCTTGATCGCGCTGATCGCGATCGGGACGTCGCGAAGATTTTCCGACTTCTTCTGCGCCGTCACGATGATGTCGCCCTCAGCGTTTGGGTCTTGCGCCGCGGGGGCGTCAGAAGGCGGCGTCGGAGCTGGTTGGGCGGTCTGTGATTGAGCGTATGCGCCTTGGGACAAGGTCAGCAGTGTCGCAAGCGTGACCGGCGCGAGAGCAGTTAGTCTCATATTTTCATCCCTCTCCTTCCGGGCGGCCGCCTTCTGTGGACGTGCTCGCAAGCCGGCTTTTCAAAAATGATTAGAGACCTAAGTAATATATGAAAGGAAACGCGACGCAAGCCATATTCAGGGCACCCGGCCAGCAGCGTCGCTCCGGCCCATAGCGACGGTCCCGTCGGAGGTGCTCTATAGGCTGTACCGCCCTAAAAACGTACCTATCGTGACCGAGGACAACGGAA
>JAEMRT010000078.1 GCA_016463225.1 Sphingopyxis sp. | reverse complement strand
AGGACAGCGCGACGCCGCTGGGCCCCGGCTTTCGCCGGGGAGCAGCTCTATTCCTCCACAACCCGCGCCAAATTCGCCAGCGAGCTATTCAACCCCGCCTCATGATCCTTCGCCGAAATCCCCGGCGGCACATGATGCGCGTCGATCGTCACCAGCGTGCCGCCGCCCTGCCGCGACAAATACCAGTGCATCGCCATCGTCCCGGAAAAGCGCGGGTCGTCGGACACGAACTCGACCTCCCACACGATCAGCCGACCGTCATCGAGCGTCGGAATATAGACCTCGACGACATCGCTGTCGTCATCGCTCTTGGTCTCGACGTCGGCATCGTCGAACGTCAGCCGCATCAGAAAGCCGCCGCCGGGACGCAGGTCGACATGCTCGAATTCACCCGTCGCTCCCTCGGGCGGCAACCACCGCGCCAGTTTCGCTTCGCTGGTGAACGCCGAAAAGACGTCGACCAGCGGCGCCGCGATCAGCCGTTCGGCATGATCGGTGCGCCGCGTTTTCTTGGTCGGTTTCAAGCGAGCGCGGCTTTGACCGCGGCGACCGCCGCATCGGCCGCGCCGCCGTCGGGACCGCCGCCCTGCGCCATGTCGGGCCGCCCGCCGCCGCCCTGCCCGCCGAGCGCCGCGACCGCGAGCTTGACGAGATCGACGGCATTATGGGCGACACCCTCGGTCACCCCGACCGCCACCGAAGCGCGCCCGTCGTTGACCGCGACGAGCATCGCAACGCCGCTGCCGACCTGCTTCTTCAGCCCGTCGACCGTGCCGCGCAATTCCTTGGGATCGAGCCCATCGACGACCTGCGCGATAAACGCGGTGTCACCAACCTGTTCGACAGCAGGCCCAGTCGCGCCGCCACCGCCGCCCATCGCGAGCGCCTTCTTTGCATCGGCGAGCTCGCGCTCGGCCTTCTTGAGCGCCTCAGCCAGCTGCGCAACGCGCGCCGGGACATCGTCGGGAGAGGTCTTGAGCGCCGCCGCTGCTGCCTTCAGCGCCTCATCGCGCCCGTTCAACCACGTCCGCGCCGCGTCGCCGGTCAGCGCTTCGATGCGTCGCACCCCGGACGACACCGCCGACTCGCTGATGATCTTGAGCAAGGCGATGTCACCCAGCGCCCGCACATGCGTCCCGCCGCACAGTTCGACCGAATAATGATTCTCGGTCGCCTTGCCCATGCTCAGCACGCGCACTTCGTCGCCATATTTCTCGCCAAACAGCGCCAGCGCGCCCGCCGCGACGGCATCATCAGGGGTCATCAGCCGCGTCGTCACCGCCTCATTCCCGCGGATCTGCGCGTTCACGTCGGCTTCGACATCGGCGATCTCCTCGGGCGTCAGCGCCTTGGGATGCGAGAAGTCGAAGCGGAAGCGGTCCTCGGCGACCAGGCTGCCCTTCTGCGTCACATGCCCGCCGAGCCGATTGCGCAGCGCCGCGTGCAGCAAGTGCGTCGCGCTGTGGTTGGCGCGGATGCGGTCGCGGCGTTCGGCATCGACGGTCAGCTGCACCGTATCGCCGACCTTCAGGCTGCCCGCCTCCAGCTTGGCATGATGCGCATGCAGCCGCCCCAGCGGCTTGCCGGTGTCGCTCACCGACGCCTTCGCGCCGTCCAGCGTCGCGATCGTGCCGCTGTCGCCCATCTGGCCGCCGCTCTCACCATAAAAGGGTGTCTGGTTGGTCAGCACGACCAGCGCATCGCCCGCCATGGCCTCGTCGACCGAAACCCCATCCTTGACGAGCGCAATCACCTGCCCCTCGCCCGACGTCGCGCCATAGCCGGTGAATTCTGTGCCGCCCTGCGTCTCCGCAATGTCGTACCAGATTTCGTCCGAAGCCTTGTCGCCGCTGCCCTTCCACGCCGCGCGCGCCGCCGCTTTCTGCTGCGCCATCGCCGCATCGAAGCCCGCGCGGTCGACCGCAATGTTCTGCGTGCGCAGCGCATCTTCGGTCAGATCATAAGGGAAGCCGAACGTATCATAGAGCTTGAACGCGACCTCGCCCGGCAGCGTCGCGCCGGCGCTGAAGCCCACCGTTGCCTCATCAAGCAGCCGCAGCCCCTTGTCGAGCGTCTGACGGAACTTGGTTTCTTCGCGCTCCAGCGTCTCGGCGATCAACGGTTGCGCGCGGATCAGCTCGGGATAGGCGGCGCCCATCTCGGCGGTCAGCGACGGCAGCAGCCGGTACATCAGCGGATCCTTGGCGCCCAGCAGATGCGCGTGGCGCATCGCGCGGCGCATGATCCGGCGCAGCACATAACCGCGCCCCTCGGCCGACGGCAGCACCCCGTCGGCAATCAGAAAGCTCGATGCGCGCAGGTGATCGGCGATCACCCGGTGGCTGGCCTGCGTCGCGCCCTCGGCCGGAACCCCGGTCAGGTCGACCGACGCCGCGATCAACGCCTTGAACGTGTCGGTGTCGTAATTGTCGTGGACGCCCTGCAGCACCGCCGCGACGCGCTCCAGCCCCATGCCGGTGTCGATGCTGGGCCGCGGCAGGTCGACGCGGTCGCCCGGGCCGCGCTGGTCATACTGCATGAACACCAGGTTCCAGATTTCGACGAAGCGGTCGCCGTCTTCTTCAGGCGAGCCCGGGGGGCCGCCCCAGATATGGTCGCCATGGTCGTAAAAGATTTCGCTACACGGCCCGCACGGCCCGGTGTCGCCCATCGACCAGAAATTGTCGTTGGTCGCGATGCGGATGATACGCTCTTCGGGCAGCCCGGCGATCTTCTTCCACAGCGCGAACGCCTCGTCATCGGTGTGATAGACGGTGACGGTCAGCCGCTCGGGCGCCAGCCCCCACGTCTTGGTGATCAGGTTCCACGCGTGATGGATCGCTTGCTCCTTGAAATAATCGCCGAACGAAAAATTGCCCAGCATTTCAAAGAAGGTGTGGTGGCGCGCGGTGAAGCCGACATTGTCGAGGTCATTATGCTTACCGCCCGCGCGGACGCATTTCTGCGACGAGGCCGCGGTGCTGTACGGGCGCTTTTCCAGCCCGGTGAAGACATTCTTGAACGGCACCATCCCGGCGTTGACGAACATCAACGTCGGGTCGTTGTACGGCACCAGCGGCGCCGACGGCTCGATATGGTGCCCGGTGCCCCCGAAATAGTCGAGGAACGAGCGGCGAATGTCGTTGGTCGATGTCATGCGCGCGAATTAGGGATTTTGCGGGCATGCGACAAGCCGCTTCGTGTCGATGACCGTCATCGGCCCAATCGGTCAGAAATTCGTCGCAATCCCCTTGCCCAGATAACAGGGCAATTGCCGCAGCACGTCGGCCTTCGGCACCCCGTCCTCGATCAGGTCGGCGGGCACTTCGGAGGTGTCGGTGCGCACCACGGTCCACTCGGCGCCGGGGGCAGTCCGATGCACGGCGACATAGCCGCAATCCATCGTGCCGCCCTTACGGTCGCCGCGAAAATCGAACGCGGCATAGAGCCCCGGCGGCTGCCCCGCGGGATCGGCGTACCAGCTGACGCGCAGCACCCGAAGCGTGCCGTCGGCCCACAGGGTCGGGCGCTTGCGCAGGTTCATTTCCCATTCGAGCCGCGGGTTCGACGCCTGAAACGACAGCCGCAGCATCGCATAGGCACTCGCATAATCGCGCTTGGCCAGCGCCATGGTGTAGGCGGCGAAGCGGCCCATCGCGGCGCTTTCGTCGGCCGGCACGACGGCAAAGGCCGTGCCGTCGGCGCCCGTCGCGATCCGTTCGACCTCGGGACCAAGCGGCGGCGGCTGCGCTGCCGCCGCGCTGGCGATCAGCCCCAGCGCGGCCAGCGGCAGCCAGCGCCGCCGCTCAATAGCCATAATAGGCGCCGCCCTTTTCGCGCGCGCGCTGCCAGGCGGGGCGCGAATGGCAGGCGTTCACAAACGCCGCGAGCTTGGGATAGCGCGGCGCCATGCCCTGCATGATCGCGATTTCGGCGGGGAAGCTCAGCATGATGTCCGCCGCCGACAGGCTGTCGCCGATGAAGTGACCGTTGTCGCCGACGCGGCTCTCCATATAGGCGAAATGCGCGTCGAGCTGCTGGTTGATCCGCGGTTCGAGCGGCGCCGCCGCTTCGCCCAGTCGCGCGGTGTAGATGCGCAGCAGGATCGGGGTCATCGCCGACCCTTCCGCAAAATGCAGCCATTCGAGGTGGCTGATATGGTCGTCGGTGCCGCGCTGCGGAACCAGATGCCCGCCGCCGTGCCGCTCGCACAGATATTCGGTGATCGCGCCCGATTCGATGATCACGCGGTCGCCGTCCGAAATCACCGGCGACTTGCCGAGCGGATGCACCGCGATCAGTTCGGGCGGCGCCAGGTTGGTCGTCGCATCGCGGTCATAAAATTTGATCTCATAAGGCGCGCCGATTTCCTCGAGCAACCACAGGATGCGCTGCGACCGGCTGTTGTTCAGATGGTGGACGATCAGGGTCATATTAATCTCCTCAAGAGGTCAGTTCGTATAGGTGCCGCCGCGTTCCATCACTCGAAAGTTTGACCGTTGGGACATAAGCGGTGCCGTCACTTGGCCGCCGTCCAAAAGCTTGAAAGGCTCCGATTTCGTCTGCTTCTTGTCGAAGGCGCTAGCCCAACCGCCCTTCCAGTAGATGGCGTTGACGAGAATTGCCCTAGTTTTTTTCGTGACGTCAGCCGGTTGCAGCAATTCTTTAATTTTGTCCCGCGTGCTTTCCGCGACCCAGTTATTGACTTTGAGCCGTGCAGCCTCCGCTGCTCCGCGAAAATCCACACGTTGCAACCCTGCTTTGGCAAAAGCAGCCAAGTCCTGCTCATAGTCAGGGAGAATCGGCATCTCATCCTGCAACCAGACGGCATTCGCCGTTCGCAATTCACGCTGCGGTCCCGCAAATGTCATCGTCCCGAGTATTTGCCCGTTGACGCGGAGATATTCGCGCGGCGGTTTGCCAAAATGAAGCACCTGCTCAAGCTCTGTGGCCGTGGTACCTTGCGCGCCGCGATAGGCCAGCCCTACCGCGACAGAAACGCTGGCGGGCGATAGGAGATGGTTTTCATCGATGGTCAGGGTGTGCCGATAAAGGTCGAGCGAGAAAGCGTTGATCCCCGCGATTGCTGCTTTAGCATCGGGATCGACTACCGCCGAAATGGTGCGGATGGGCTCATCCAGCGGCACATCCGCTTCTTGGCAGAACGCCGGAACCGCCGTTATCGCCGCTGCAACGGCGATGGCCTCTATTATCTTGCGGTACGACATTTTCGTGCTCCCATCTCGCGTTTGGCGAGAGTTTTGCGCAAACTTCCTACCGCTACGTAAATTGCCGATCTTGCCGTTTAGAGGCACCATTCGGATCAGATATCTGGGGCGAGTGCTTTGGGAGTAATCCGTCAGCATTTGCATATGGGAGACCCAAAGCAGATTTTCAGGGGCTCACCCCAAAGCCGACATCTCCGGCAACACCGAAAAAGCCGCCACAGCCCAAAAGGTCAACGGCCGGCGGGTCCACCTGCGGGGAGAGGGAGTGCAGGTACAAGGGGCTGAAGACCCGCCGCCGTTTCCCGGTCGGCCCGCCAACGCGAACCGACCGGATCGGGATCAGTTGATGTCGTCGCCCTCATCGTCGGGGCCGGCCATCATTTCTTCAGCCACCGCGTCGGTGCGGCTGCGGATGGCGGCTTCGAGCCGGTCCATCAGTTCCGGATTCTCCTTGAGGAAGGTCTTCGAGTTCTCGCGGCCCTGTCCGATGCGGATCGAGTCATAGCTGAACCAGGCGCCCGACTTTTCAACGATCCCGGCCTTGACCCCCAGATCGAGGATCTCGCCGATCTTGGAAATGCCCTGCCCGTACATGATGTCGAATTCGACCTGCTTGAACGGCGGCGCGACCTTGTTCTTCACGACCTTGACCTTGGTCGTGTTGCCGACGATCTCGTCGCCATTCTTGATCTGACCGGTGCGGCGGATGTCGAGGCGGACCGAGGCGTAGAATTTCAGTGCGTTGCCGCCCGTCGTGGTTTCGGGATTGCCGTACATCACGCCGATTTTCATGCGTAGCTGGTTGATGAAGATCACCATGCAGCGCGAGCGGCTGATCGAACCGGTCAGCTTGCGCAGCGACTGCGACATCAGACGCGCCTGCAGGCCAACATGGGTGTCGCCCATCTCACCCTCGATTTCGGCGCGCGGAACCAGCGCGGCGACCGAGTCGACGACCAGCACGTCGATCGCGTTCGAGCGCACCAGCGTGTCGACGATTTCGAGCGCCTGTTCACCAGTGTCGGGCTGCGAGATGATCAGTTCGTCGATATTGACGCCAAGCTTGCGTGCATAGACCGGGTCGAGCGCATGTTCGGCATCGACGAACGCAACGGTGCCGCCGCCCTTTTGCGCTTCGGCAAGGACGTGCAGCGCGAGCGTGGTCTTGCCCGAGCTTTCGGGACCATAGATTTCGATGACGCGGCCGCGCGGCAAACCGCCGACGCCAAGCGCGATGTCGAGGCCGAGCGAACCGGTCGAGATCGCCTCGACCTGCATCGTCTCTTTCGAGCCCAATTTCATCACCGAGCCCTTGCCAAAGGCGCGATCGATCTGCGCGAGCGCGGCGTCGAGCGCCTTCTGCCTGTCCGTGTTGTTCACTGATTTCCCCGATTCGACGAGTGACAATTGTCCGGCCATTACCGTACCCTTCCAGCTCTAGAGCGACGACAGAAGCATCGCAACGCCGAACCTGTGTACGGCATTTGTTCTCATGGAACAAGGGTAGAACAAAATAATTTGTCATCGCCGTCGCCGACCAAACGGACGGCGTTGCAAGCCGTGACTATCGTCGCTGCCTGACCCTTCCAGCGGCCCCAGGCTTCGCGAGGGCGGCGATGGGATTCAGACCTCAAATTCGGCCAGCGCCGCCTCGATGTCGCTGATCCGAAAGGGTTTGGCGACCAGCCGGCGGCTGGCATGCGCCGGCGGCAAAATATCGCCGCCGCCCGAGGTGAAGGCAAAGGGAATCCCGCGTTCGGCCAGCGCATCCGCGACCGGCCAGCCCTTTTCGTCCCCAAGGTTGATATCGACGAGCGCGCCGCCGAGCGATTCGGTCGCGATGATCGCCAGCGCTTCGTCCATGCTCGCCGCCTGCGCGGGTTCGGGCAGGCCGAGCGCATCGAACATGTCGGCGAGCATCATGCCGATCAGCACATCGTCCTCGACGAGCAGAATGCGCAGATTATCAGCCATTTTTCACCCTGTGCGCGGCATCGTCAAGCGCCGCCGAGGTCGCCTCGGCCAATTGCGCGACCGAAAAGGGTTTGGGCAGGAACGCGACGTCGTCGATGTTGATCGACTGGCGCAACTGCTCCTCGGCATAGCCCGACATGAAGAGAACCGGCAGGTCGGGCCGCTTGGCGCGCAGCGCGCGCACCATCGCGGGACCGTCCATCGTCGGCATCACCACATCGCTGATAATCAAATCGACCTCCGCCATCTGGGCAAAACGTTCGAGCCCTTCCTCCCCCTGCGACGCGGTGACGACCGTATAGCCCGCGCGGGTCAGCGCGCGTTCGGCCACTGCGCGGACCATATCTTCGTCCTCGACGAGCAGGATGGTGCCCGTGCCCCACTGGCTCTTCTTGGGCTTCGCGGGCGGCGGCGCCACCACCGGGGTGTCGCTGCCGACGCGATGGACGGGCAGATAGATGGCGAAGCTCGTCCCCTGCCCCGGCTTGCTGTCGGCAAAAATATACCCCGCCGATTGCTTGATAATGCCGTAAACGGTCGACAGACCGAGCCCGGTCCCCTTGCCGACATCCTTGGTCGTGAAAAAGGGTTCGAAAATCTTGGGCAGCACGTCCGCGGCAATGCCGGTGCCGGTATCGCTGACCTTGAGCGCGCAATAATCGGCGGGCGGCATGAACTCATTGCCCATCAGGCGCACGTCGGCGGCGGATACCGGATAGGTTTCGATCGTCAGCGTCCCCCCGCCCGGCATCGCATCGCGCGCGTTGACCGCGAGGTTGATGATCACCTGTTCGAGCTGCCCGGGGTCAGCGCGCACCGCGCCGAGCCCGCGGCCATGGTGGACCGCCAGCTGGACCGTTTCGCCGATCAGCCGCTTGAGCAGGTGCGACACCTCCGAAATCACGTCGGGCAGCTGCAGGATTTGCGGCCGCAGTGTCTGCTGGCGCGAAAAGGCGAGCAATTGCCGCGTCAGGCTGGCGGCGCGGTTGGCGTTGCTGCGGATCTGCTGGATGTCGTCATAATCGCTGTCGCCCGGCGTGTGACGCATCAGCATCAGGTCGCAGGCGCCGAGCACCGCGGTCAGGATATTGTTGAAATCATGCGCAACGCCGCCTGCGAGCTGGCCGACGGCCTGCATCTTCGACGCTTGCGCAACCTGACGCTTCAGCCCCGATTCCTCGCTCGAATCCTTCAGGCTGAGCAGCACCGCCGCCTCGCCCAGTCCGCGCACCCCGACGATGCGGATCGACACCGGGTCGCCGCTTTGCCCCGCCAGCCGGATCGACAGGTCGCCGCCGACCTGCTGGCCGCTGCTGTGGCGGCGGATCATGTCGGCGAGCGGCCCCTTGTCCTCGCCAACGACGATGTCGCCGGGATAGCGGGGCATCTTGCCGTCGCCCAGGCTCGCCGCGCGCACGAACGCGCGGTTCATGTACAGAAAACGCCCGTCGCGATCGACCATCGCCAGCCCGAAGGGCAGCAGCGACAGCAAGGTTTCGACATAGGTCTGCGCGGTGCCGCGGTCGGCCGGGCCCATTTCCTCGTCGAGCATCGCGAGCAGCACCGGGGCGTTGTTGTCGGCGGGGGCAAGCGGGATTTGCAGCATCCGCACCGGGGTCGCGCGGTCACCCTCGCGCGCGAAATAGAGCGCGCCGCCGTCGTCGATGCGCAGCATCGGCGCGACGTCACGGCCGGCATAATGACCGGCGTCATCCTCGCCCAGCGCGCGAAGGAGGAACGCCTGATTGGCGACGCGCAGCCGCCCTTCGGCATTGACCAGCGCCGCCATGACGCCGGCGTGGCCGAGCGTGCGGCCCGCGGGGCCATCGAGATGGCGGGTGATTTCCGACGCCAGATCGAGCCGTTCGAGCGCCGAAAAGCGCCAGACAAGATAATCCTCCGCCTGCCCCGTGCGCGTCACCTGCGCGCGCAGTTGCAGTGGACCGATCGCAAGGTCGTCGGCGCGTCCCTCGCCATCGCGCCAGGCCATGCGACCTGCGTTTTTCAGCACATCGCCTCCCCGTCCTTCGAGCGGCAGGCCCGGCGGCGTGACGAAGCCGCCCATCCAGGTGCCGAACAGGTCGTTCGCGCACACCATGCGACCGGCCCGGTCGGTGACCGCGATTGCTACGTCATCGTGATTCACTGCCTGGCGCAGCATCGTCCAGTCAGGCGGCACCGCTTCGCCCGCAACGGTCGCAGGAAACAGGCGGCGAGCAAGCAGCACTCCGCCGACGGCGACCGCCAGCCCGGCCAGAAAGCCCGCAGCGAGGATCGCTTCGCGCGTCGCCCAGAACAGCAGCGCGGTCGACAGCAGCGCCAGCCCGCCGAGCAGGCCCATATCGACGCGCGACAGCCCCGTCGGTACCGCGAGCGGGCCGACGGCACCCACCCCCCTGCCGATATCGGAATCAGCGGAAGGCAGGCTCGTCGCGGTCAATGACAGTCTTTCTTATCGGCGCATCACCAGATGCGAACACGGTCTTTCGGCGCCAGATACAGCTTCTGGCCTTCCCTGATCTGATAGGCTTTATACCAAGGGTCAAGGTTGCGCGAGACCCAAGTCCGCTGGATCGAGGGCGAATGCGGATCGGTCGTGATGCGCTGCGACAGATTCTGCTCGCGATAGTTGCGGCGCCACACCTGCGCCCAGCCGAGGAAGAAGCGCTGGTCGCCGGTCAGCCCGTCGATCACCGGCGCTTCCTTGCCGCCCAGCGAGGCCTTGTAGGCGTCGTAGGCCACCGTCAGCCCGGCGACGTCGCCGATATTTTCCCCCAGCGTGAAGGTGCCGTCGAGCTTTTCGCCGGGCAGCACTTCATAGGCGTCATATTGCGCGACCAGCGCCTTGCCCGCGGCTTCGAACGCCGCGACATCGGCGGGGGTCCACCAGTCGGCGAGCTTGCCGGTTTCGTCATATTTCGCGCCTTGGTCGTCGAAATGATGGCTCACTTCGTGGCCGATCACGGCGCCGATGCCGCCATAGTTGATCGCCGGATCGGCGTGCGGGTCAAAGAAGGGCGGCTGCAGGATCGCCGCCGGGAACACGATCTCGTTCATGCCGAAATTGGCATAGGCGTTGACCGTCATCGGGGTCATTCCCCATTCCCAGCGGCGGATCGGACCGCCGAGCCGGCTGATATTGTCGTCATGCGCGAACTGGTTCGACCGCAGCGCATTGCCGAACAGGTCGTCCGCCTTGATCTCGAGCTTGCTATAGTCCTTCCAGCGATCGGGATAGCCGATCTTGGTCGTGAAATTGGCGAGCTTCTGCTTCGCCTTGACCTTGGTCGCCGGCTGCATCCACGCCAGCCCGTCGATCCGGCGGCCCATCGCGGCGAGGACATTCTTGACCAGCTTGTCCATTTCCGCCTTGGTTTCGGGCGGAAAATATTTCGCGACATAGTCCTGCCCGACGGCCTCACCCAGATTGCCGGTGGTGAAGTCGACCGCGCGCTTCCAGCGCTCCTGCATCTGCGGCGTGCCCGACAATGCGGTGCCATAGAAAGCGAAGCTTTCCTGCGCGAACTTCTCGGGCAGCACGCCCGAGAAGCCGTCGAGGCTGCGCACGAGCAGCGCGTCGCGGATCACCGCGATCGGCGCGTCGGCGAGCAGCCTGGCTTCACCGGTGAAGGCACTCGGCTGCGACACCAGCAGCGAATCTTCCTTGACGCCAAGGCCGCGGATGAAGGTGACAAAGTCAAAACCGGGTGCCGCCGCCGCCAGTTCGGCGATCGTCATCTTGTTATAGACCTTGGTCGCGTCGCCGCTGTCATTCTTGTCCCAATGGACGGTCGCGATCTGCTTTTCGAAATCATAGATCGCCTTGGCGCGCGCCGCAGCGTTTGTTTCGCCGGCCAGCGTCAGGACATTCTCCAGATGCTTCAGATAGGCGCCCTGCAGCTTGGCGTTGCGCTCATTGTCCTTCAGGTAGAAATCGCGGTCGGGCATGCCGATGCCGCCCTGAAACATCGTATAGATGTACACGTCGGGGTTTTTGTCGTCCTGACCGACGAACCCGCCAAAGAAATGCTGAACGCCGTTGCGGTCGGCCTCGGCGAGCAGCGCGGCAAGACCGGGCTTGTCGACGGCGCGAATCTTGGCGAGCCACGGCTGGATCGGCGCCAGCCCTTTGGCTTCGACCGCGGGGGCGTCCAGATAGGCGGCGTAGTTGCGGCCGATCATGCTGCCTTGATCGCCCTTGGCCGCGTCGAGGATTTCGCGGGTGCGCTGCTGCGACAGGTCGCCGAGCGCGGTGAACATGCCATAGTTGGACTTGTCGGCGGGGATCGCGGTGTTCCTGGCCCAAGTGCCATTGGCATAGCCGTAAAAATCGTCGCCCGGCAGGACCGTCTTGTCCATGCCCGAAGTGTCGAAGCCGAAGGTGCCGAGCTCGGGCTTGGCTGCGGTTTCGGTGGTGGGGGCGGGTGCGGCCTTTTCCTTGGCGGCGGTCGGCACGGCGGTCATCAGTACAGCGCCCAGCGCGGCGGTCGCCATCAGGCGCGAAGAAACATGCAAAAGAGTCATGACAGTCCCCAGTTCTTGAAACGAAGCAACGATGTGCGGCACATTGGCGCGACACGTCATTGCAATGGGGCAGCTATACGATGGCGCGAGCGCGGTTCAACCGGCAGGGGTGTCGCTGGTCGATGCCTCATGTCGTTGGTCGCGCGCCCGCTGCAATTTGCGCCGCCAGCGGAGCCGAATCCAGTTGTCCCAGAAGATCGAGGCGAGCACATATCCGACCGCGGCCGAGACCAGCGAAATGACCAGCAGCCCGGAAAGCATCGCGGGCGCCGCATCCGAAAAGACCCAGCGCGCCCACTCGCCCGCCGATGCGCCATGTTCGATCATCGCCGAAAACGTGGCGCTGTTGGCCTGCAGCCCGAACAACCAGTCACCCAGCCACACCGATGCAAGGACGATGAAGGGCGTCGTCACCGGGTTGGAGAGAAAGGTCATCGCGGCGCCGATCGGGATGTTGGCGCGGACGGGCAGCGCGAGCAGCGCGACGCCCAAAATCTGGATGCCCGGGATCAGGAAAAAAATGCCGACGAACAGGCCGAGAGCGGTCCCGCGCGGTACTGACGTCCGGGTAAAGCGCCACAAATGGCTGTGCGCGACGCGGTGTGCGAAGGGTTTGACGAAGCGGCTCGCGAGCAGTTCCTCGCGCGTCGGCGAATTGCGGCGGATCCAGTTCATCACCGCCGCTTTGTCCTTGGGTTTGCCGCCGCTCACCCGCGTTCTTTCATCAGCCGCTGCTTGTCGCGCTTCCAGTCGCGTTCCTTGATCGACTCCCGCTTGTCATGCGCCTTCTTGCCCTTGGCGAGCGCGAGCTCGACCTTGGCGCGGCCGCGGCTGTTGAAATAGACCGAGAGCGGCACGAGGGTCATGCCCTGCCGCGCGACGCCGGCGTACATCTTGTTGATCTCGCGGCCGCTAAGCAACAGTTTGCGTGGGCGCTTGGGCTCGTGATTGTGGCGGTTGCCGTGGCTGAATTCGGGGATGTTGCTGTTGATCAGCCAGACCTCATTGCCCTTCACCTCGGCATAGCTTTCGGCGATGGTGCCTTCGCCAAAGCGCAGCGACTTGACCTCGGTCCCCTGCAACGCGATCCCCGCCTCGAACACCTGTTCGATGGCAAAGTCGAACCGCGCGCGCCGGTTCTCGGCAACGATCTTCTTTTTGTCGAATTCGGCGGCGGACTGCGGACGGGCCATGGGAAACCTAGATCACTCCTGCCGCGGACAGCGCGGCGTCGACGGCGGCACGCGAAGCCGCGTCCGCCGGAATGACAGGTAGGCGCACTTCGGGCGAAAACCAGTCGTGGATGCGCGACAGCGCATATTTCGCCGGCGCCGGCGACGTGTCAGAGAACATCGCCTGATGCAGGTCGAACAAACGGTCGTGCAGCACCAGCGCGCGCGCCCAGTCGGCGGCGGCGCACGCAGCCGCGAAATCGGCGCAGAGGCGCGGCGCGACATTCGCGGTGACCGAGATGCAGCCGACGCCGCCCATCACGGCATGCGGCAGCCACAGGTCGTCATTACCGCTCAACTGGCAGAAATCATGCCCGGCACCCGCGCGGTGAACCGTTACCCGCGCCAGATCGCCGCTCGCATCCTTAATCGCGACGACCGAGGGAATTTCGGCGAGCTTGCACATCGTTTCGGCGCTGATGTCGGCGACGGTGCGGCCGGGAACGTTATAGACGACGATCGGCAGGTCGCTGGCATCGGCCAGCGCCTGAAAATGCGCGATCATGCCATTCTGGCTAGGCTTGTTGTAATAGGGTGCAACCACCAGCGCCGCCGCCGCGCCTGCGGCCTGCGCATGGCGCATGTGGCGGATGGCCGTCGCGGTGTCATTCGATCCGCACCCGGCGATCACCGGAACGCGGCCCGCCGCAGCCTGAATGCAGCTGTCGATCACCTGATAATGTTCGTCGAAACCCAGCGTCGGGCTTTCACCGGTCGTGCCGCACGGAACCAGTGCGCTGGTCCCTTCCTTGATCTGCCAATCGACAAGCCGTGCAAAGGCGGGCGCGTCGAACGCCCCATCGCGAAATGGCGTCACCAAAGCGGGAATCGACCCCGAAAACATGCCCCGCTCCTTTACAAAAACACGGGCCAGCCGGTAGAGTCCCGACGGCGCGCCGCTAATGGACGTCTATTCAGCGCCCCGCAAGGAGTTTGGCATTACCATGGACGGCATGATGACGCTGCCCCGTATCTCCCGTCTGGCACTGGCCGCGGCCCTGCTTCTTCCCACCATGGCCCACGCCAGCGAACTCACCCCCGAACAGATGGCGTGGTACCGCGCGCAGATGGGGCTGGCGTCGACATCGGGGCCGCCGCCGTCAACCAATTCGGTCGGCGACGCGGTGATGGAATGGCGCCGACTGACCGCCAACACCGGCGCCTCGTTCGATCAGCTGTCGCGCTTCCTGATGACCAACAAGGGCTGGCCCGACGCCGACAAGATGCGCTCGCGCGCCGAAAAGGCGATCGCGATCGACAGCTTCGATCCGCCGCGCACTCTCGCCTATTTTCAAGCCTATCCGCCGCAGACCGCGAGCGGCCATTTGCGCTATGCCTTGGCGCTGAATGCTTCCGGGCGCCGCGAAGACGCGAACGCCGCGGTGCGCCGCGCATGGACGAGTGGTCCGCTCGACGACTATGAGACGAGCCGCGTGATGGGCCTGTTCCCCGGCGCCATCACCCCGGCTGATCATGACGCGCGAATGGACCGCTTGCTGTGGTCGGGCGCGACCGCGGCAGCGAGCCGCCAGCTTGCCTATACCACCCCCGAACGACGGAGCGTCTTTGCCGCCCGCCTTGCGCTGCGCAGTTCGGCGGTCGACGCCGCGTTACAGGCGTCGGCGGTCGAAAGCGCGAACCCGTCGCTGATCCGCAGCGATGCCGGCTACATCACCGACAAGGCTACCTGGCTGCGCCAGACCGGCCGCGTCGGCGAAGCGCGCGCGTTGCTTGCGGCGCCGCGCGTCCTTGCCAAGGCGCCGACCGATCCCGAAGAATGGATCGAGACGCTACTGACCAACGCGCGGCAGGCCGACAGCGGCGGCGACAAGCTTACTGCCTATAATATCGCGCGGCAGATCGACGACGCCTTCCCGCCGGGAACGGTGATCCGCGAAGCCCCGCTCAGCGTGCGCGATGATTATACGTCGCTGGCGTGGCTTGCCGGACAGCTGGCGTACAAGGATCTCCGCCGCCCGGCCGAGGCGGTGCGCCTGTACCGCGCCTATGGCGAGGCCGCGCGATCGGCGCAGACGCGCACCAAGGGCTTTTACTGGGCGGGGCGCGCTGCGCTCGCCGCGGGCGACCGCGGCACCGCCAGTTCGCATTTTGCCGACGCGGCGCAACATTATGACCAATTCTACGGCCAGTTGGCGCTCGAACGGCTCGGCCGTCCGCAGCCCAAGCCGACGCCTAACCCGACGACCCAGGTCAGCACCGACGAAAAACGCGCGTTTGGCGACGACCGGCTGGTCCGCGCCGCGCGCGCGCTCGGCGAGATCGGTGCGTGGCGCGAACAGTCGCTATTCCTGCGCGCGCTGGCGCAAAAGGCGACCTCGCCCGCCGACCATGTCCTCGCCGGACAATTGGCGTCGCAGATCGGGCGCCCCGACCTTGGCGTGATGATCGGCCGCAGCGCGCAGGCGAACAGCCTCGATGCGGTCGAGGTCGCCGGTTTCCCGACCGTGCGCGTCCCCGCGGGGCATGAGGGCAACTGGACCTTCATCCACGCGATCACGCGGCAGGAAAGCCAGTTCGACCGGCAGGCGATCAGCCACGCCGGGGCGCGCGGCATGATGCAGCTGATGCCCGGCACCGCAAACGAGGTCGCCGGCAAACTCGGCCTGTCGTATAACCGCGACCTGCTGACCACCGACACCAACTACAACATGATGCTGGGGTCGACCTATTTCCAGCAAATGCTGCGCTATTTTGGCGGCAGCTACCCGCTGGCGGTCGCGGCGTATAACGCCGGGCCGGGCAATGTGAACAAATGGCTGCGCGCCAATGGCGATCCGCGCACCGGATCGATCGAAATGATCGACTGGATCGAGGCGATCCCGATTTTCGAGACGAAAAATTACGTCCAGCGCGTGCTCGAAAATGCAGTCGTTTACGACACGCTACAGCAAGGCAAGACGCTCCCGCAGGCACCGCTCAGCTTCTACCTCGGCAAACGTACCCCCGGATAGTCCGCGTGGCGGGGGAACGCAGCAACATCATCTCGCCGACCGGCTTTGCCGCGCTGCGCGCCGAATATGACGCGCTGCTTGGGCAGGAGCGGCCCAAGCTGGTCGAGGTGATCAGCTGGGCGGCGGGCAATGGCGACCGCAGCGAGAATGGCGACTATATCTATGGCCGCAAGCGGCTGCGCGAGATCGACCGGCGGCTGTCGTTTCTGGCGCGGCGGATGAAGGCCGCGCGCGTCGTCGATCCGGCCGAGCAGCCCGATAAAAGCCGCATCTGGTTCGGCGCCACCGCCGAGCTGGCCGACGACGAGGATGCCCGGCGCACTGTCACGCTGGTCGGCGACGACGAAGCCGAAGCGGGCGACGGCCGGATCGGCTGGAACAGCCCCCTCGCCCGCGCGCTGCGCGGCGCTGCGGTCGGCGATTTGCGGACGGTACAGCTCCCGTCGGGATCGAAAGAGTGGGAGGTGATGGCGGTCCGCTATCCCGCTGAAAAACCTTCTCCCCTTGCGGGAGAAGGATAGGAAGCCTTAGCGCGAAGCGCTTAGGCGGACTTGGATGAGGGGGCTGCGAGCCATAGGCTCGCGCGGTCCAGCGGACCGCAAACCCCTCACCCAGCTACGACTAGGCGGCCAAGCCGCCAAGTCTTCGCATCCCTCTCCCGCAAGGGGAGAGGATTTGCTGTCACTCCCCAATCCCGGCGATCAACTCGCGTTGATCCTTGCGCAGTTCGGGTAGATCGCGCGCAAGTTTCGCCCAGTGCGCCGCTTCCTTCGCGTCCGCCGCCACTCCGACCCCCTTGGCAAAAGCATCGGCCAGGATCGCGCGCGATCCGGCAAAGCCCGCGCGCGCCGCGACGCCGCAATCCTCGATCGCCCCGGCGAGCGTCTTGTCGGCAAAATGCGCCTCGCACAGCCAGTGGTTCCCCTCGGGATTGCCCGCCGAGGCGATCGTGCGCAGCCGCGCGAGGTTCGCGGTGCGGGTGTCGGCGAAATAGGTCAGCGCAAAAATCGCCGCCGGATGCCCCTTTTCGGCCGCCTCGGCATAGAGCGCCTGCGAGCGGGCGAAATCGGCAGGTCCGAAGGTACCCGCCGCAAGCCGATACGCCAGATGCGTCTTCGCCTTTGAGAACCCGGCATTCGACGCCGCGACATAGAGGTCATAGGCGCGCGTCACGTCGGCGGGCGACGGATCATTTTCAAGCAGCAGATAGGCCAGTTCCTGCTGCCCCGCCGGAAATCCCTGCGCCGCTGACGCCTCAAGATAAGCCCGCGCGCGCGCGAGGTCGCGCTTCAGCCCGACCCCGAGCGAGAACATGTAACCCGCCAGCTGCTGCGCCAGCGGATGACCGCCGTCGGCGAGCGCGATCAGTTCGCTGGCGGGGTGGCGCGACAGGACGTCGGCGATCAGCACCGGCTCGTCCTCGATCGCCAGCCGGTCGAGTGAAATGTCGGCGAGCGGATCGCCAGCGGTGCCGCGCGTCGCCCGCTCGGTAACCGCGCCCGGCGGCGGCGGCGGCGCCGCAAACGGCCGCAGCGTCATGCCCGGCGCCGCGCGCGCCGGCACCTCCGGCGGGGCGACGAGATAATAATCGTCGAACCAGCTGCCATAATGAAACGGCTGCTGCGGTCCCAGCGCCATGCCATGCGTCCGCTTGTAAACTTCGCGCGACACGACCTTGAAATAGTCTGATATTTCCAGCCCCGGAATGCCAAGCTCCTTGACCACCGCGGCGGCGAAGGGGCTGACCGGCGAACCGACGGGCGCGAAGTCGAGCGCGGGGCGCCCCTTCGCGGTCGAATAAAAGACCGCACCCTGCCCGATGTCGAGCAGCCCGAGCGGCGCCGATGCCGCATCGCCCGCCGCGACATTGACATCTTCGATCCGCACCACCGGCTCGGCGGTACGGCAGGCATCGACGAACAGCAGGGTAAAGGCACCCGCGGGCACCACGCGCTTCACCGCCTGCTCGATCGACAGATAGCGCTTTTCGACATCAGCCCGCCGCGTCGCCGGCGGCGCCTCCATCGGCACCAGCCAGTTGCGGCCGCCATATTCGAACCCATGCCCGGCATAATAGATGATCACCGACTTCGCCCCCACCGCCTCCGCGGCAAAGCGCGTCAACGCCGCGTCGAGCGTCGGCATATCGGCATTGCGGACGATGCGCGGCGAAATTCCGGCCTTGGCAAAGGCGGCGCAGACATAGTCGATGTCGTTGACCGCGTTTTTCAGCGACGGCCATTCCCAGTCATTATAGGCGCTGTTGCCGATCAGCAGCGCCACGCGCTCGCCTTGCAAGGGCGCGGTGCCGCAGCTTGCCGACGGCTGCGCGGCCGCGAGCGGCGCCAGCTGCGCTAGCCCCAGGAGTGCGGCGCCAAGCGCGCCGATCCGCCATGATTTTCTCAACTGCCTGCCCCCTCGACGCATTTTCAGCTCCGCGTGGATAATGGCGGAAATCTGCGCAACTTCACGCTGAAATCACATACCGGCGACTTCAGACGGCCCCAAATCAACGGTAGGTCAGCAAGATAATGTAGGAAAGCGGAAACTGGGCTGTGCGCCAGATCACCGGCGGCGGCTGGACGATTTGGTAACAGCTGATAATCTGCCGATGACCGGGGGGAGATGACGTAATGCGCAGTCTGGGATTGATCGCCGCCTTTTCGCTGTGCGGCCTGGCGCAGGCGGCCGACCGACCGGCGATGCCGCCGATTACCGACGAAATGTTGAACGGGTGGCTCGAACTCGGCGAAGAAATCGAGACGCGCGCTGACGGCGACCTCAACGGGGACGGCGATACCGACACTGTTTATATTGTCGCGAGCCCCGACGCGCGAACGCTACGCGTCATGCTCAGCTATCGCAGCGAAGTCGATATCGGGCACGAGCCGGGCGGCGAATTGAAGCTCGAACCCCTTCCGATCGGTCCCGCGGAACTCAAGATCGCCAGGGGCGTGCTGACGATCCGCGACCTGAACGGGGGCACCACCGCCTTATCCGCGACCTATCGGTATCGCGCGGTCCGGACAGCGGAGCGACCGCGGATGCGGCTGATCGGGCTCGATGCAACGGTGTACAGCCGCACCTATGCGCATGACGGCAATGAAATGAGCTGGAATGTCGCGACCGGCGATACGATCACCACCCAGCTCAAGGTCGCGACTACGGGCGACCGTGGCTATGACAAGCTTCATGCGCGAAAATTCAGGCAGCCGGTGTCGACCATTTATATGGAGGACACTCCCGGCGCCGAGGAGGAACTTGTCCGCCTTACCAAGGCGAAATGAGCGCGATCAGGGCTGCAGCAGCGCGGGAATGATCCAGATCGCCGACATCACGATCACCACCGCGATCAGCGAAAAGGCCAGCACATAACGGACATTGTGGCCTTTGACCCCGCCGCTTGCTTCGGTCTCGGTCACTTCGACATGCTCATCGACGACTTTCATGATGCGTATCCCTTTTCAACTGGTCCGGCATAGAACGCGGGCTGCGCACGGGCGTTCCCGCGCGGTCAGGGAGAGATGTTGCCAGAGGGTCTATAAGCCGGGTTCTGTCCACCCCTTGCGGGGATGGGCGATCATTCCTCTAGGCGAACGGTTACCCGAACGCTCAAGCAGTCAACCCGGATGGCGGAGCCGGAACCAGCCCTGCGACTGAACGCGTGCCATCCCTATTCGACCTTGCTCCCGGTGGGGTTTGCCGTGCCGCGCCTGTTACCAGCCGCGCGGTGCGCTCTTACCGCACCCTTTCACCTTTCGCCGGGCCGAAGCCGTGGCGGTTTGCTCTCTGTGGCACTTTCCCTGAACCGGTCCGAAGACCGGCCCGCCGGACGTTATCCGGCACCGTGATTTCCGTGGAGCCCGGACTTTCCTCCCCCGGCAGGATACCCCACCGGCGGCGATCGCCCAACCCTCTGGCAGAGCGAGTATAGCGCGAATGGATGGCGATGACGAGCGATTGTGGAGAGGGCTGCTTTGGGGTGGTGGGTTCAACTGTTCGTCGCAACACATGCATTAAATCGC
>JAEMRT010000077.1 GCA_016463225.1 Sphingopyxis sp. | reverse complement strand
TGACCGCCGTATTTGATGACCACGGTCTCGCGGTCATACACCTGAATATACGGCAGGGCCTCGGCGAGCGTCTTCGCCGTCTCCCAGCTGCGTTCCTCGGATTGGCGCTCGGTTTCGTTCATCACCGGCGCGAAATAGCGGGGGATGGGCGGGGAGTCACGCCGGCGCACAGACTTTCTTCTGCGCCTGGATCACTCTAGATAAGTGCTCATGACGAAACTGTGCATCGACGGGATGAATCTTAGTCTACCTTATGGCACCGGGATTCGAACTTACGCTCAAAACCTCCTCAGAAATGCCGCAGCCGCCGACATCGGTACGCAGGTACTTTTCGGGGCGGACATACCCCACAGCGCAAACGCTATCGAGCGCGCAGCAATTCTAGCGGATCCCAACTCTCCTGCAAAACCACGCACGAGAGCTGACCGACTTATCAGACGCGCCACCCGCGCTAAAACCCGCTGGGGACGCTCGGCGCAGATCGTATCTTCGGCCGATAAGGTCATCTGGCCTGGCGGCAGTTTGCCGCCCGCACCAGTAGTTTGGCACGCCTCAAATATCTTTTCCGACGCAAACCGACATTTTCGCGCCACTAGAGACTTAACAAAGATAGATTTCAACAACGATTCGATTAAGCCGGATATTGTTCACTGGACCACGCCTCTACCTTTATACTTCTCTGGAGGCGTAAATGTATGCACTCTTCACGACCTAATCCCATTGAAAGCGCCATACACGACCAATCACGATCGCGTGATATTCTCACAGCTATGCAAAAAAGTTTTCGATAGAGTCGATAGAATCGTCGCCATTTCGGAAACATCCAGAATCGATGCCATAGAATTACTGGGCGTGCCTCAAGACAAAATCGTGGTGATCTATCAATCTGTTAGCCCTCCCGCGGAAATAATGAACCGGCCCGAGCCCTGTCTACAGAGGGATATAGAAAAACAATTTAACCTAGAGCCAAATAATTATTTTTTATACTTTGGCGCTATTGAACCTAAGAAAAATCTTCTGCGAACTTTAGAGGCCGCCTTAACATCAGAAACAAATCTGACATTGGTCGTTGTCGGCCGCAGAGGCTGGTCTAATGACGCGGAAAGTCACTTCCTTTCCTCCCTCGAAAATCAACGAACACCCAGGATAAGACAACTCGACTACCTAACTGAAACGCAGCTAGCTAGCTTGGTTCGTTGCGCTAGAGCGACGGTCTTCCCGTCGATTTATGAGGGGTTTGGTCTACCCGCCTTGGAGTCGCTGACCCTAGGTACCCCCGTCCTTGCCTCAAATACGCCAGCACTGATGGAGGTGTGCGGTAAGGCTGCATGCTACGCCGACCCCTTCGACATAGCATCCATCAGAGAAGCCTTCACCCGCCTAAGCCGCGACCTAACATATTGCGCAGACTTGCGAGCAGCCGGAATTATCCAGGCGCAGAAATTTTCGCCGGAGAAATATAAGAGAAATTTAGAAAAATTGTACGAGTCACTATGTTGAGCTTGACATCTTGCGGACAGGAAAGCCCTCATCACACCGCCGATCAATAGCGATAGGTCGGCGCTCCCACAACTTCCTTCTAGATTTATCCCCCTCTGCTTGAAAGATAAAAATATGGCGGCTAGCGAAACGCAAGAAGCGAAGATTTACTTTGACGTCGGGGCGAACGACGGGCGTACAAGCCTTCCCATGGCAGGCAATCCCGACTGGGTCGTATATGCATTCGAGCCTACACCTGAGCTTGCTGATCATTTGCGGTCTCGCGCCAGAGCTTGCAACAACTATCACGTCATTCAAAAGGCAGTATCCAATAAACCAGGAATGGCCAAGTTTAATATAGCCGGACAGGGCGATTGGGGCACCTCATCATTATTGGATTTCAATGACAATATAAGTACCACGTGGAGGGGACGCACCGATTTTAAGGTGACGAATGAGATCGACGTTGAAGTGATAACTCTGAAGGATTTTTGCCTCGAGAACAATATACAAAGAATCGACCATCTTCATACTGACGTACAGGGGATGGATTACGAAGTATTACTGGGCCTCGAGGAATTTATTGATCGTGTCCAAGGGGGAGATATTGAGTGCAGCAGAAACCACGACGTCAAGCTATACAAGAACGAACAGTATGTTTTTGAGGATGTGGCAATTGGGCTGTATCAGAATGGCTTTTTAATTGAAGCAATAAATCCCAACGATGACCACGGAAACCTTTGCACGCCAGAGTCTAAGCTTTCCGACGCTAATGAATTGAGCATATGGTACAGGCGTCGTTAACGCCTCCCTCGTACATTAGTTGCGTAGATCAGGTTAGCTTATTCAGGACGGCTGCCGTGCGGATGCGGCAGCCGTCCTAGACTAGTGAGGCCAGGGGGTATAGTCATCACGCAGGAACGACGATCACGCCCAATGTACTGCCGTGGTCAGTGCGTGCTCCCGCACCCACCTCAACTTGGGAACCGGACAAGTTCTGGCCAACGCCGGTCCCCGCAACCATCTCGACTTGCGATCGGCCCGCCCCTCTGGTGGGCCTTTTGCTTTTGAGTGAAATCGCAAGAATGCCAGACAGATCGCCACGCACGTCAATCTGTAGTGTGCCGGCTCTCCGGCGTCAGGATGATCTCGCGCACCAGCGAGCGGATCACGTCGGCCGCCGCCATGCGCTTGGCTTCTGAATCCTCCTGAAGCGCCGTATACAACTCGTCGACCTGAACGCGGTAGTGATGCGCCATGTTTGCGCGCGGAAGACCTCGATGCCCTCTTCCCTGGACTGCTTGAGCTGGTGAAAGCGTGGTGGCCCGAGCATTCCAAGTCGAGCGATCAGCATGGAGACAAGCTCACACCACCGGCGGAACGTCCGCCTCGCGCGCCAAGGCCGCGATGACCGACGACCGCGCCGCGATCCGCTCCATGTATCCGGTGATGTTGGCCCATCCGCCAAGATCGACCGAAAGCTTTGGCATCCACGTCAGCACTGTGAACAAATAGGCGTCGGCGACCGTGAAGCTGCTGCCCATCAGATAGGGATGCTGTGCCAGTGTCGTCTCGATCAGATCGAAACGCTTGAACAGCCGCGCCCTGAAGATTTCGCGCGCCGTCTCGGGCCGGTCGGCGTTGAACAGCGGACTCGAACCCGCGTGGATTTCGCTGGTGATGAAGTTGAGCCATTCCTGAAGCCGGGTGCGCACCAGCGTGCCGTTGGCTAGGGCAAGGCCCGCTTCCGGGCTCAGATCGGCCAGATATTGCAGCAACGCCGGCCCCTCGGTCAGCACCTCGCCGCTGTCGAGCTGAAGCGCCGCCACATAGCCCTTCGGATTGACGGCGAGAAAGTCGCCGCCCTCGGAGGTGCGTTTCGTCCGGTTGTTCACCCGGACGAGATCGTAAGCTAGCCCCAGCTCTTGCAGAACGATGTGCGGTGAGAGGGAGCAGGTGTCGGGTGCGAAATAGAGCTTCATCGGAAAATCTCCGCTTGACTTGGGTGTCGCAGTGGAGATTGACGGGATGAATGGGAGAAGGAAAATTACTGGAATAGAAATATGATATTAGCTTCACTACTATGAACGTCACCCAGCTTCGCGCCTTGATCGCCGTGGCGGAAGTCGGCAGCTTCACCGCTGCGGCGGATTTCGTCGGCGTCACCCAGTCCGGCCTGAGCCAGGCGCTAGCCGCGCTGGAGGAGGCGCTTGGCGTCAAGCTCTTGCTGCGGCAACGGCGCGGGGTCGAATTGACCGCCTTCGGCGAGCGGGCGCTTGTCCATGCCCGCGCCGCCCTCGACTATCTGGACGCGATCCGGCAGGAAGCCCGGGACGCTATGGGGCGGAGACCTGTTCATTGCGCATCGCAGCGTTTCCGAGTGTGTTCGCTACGGTATTACCGCCACTGTTGCGGCGGTTACGCTCCCTCCATCCCGGCATCGATTTGGTGCTGCTCGAAACGGACGACCGCGAGGTTGAAACGTGGCTCAGGACCTGCGCTGTCGATCTCGGTGTGGTCTTGAACCCATACCCGGAGAGCGGTGCGGTGCTGATCGGAGAGGACGCTTGGGTTGGTGTGCTGCCGTCGGGCCACAGGCTGGCCCGACGCTCGACCCTCTCGCTGGCGGACCTCGCAGCCGAGCCTTTCGTGTTGGCGACCGGGGGATGCCATGTCCATGCCGGCACGCTGGCAAAAGCGGCCGGGCTGTTGCTGGGCGACATTCGGATGGAGGTGCGTGACTGGACCAGCGCCGTTGCACTGGTCCGCGAAGGTGTCGGGGTCGGCATCGTGCCGGAATCGACCTTGCCCGTGACGTGACCCCCGTTTCTCATCCAGCCATAACGAGAGTCCTGGGTTGATCTGAGCTGGGGTTGGTGGGGTTGGCAAGAGGCCGGTCAGCGCAGCTTTCAACCAGCGCAGCGGACCGGCCGATCTGTCCACTGAGCGCTTCTGCATAAGCCTGCGGCGTCAGCCACCCGAGCTTCGAGTGCGGACGCTGCTCGTTGTAATCGCGTCGCCACGCCTCCAGCACGGCGCGAGCGTGCGGCAGCGAGCGGAACAGCGTCTCGTTCAGCAGCTCGTCACGCAGCCGCCCGTTGAAGCTTTCGTTGAAGCCGTTCTGCTGGGGCTTGCCCGGCGCGATGTAGTGCCAGCCGACGCCGGTGTCGTCGGCCCAGGCCAGGACCGCGTTCGAGGTGTACTCCGTGCCGTTGTCGCTGACGATGGTGTCGGGCCGCCCTCGCTGCCGGATGACGGCGTCCAACTCCCGCACGACCCGCGCGCCCGACAGCGAGGTGTCGGCCACCAGCGCCAGGCACTCGCGCGTACAGTTATCGATCACCGTCAGGATGCGGAAGCGCCGCCCGTCCGTCAGCTGGTCTGCGACGAAGTCCAGCGACCAGCGCTGGTTGGGCGCCAGCGGCAGGTCCAGCGGTCGCCGCGTGCCCATCGCTCGCTTCCGGCCGCCGCGCCGGCGCACCGTCAGTTGCTCGTCGCGATAGATCCGCTGGACCCGTTTCCTGTTGACCGCATGGCCCTCGCGCCGCAGCAGCACGTGCAGGCGACGATAGCCGAACCGTCGACGGTCCTGGGCCAGGGCCTTCAGCCGGTCGCGCAGAGCGCCGTCGTCCGGGCGCGTCGCCTGATAGCGCACGCTCGTCCGATCGACGCCCAGGACACGGCACGCCCGCCGTTCGCTCATCTCGTAGGCAGCCTGCAGATGACCAGCCGCCTCGCGCCAACCGGCGGGCGTCACCACTTTTTTCCCAGCAGGTCCTTCAGCGCCACGTTGTCCAGCATCGCGTCCGCCAGCATCCGCTTCAGCCGGGCATTCTCATCCTCGAGCGCCTTCAGCCGCCGAGCCTCCGACACGTCGAGCCCGCCGAACTTGGCCTTCCACTTGTAAAAGGTCGCAGAGCTGACCCCGTGCCGCCGGCACACCTCCGCCGTCGCCACACCGGCCTCCTGCTCCCGCAGGATCCCGATGATCTGCTCTTCTGTGAACCTTGATCGCTTCCTTCTGTCCGTCCTTCGTTGGGCGGACTCTAGCTATTCCTGGCGGAGTTTCAGGGGATCACGTCACCCGAGAAGCGCAAGGGGTTGCGTATGGCTCGGATCGAGCCGCCGCTCTGCCGGAGCTTCGGGTTGATGGCGGCGACAGGACGAAAGCCGTCGCGTGCCGCCAATTTGTTACTGGACGCGGCCCGCGCATATTCGCCGGTAGCCAAGTTATAGCAAAGACTGAAATCGTAAGAGCGCCATTGACGGCAGATCCCTGCACTCTCCCTGCCATACCAATGAAAAAGAAGATGCACTGCTGATAGCATCTTCAGTGCCCGTCTGTTCGGATCGCCCGGCCAATCAGAGTCATGGCGATGCTGACGCCCGCCACGGGGAGGCGGACGAGCGCAAAACCGCATACGCCCTTCCAGCCCTGTGCCGCCCACATGATTCCGGCACCCGTCCGCCACGAGCCCGAGGCATTCACGGGTGCAGTTGTCGATCACAGTCAGTGCGGAAGCGCCGCCCGTCGGTCATTTGATCGGAGACGAAGTCCAACGACCAGCGCTGGTTCGCGACCAGAGGAATCTCCAGCGGCCGCCGCGTGTCCATCGCGCGTTTGCGCCCGCCGCGCCGACGCACCGTCAGCTTCTCCTCGCGATAGATCCGCTCGACGCGCTTCTTGTTGACCGCATGGCCCTCGCGCCGGAGCATCACGTGCAGGCGGCGATAGCCGGACCGCCGTCGCTCCTGGGCCAGGACCTTCAGCCGATCCTGCAGGACGCCGTCGTCCGGTCGCGTCGCCTGATAACGCACGCTTGTCCGATGCACGCCCAACACCCGGCAGGCCCGCCGTTCGCTCATCGCGTAGGCCGACTGCAGGTGCGTCGCCGCCGCTCGATGCGCAGCGGACGTCACCACTTTTTTCCAGCAGATCCTTCAGCGCGACGTTGTCCAGCATCGAGTCCGCCAGCATCCGCTTCAGCTTGGCGTTCTCGTCTTCCAGCGCCTTCAGACGCCGGGCCTCCGACACGTCCATGCCGCCATACTGGGCCTTCCACTTGTAGAAGGTGGGCGAGCTCAGCCCATGCTTCCTGCACAGGTCCGCCACCGGAACGCCGGCCTCCTGCTCGCGCAGGATTCCGATGATCTGTTCTTCCGTGAACCGTGATCTCTTCATTCTGTCCGTCCTTTCGAGGGGCGGACTCTAGCTATTCCTGGAGAAGTTTCTGGGGGTCACGTCATACTGTCTGCTCGCGCGTCAGGCCTCCAGGGCGGCGAGGATGAAGTCAGTGTCGTAACCTTTGCCGGCGCCCAGGACGCGAGACGCAGGCCCGGGCTCTCCCATGACGGGCCGAAGCCGTTGACGTCAAAGACCTGTCCACCGCTCAGCGTGATCGCGACAGGGAGGCCAGGAGCGTTGCTGCGGAGATGGATATTGGTCGAGAAGCCGCCGCGCTAGCGGCCAATACCTTGGTCCTGATCCGATGGCTTTTAGCGCGCTGGCGGCGTGCTAATGCACGCGGATAATGGGCATCCATCATGTGGATGCAGCCATGCTCTGGGCCGGCTTCGTCCAACGCCTCCATCATCACGTCCCAGACCCCCGCCGCCTCCAGCGTCGGAACTGCCGGTAAACCGAGCTCCACTCGCGGAACTGGCTGTGCAGATCACGCCAAGTCGTCCCCGCACGGGCGATTTAGAAGACCCCGTCCAGCGCCAGCCGGTGATCTCGAGGCCGCCGCACCCGCCTCGGCCCCTTCTCGACCTCAAACGGCTCGGAGAACGCCACTCATCATCCGACATCAAACCACAAACCAAGGCTGCTCCCCGAAGGGAACAGCCTTGAATCAGCGGTCAAGCGCTTCGGAAATCCCCTTTGTCCACCCCGCATGGCTCTTGAGGCGTCTGCACCAGGCTGTTATTCCGACGGCTCATCGCTACGATCGATTGGGTTCCATGATCATTTCTAGGGCGCGACCTTCGCTGCTGCGCAGCATCTTTGGTGGTTGCGCCAATCACGCGCGCTTAATCGGCGCCTTGATGATGCGCGAGATCATGACAAGATTTGGCCGGGAAGGGCTAGGATTCCTCTGGCTGGTTGGCGAGCCTTTGTTGTTCTGCCTCGGTGTCGTCTTGATGTGGACGATAATCAAGCCTCCTTACGAACATGGCATCCGCGTCGGCCCCTTCGTAATGACGGGGTACATGTGCCTTCTGCTTCTGCGACATCAGATTGCATATTGCCTTCACGCAGTTGGCGCTAACACGGGCCTACTATATCATAGACAGGTTAAACCCATACACATTTACGTTTCAAGAGGACTATTGGAATTTGCTGGCAGCACACTCGCTTTCGCGATCGTATACGCAATTCTACTGGCCATCGGACAAGTTTCTCCACCACACGATTTAGGCCTGCTGTATTGGGGATGGTGCACACTAGGACTTCTAAGCTTTGGGATGGGCCTCACAATTAGCGCTCTAGCGATGCGCTACGAGACTTTCGAGCGCCTGACCCAACTTCTGACATATTTACTTATACCACTATCAGGTGCCTTCTTCATGGCCTCAGCCGTGCCCTCTCAATACCGAGACAAATTCCTGCTAATACCCCTCCCCCATACGGTGGAGATGGTTCGCGCAGGAGTTTTTGGTGAGTTTGTAGAAACGCACTATAACCCAGTTTACCCTCTTGCCTGGGCTGGCGGCCTTATTTTTCTAGGGCTACTGCTTCTTTCCGTTGTGCGGAATCATATTGATGTCGAATAGAACCTCAGCGTCGCCCACCCCTAGGGTCACATATCTGGGCAACGGCGGAGCCGCTCATGCGTCGAAGTGGCGAGACCTTTTGAAGCGGATCCCTACGGGTTTTGTATTGGTCGTCGCCATACCGACCTTAGTTGCAGCAGTTTATTTCCTATTCTTCGCCAAGCCAGTCTTTGTCTCTGAAGCGAAGTTCGTGGTGCGTTCGCACAGCGATCGTACACCAAGCGCGTTAGGGGTAGCGCTTCAGAGCGTGGGGTTGAGCACTTCCTCGAGCGATGCCTTTATGGTCCACGCTTATATCAAGTCTCGGCATGCAGTAACGGATGTCAGCAGAACGGTAAGGTTGTCCGAGCTCGTGCCCGACGGCAGCAGTATGGCCAAAGAGGATTTATACAGAGCGTTCCAGAAGCAGATTACTGTTGGTTATGACTCAACGAACGGCATTAGTACCCTTCGCGTCCGTGCATATGATGCCGAGACAGCGCGCGCTGCAGCAGACGCACTGCTGGACAGCGGCGAGAAGGTGATCAATGACCTGAACGTGAGGTCGAATGCTCAGGCTGTCCACGAGGCGCAGGAGACGCTATCTCTGGCCGAGTTGGAAAGTGCGAAGGCGCGCTCCGCAATCGCTAATTTTAGGAGCGCCAACCGCACCATTGATCCAGGTCGCATTGCAACAGAGGCGAGCCAGGTAATCGGAGCCCTTATGACCGCATTGGCTGAAGCTCGGGCGGAGCGTGCCCAGTTGGCCTCACAGGCGCCTGCCAGCCCGCAACTCGCCACACTCGATGCAAAGGTCTCTGCGATCGAATCGCAAATCAGGATAGAGCGCAACAAAGTAGTGCGCGGACCTGATGCCCTCACACCTCAAATCAACGCTTATGAAGAGCTGGTGCTAACGCGGGAGATATCCGAGAAGGCGTTGACAGCTGCCCGAGCAGCTTACGAGGAAGCCAAAATCGACTCTCGGCGACAGCGGCTCTATCTTGAACGTGTTGTTGAACCTGACCGCCCCGACAAGGCTACACTACCTCGTCGGGGTCTCTCACTGCTGCTCACATTCTTAACCTGCCTCATGATCTACGGGATAGGCACGCTTATTTGGTCTGGCGTGCGCGAACATCGGCAAGTGTAATGATTTCTTCTGCCGAGCCCGAGGAGAACCTTGCTCTCCGCGTTACGTCTCTCGCGAAAGTTTACCCGGGAGCTCACAAACCCTTGGTTTTTAACAGGTTAGACTTCGAACTTCTCTGTTCGGAGAGGCTGGCTGTTCTGGGGCGCAATGGGCAAGGCAAATCCACGTTAATCAAGATCCTAGGTGGAGCTCTCCAACAATCTTCTGGCACAGTGGATTGGCGCGTGAGGCCGTCTTGGCCTATCGGCTTTGGCGGAGGCTTTCAGGGCAGCCTCTCGGGTTTAGACAATATCCGTTTTCTTGCGCGCCTCTACAGACAGGATTTCAAGATTTTACGAGATCGCGTCGATGATTTCGCGGAGCTGGGCCCAAAGCTGCTTGACCCTGTAAAACACTATTCTTCCGGAATGCGGGCCAGACTGGCTTTTGGTCTGTCACTTGCGATTGAGTTTGAATGCTATCTGATCGACGAACTAGTAGCAGTGGGAGACGCACGTTTTCAGCAGAAGTGTCAGGAGGAACTTTTTGAGCGGCGGAAGGAGAGGACATTCCTCATGGCGTCCCATGACACTCATCTTATTGCTCGTCTCTGCGACAAGGCCCTGATAATCGAAAGCGGACGCGCTCGGATGTTTTCCAATATAGATGAAGCCCTGGATATCTACTCTTGGCTGAGATCCGCATGAAAGAACACCCGCTATGCGTACTGATCATTCCCAGCTTGGCGAGCGGGCATTTGCGGGCATCTTTAGAACAGGAGGCACAGAACCAAGGCTGGAGCTACGTGGCTGCGGGCCGCTCTCTCGACGATGACGTCATCTCACCACACACGCTGATCGTTAGCGAAAGCGTCTCAGCCTTCAAGGGGTTTCCGGCGCAATGTGTGACAATTGTTCATACAGATCCCGATAGCGTTGTTGAGCTTTTTTGGCAGATGGATCCGGTAGAGCGGCGCTACCTTGTCGGACGCGCTTCCATCTTCCTTGCGGAAGCCGAAGCCCTGGCTAGAGAAGGCGCTAGGGTTGTCCGGAATCCTGCCGACCTTCACCTAGGCGCTCCCTTCCGTCCAATTTCCCTACACAAAGTACCCAGCGATCATCCGATGGGTGTCCTCGAGATGTTCGACGAACTGCCGTGTCGGCCGGGCTGTGTGACTAGTTGGCCGCCCACGTTGTTCCGATACACATCCGCGCCCACTGGCGCCACAGGCGCGGTTGGCGACATAGAACTTGTTGGGCCTCCGCGCGCTTTGGTCTTCGGACCCTACATCCACCTGCCGACCGGCTCCTGGCATCTGGCGCTCGACATCCACATCGAGGTGGAGGACACGCCTATATCACTTACAATGGAATGGGGTGATCACTTTGATAGCCCCGCATGCCCAGTGCGCTTCAAAAACAGCGGCTTATACCGTCTTGATTTTTTAGCAAATCTTGATGCGTCCCGCCCCGCCGAGCTTCGTGTTTCTATTCCTTCCGCGTCGCTACATGGCAGACTTCGGATATTGGGCGCAAGCGTATCCTATGTCGGCTCATCCAATCTTGACATCTCGAACTAGGTTACAAGACAGTCTTTGAACCTCTAATCCCATCGCCTTCACACCATTGAATACTGGGCAAACATAGTGAAGGCCGTTGTATGTATAATCCCTCTCTCCGCCGACTGTCCTTTGCAAGGCATCGAGATAGACGAGGGGATTTCTGTAGATATAGACGCCTGCAGAGGCATGTTCAGAAATTACTGCCTTCTCGACAGCCTCCACGAAACGCCCGCCGTCTTCTTTTATGTAACTATACATGTTGGCGTTAGAGGAAAAAGTTAACGCGACAGCCCCAATGTGGTCATCCCCGTCGAAGATGTCCTTTATAGAGAAGCTCTCAGCGCTGAATTCAATATCAGCCAAATCTATAATAAGCGGCTGACCTAGATCGCAGAGTGCAACGCCTGCCAACGCCGAGAAAGCGGCGCCATCGGAAAAGGCGCCGAGATAAATCACTTTCGACGACGGAAACCACTGTCGCAGTTTGGAAGTTGCCAAATCGCGCGAAGTCGCCGTGTCTTGGAGAATGAAAACGTAATCCAAGCAGTCACCGCCTAACCGGGACCACGGCCGCGAGTTCAGGCACCGAAGCAACAATGGAACGCCATCAATAAGGCGCTCCGCTTTTGTATGCTCCTGATCAAGTTCAAAATCTGGTCCAGCCAATGGGACGATTACAGTCAACTTAACTGTCCTCTATCCACGAGCCAAATAGGCAGAAAGATCATCAGGAGTACCGAGACCATGCATGGCGCTCCGATTCACCTCATACACGCCTATCTTGGCTCCCGCACGGATCATGTAGTTGTACACCGGGCACGTATAAAATTCCCCGTTCACGCGGTCGTTGCATGCGATCATGTCGATGGCAGCGCTGACGAAGTCAGATCCACGTGTGAAAAGGTAAATGCCTACTGTAGCGAGGTCTGATATCGGCCTTTTCTCAGCAACCTCAACCACGAGTCCATCATGGCCGAGCCTCGCAAAGGACCACTTAGGATCACGCTCTTCGTCACGGAAAACAAGAATAGATCCATCGAGTCCTCTGTCACGACAATCCGCGACATAGGCGTCTACATCGAAATCCACATATTGGTCTGAGTTGGCGACCAGCAACATTTCTGGCCCGTCGAACACCGTTCTAGCGAGAAGCAAGGTACAGGCTGTCCCTTCGGTCAGGCGATCTACAAGGTGCACAGTGACACCGCGTGACTCAACTTCTGCTACAGCTTCTGCCTCAGAAAGTACGTGCTCTTTTCTAAATAGAACGTGCACATTGGCCCCTTTTGGCCTCACATTACTAATGACCTTATCTATCATCGGTTGGCCATTGACATCTATAAAGGGCTTCGCTTTGCTGAAACCTGCCTGACGGAATCTGCTGCCTTCACCGGCAGCAGGGATAACTAGATTCATCGGCTCTCCCTTGCCTCGTTGCGCAATCGACTGGCTTAGCATTTCGTCTTCGAAAACTCGGATTTTCCCTGGCGTGTAGAAGCTATGATAATGTGAGGCATCAACGTGCCACGCTCCTACTTCCCCTCCGCCAAGTATGACCTCGTTCAGCGCCAAAGATGTATAAAACTTACCATCGACCCGAGCGTCATTTCTTAGGCACTGAGCGGCGGCTTGTACAAACTGCCGGGCTGTTTTAAAGTAATAAAACCCTGCAATCGCATGACGACTGATGACGCGCTTCTCTGCGGCCTGCGCGACAAGACCTCGCTCGTCGAGCTCCACGTATGACCACCGCGGGTGTACGCTCGGGAACGTAATGACACCAGCGTCGAGGTTTCGATGGCGGAAATAGTCCAATACGTCTGAATAAACGCAATCGATTATCTGATCGCTATTCGCAACTATGAGCTCTTCGTCGAGGTTAAGATGGTCTACAGCCATCAGCGCACTGCACAAAGCACCCTGTGTGACGGCCTTCAGTTGCAACGTTACGCTTTCATCGTCCGTAAGAATTTTGAACACATTGTCTAGAGAGAAACGAGCGACTTCCTCTTGTATAGCGATAAAAAAGAACCTCGCTTTGCCGATGCCGTTCAGGTTTTCAACAACCCTCTGGATCATTGGCGTCCCGCCAACATCTACTAGCGGCTTCGGAAAATAGTAGTGCTCAGTAGGAAAAAAGTCCGATGAACTAGCTATTGGTATAATTATCTGCATCAGACAGCCTCCAGTCGGGATATGGAATCAACGATCCGGCCGTACTGAACATCGTCAGGTACGCCGATTACCATCACGTGAGCTCCAGATGCGCGAGCTGCCGCTATTCCATGCTCATTGTCTTCTAAGATTAATGTCTCTTCGGGCGATACTCCTAGGAGGCCCATAGCCTTAACGTACATTTCCGGATCTGGCTTGGAACGTTGAACATCCTCATTTGAGACCAGAACGTCCAGGTAGGTCGTCAGACCCGAAAGCCGCATCATTAATTCGACCGACTGCCGAACCGAGTTCGAACAAACACCCAGCTTGCGGCCGTCCCTCTTCAATCTGGACAGAGCTTGGACATGGTTGAAGGTGGGACGACAGCGCTGCATAGCAATCTCGGCCGTCCGCGCCTGCTTGAGTTCGTTAATCAGCTCGTGCAGCCCTCGAGGAAGGCCGCGCGCGATACTTAGCATCTCTAACTTTCTTCGCGTCGGAAGTCCGTCGTACGTAGAAAGGTGCGCATCCCGATCAATGGTCATCCCGAACGCCGCCAGGACATCGTTGAGGGCCTCGTAATGCCATTCTTTGGCGTCGATCAGGACACCATCCATGTCGAAAAGTACCGCTTTGATCATATTGCTGCAGCTACCTGAGTTTTTGCGTTGAAGTACACGTCCGCAACGTCAGGAAAGTCGGTACAGAGCTGAACCGGGAAAGCCCCGTCCCCCGCCAAGAGTGCGCGTTTCCACGCTTGCCATACTTCCGCGTGCGAGCGGCGGTGAAGTTCGGGCGAGACAAATGCGCTTGGTCTCCGCTCGATCAATGCCGAAGAAACAAGGCTTTCTTCGCCCTCGCCGGAAAAACAATCCCACCAAATCCCGCTAGCTTTATCGTCCAAAGGGGATCCGGCTTCATACTCGCTACGACGGGTGTAAAACTCGGCTCCAGCCCTCAGGTAGGGGAGCGTGTCTGGCACTGACATATCAAACACAAAATACCGCTCTACCTTACTCCGAGATATCGCCTCCACCAGCGGGGCGCAAAGTCCGTCGCATTTAACGTTGAGCGCTAGGACGCCCGGCCGTCCGAAAGCACGATGAATATCAAGCATTTGATCAAGCGTCAGCCCACCCTCTTTGGCCATGTCATGGCTGATCACAAGTACGCCATTGAGATCTCGAACATCTGTTTCCACCCCATAGCCCGCCTCGAAGGCGCGTTCGAACGCCACGATTTCGTTCTGCTCGTCTCGGCGTTTCCACCACCCCCGATGGGCGAGTATCTCTAACATCGATTTCTCCCAACAAATCAATTTATTGGGCGTCTACCGACGCCGCGCGCTTCACCGCCCTGCGTCTTCCACCCTTCTGGGCGCGCTTAAGCACGACTCGTTGGTGCTCAACATGATCGGACATGCGGGCGACGTGCTTGAACGCATCCAACGCACCCGAAGCGACTTGCTCAAACTCCGATTCTCGCGCTTCCTCGGCCAAGCCTCGCAGCAAATAAAAGCACAACTCAAACCCTCGGGCACCAGACACATAGAGATCCATGAGATTCTGGAGCTCAGAAGCCCCTCCTCCCACCAAAAGCCTAGATACTGCTACAAACTCAGCTGCCGCGCTGGCGAATACACCTTCCATAACTGGCGTGTCGGCCACTACAGACGTATTGCCAGAAAAATATTGAAGGTAAATCCCATTAAGCGCGCGCTTTTGAGTTATTATGTCTTGCGAAATCAGCACGTCCGACGGAACTTGCTCCTCGTATTTTTCGGCTCTATCAAGCCAAACTCGGTAGTACTCTCTCATGTTATCAATGCGGAAATTCCTTGGAACACTTCCGACACTCGCCAAATGATCATAGTCGTCACTCCTACCGAGCACATTAGCCGCATCAGACAGAAAAGATAATTCAGTCGCAACTTCAGCCAGGTATCGACGGACTTGATTGGGATAATCGCGACCGAACGACTGAAAGTCATAATCACTAAACAAGCCTCCAAGACCAGCACGCATCCTGTACCTGTGATCGTGAAAGAAGAAAGGTGATAATTTCGCTCCCATTATCGAAGAATAAATCTGATATTCGGGAAAAATATTGAAGTAGTCAGACTTATATGCGTCATCCAGGCGCAACTTCGAAAGTCGCTGCGTATGCCTAGGCGGCAAGAGCAATATTCTGTCTTCAAAGAAATATGGCGACCCTTCATCGGCGCCACTCACAAGTGCGCAGTCGGAATATTCGTGCGAACGCCAAATATCTAATATAAGCCGAATCATACGAGTGTAATTGGCGACCGATTGACAATCGTAATCGGCCCTTAACCTGATAACGTATGATTTCGGATCGACTATTTCGAGTCCGGAAACCAACTGGAGATGCTGTGCGATAAAGCTCGAGACGTCTCTATTTGTGATTGTTGGCGCGAAAAACGGACTGCCGGCATCGACAAACTGAACGCCGTTCGGCAAACACGCCCCATCTAGTACGTGCGGGAGCCGAGAAAGCTCATCAGTCCAGGTGGAGTAGATTACAGAGTCATAATGCTCCCTAGTCTCATTTATCGCCTCCATGAGACGCAGAAAGACCGCTCTATCGCGCACTTGACCCGTGATTAGGACAGTAATCATTAGTGCAACACCCTCTGCATAAGCGCGAGCTTGACAGCGTCACCCACCTCTACCGATCCAGCTTCCAACATCTTTAGAGACTGAAGTGCGGCTGGCGAACAGATCAATGCGGCCAGCAGCTCCTCTTTTTCGAGCTCAGTATTCCCGATTTTACTATACACGCGCGCCAACTGGAGATGGGCATCCGCATCCGTTGGCTTCAGCTTCAGAGCTCGGCGGTAGGCCTCCTCCGCCTCAAGCGTGTTCCCAGAATCCTTGAGACAGTTACCCATCTGCACAATGTGGGCAAAACTACCTGGAACGAGCGCGAGACCTCGCCGATAGGCCGCAACCGCACCCTCCAGATTTCCTTGATCGCGATAAACATCGCCTTCGCGGAAAGCCTTTTTCGCGGCTGAGGCAACGAACGGCAACTTCGCACGCAAGTTTGAAATCCGCCGTAGCATAGCTTTCCGTCTGTTGGCCCGCATAGCTGCGCGCTCCTCCAGCGTTGCGCCTTTAAAGATCGTTTCGGCGCCCGCTGGGGTTATGATTCGCACGCGATACTCCAAGACCTCGACCTCAGAGAACACGCTGAAAACGACGGACGGCTGAGCCCTATTTCTACCAAGCTTCACCTCTTTTTGCGCGAGAAGGTTCACTCCATTCGATAGGACATCGAGCTTAACCACGGGGCCTAGGTCGGGCACCGCAAAATTAAACGTGACTCGATACCGCCCTCTCGCGAC
The DNA here is from genome assembly GCA_016463225.1 of Sphingopyxis sp. Classification (GTDB taxonomy): domain Bacteria; phylum Pseudomonadota; class Alphaproteobacteria; order Sphingomonadales; family Sphingomonadaceae; genus Sphingopyxis. The sequence goes on along the minus strand of JAEMRT010000077.1, from coordinate 3,626 downwards.
GGGCATGTAAGGACCGAACACGACATGGCGCTCAATATCCCTGGGCGGAATTATAATTCCATGGTCGCTCGGCTCGCCGCCAATTGTAGAGAACCTGCTGTGCAAAAGCTCAGCCCGCGGGCCCGCTATGGCGCTGGACGGCTCGGCAGTCTGAAGCGCCAGCATTGATCGGTAGGCCTCAATATCGTGCCTGGTGACGAAGTTTTCGCCATATTCGATAGCCGTCTCAACGATACTTTCATCTGCCAACGTTGCAGCGCGACGTTCTATTCTCTCCCTTAGAGCCGCTGTGGAACGGCTGGCAGTCACGCCGCGGAAAGCCGGTGCAACTCCGCCGTTAAGCGCAGCGGTCAGTTGAGCACGCACATGTTTGCGGCTGTACGCTCTTGCGAGCTTTTCCTGGAGCACCACGACCTCATCGACAACAGCAGGGTCATCTAGAGCCTCAATTGCTGCAGCAAACGAGGCACGATCAAATTGATCGAAGCAAAGGGGATGGCCGTGGAGAAGTTCGTTCAGCGCGGTTCGAGACCAAGCTATAACGGGCACACCACACCGCATCGCCTCGAACACGGGAAGACCAAAGCCTTCATGTTCAGAAAAACACACGAAAGCGTCAGCATTTCGGTATAGTTCACGAAGTCGATCTTCATCCACCTCCCCATGAAATTTGACGCTGGCGCCGCTCTTCTCGCACAAATCGCGCAAACTCTTGTTGAAGGCAGAGGACGACGAATCATGTCTTCCGGCAAAATCCACATGTACTTTTCGATTTAATTTACTTTCTATAAATTTGGCGAGCTCAACGACATGAGAATGCCCCTTGTGAGCAACTACCCGACTAACAAATAAGAGCCGGATACTGCCATCTCTGACGTGAGAAATTCGGCGTTCCGATCGGATGTCCAAATATCTACTAGCGGGAAAAACAACTGAGGAAACAGTTCCCCCGCCGCTCAAGGCGTCAAGTTGACGAGCTGTAAATTTGGAGTTTACCCAAAACTCTATATTCGGAATCCGAATCAAATCTATAATTGATTCGAAACCCTTCACGCATCGCTCAGCAAGACGGAGATTGTGCGACGCATAAAACCAAGGCGGCGTATTATTATGCCACCTCACAATAGTTCTTCCGCGACGCTTGGCTATAAATTCATCAAACTCCTGCCATCCGTCACAGTAGTGATAAATTATCGTTGCTGTGTCAGCTAAATCCGACTGAATCAGCTCAGATATAGGGTATATTTTGATATCAGAATATCTTTCTTGGTCGTATCGCTCTGAAAATATTCTAACGTTATCGCCTCCAACAATATCTAATAGTTGAATATATTGAAATACAGCATCATAGCCAATGGAGTCGCTCTTCTCGAAGAGACCTTGGACAGCAACTGCTATCATTGGAAAACAACCTGCTTCTGCCTGAGACGTTCGTCTACTCCCTCGCCGTCGATAGCTTGAAAAGCTCCCGCCGCGCAGGTCGTAACCCCTAGCACTCAGAGCGCAATTTTTTCAAAGATTCAACAGCGCCGGATCCCCCCCTTGGGCCGCGATGTTCACGCTGATCGCCTTTTCCGCCGCATAGCGGATCAGGCTGTTCGGTCCGCCGGCCTTGGGGCCCGTTCCGGACAGCCCCTCGCCGCCGAAGGGCTGGACGCCGACGACGGCGCCGGTGATGGAGCGGTTGACGTAGACGTTGCCGGCGGGGACCAGGGCCGTCACCTCGGCGGCGAAGGCTTCGATGCGGCTGTGGACGCCCAGGGTCAGGCCATAGCCGCGCGCGGCCAGGCGCGAGGCGACCGATTGCAGCTCGGACGGCTCGTAGCGGTAGATGTGCAGGATCGGGCCGAACACCTCGCGCTCCAGGAAGTCAGGCGTGGGGATCTCGGCGATGGTGGGGGCGAACAGATCGCCCTTTTCCGAACCCAGCGGCAGGGCGGCGCGGGCGATCACCTTGGCTTCGCGGGCCAGACGTTCGACGTGGGCCTCCAGTGCACGGCGCGATTCAGAGTCGATGACGGGGCCGATGTCGGTCTTGGGATCGGCGGGGTCGCCGACGGTCTGGACCGCCAGGGCGCCCTTCAGCCCCTCGATCAGGGCGTCGGCCGACTCCTTGGGCGCATAGAGGATGCGCAGGGCCGAGCAACGCTGGCCGGCCGAGCCGAAGGCCGACTGGATCACGTCGTCGATCACCTGCTCCTTTAGAGCCGTGGTGTCGATGAACATGCCGTTCAGTCCGCCGGTCTCGGCGATGAAGGGAATGATGGCGCCGGGGCGGGCGGCGATCGACCGGTTGATGGCGCCGGCCGTGTCGGTGCCGCCGGTGAAGGCGACGCCGTCGACGCCCGGATGGGCGACCAGGGCCGCGCCGACCGTCTCGCCGCGTCCTGGAACCAGGGCCAGAAGATCGGGGTTCAGGCCGGCCTTGTGATACAGGCGCACCGCCTCCGCCGCGATCAGGGGCGTCTGTTCCGCCGGCTTGGCCAGGACGGCGTTGCCGGCGGCCAGGGCGGCGGCGATCTGGCCGGTGAAGATGGCCAGGGGAAAGTTCCACGGGCTGATGCAGGCGAAGACGCCGCGCCCGTGCAGGATCAGCTGGTTGGTCTCGCCGGTCGGTCCCTTCAGGGTCTGGGGCGCGGCGAAGTCGCGCTCGGCCAGCAGGGCGTAGTATCGGCAGAAGTCGGCGGCCTCGCGCACCTCGGCGACGCCGTCGTTCAGGGTCTTGCCGGCTTCGCGGCTGAGCAGGGCGACCAGTCGGTCCAGATCGGCTTCCAGGGCGTCGGCCATGGCGCGAAGGACGACGGCGCGTTTGGCTCCGCCTTGGCGGTCCCAATCGATCTGGGCGCGGCCGGCGGCTTCGACGGCGGCGTCTATGTCTGTGCTCGTCGCTTCCGAAACATGGCCCAGCACCTGGGACCGGTCGAACGGATTGGTCACCGCCTGAGGGTCGATCCCGGCGCGCAGCTTGCCGCCGATGATCGGGCCGGAGGTCAGCTTCTCGCGGTCGACCGTCTCCAGCGCCTTGGCATGGGCTTCGCGGTCGGCGGCCTGGGAATAGTCGCGGCCGAGGGAGTTCTGACGATCGCCGTACATGTCTTTGGGAACCGGAATCTTGGGGTGGCGGTCGGGCGCCTGCTCGACCAGGGAGATGGGATCGGCCGCGACGGCCGAGGCGGGCACCCGCTCGTCGAGCAGGGCGTGGACGAAGGAGGAGTTGGCGCCGTTTTCCAGCAGGCGCCGCACCAGATAGGGCAGCAGTTCCTCGTGTCCGCCGACCGGAGCATAGGCGCGAACGATGACGGTCTCGTCCTTCCACGCCTCCTGCGCCGCCTCATAGAGGGCCTCGCCCATGCCGTGGAGGCGCTGGTGCTCGACCGTCACGCCGCGGTCCCGCGCCATACGCCGCACGGCGGCCAGGGTGTGGGCGTTGTGGCTGGCGAACTGGGAATAGAGGGCCGGCGAGGCCTCGATCATGGCCCGCGCGCAGACCAGATAGTTCAGATCGGTCGCGGCCTTGGTGGTGAAGACCGGATAGTCGGTGCGGCCGAAGACCTGGGCCCGCTTGATCTCCGTGTCCCAATAGGCGCCCTTGACCAGGCGCACCATCAGCCGGCGGCCCGAGCGAC
>JAEMRT010000197.1 GCA_016463225.1 Sphingopyxis sp. | reverse complement strand
GCCCCTGCGCCGCCATCCAGTCGGGCAGGGTCTGCACGCTGCGGAAATTGCTGGGCGCGGTCGGCAGCTCGCGGGTGATGCACCCGATTGCGGCGCGCTTGTCGCGCTCCATATCGTCGGGGTTCGCGCCGACATTGCCGATGTGCGGAAAGGTGAAGGTGATGATCTGCCCCGCATAGCTCGGGTCGGTCAGGATTTCCTGATAGCCGGTCATCGCGGTGTTGAAACAAATCTCGCCCACCCCCGCACCGGCCGCGCCATAACCGACGCCCCACAGCACCGTGCCGTCGGCAAGGACGAGGACGCCAGTGGCCCCGGAGGGCTGGCTTGCAGGCGCGGCAGAGGGGTTGGCAGGTGCCATTCAACATGCTCCGGACGGGGGGCTAAACGGCCGATCAAGTAGGCAGCAAAAAAGTGATTCACAAGCTATCGAATTTGGAATCTTGGCGCTAGAGAGGGCCTTTCCGAAATTTGCAGCGCATGGGGACACGTATGATTCGTGATGACATCAAGGCTGCGCAGGTCGCCGCGATGAAAGCCGGCGACAAGGCGCGGCTCGGCACCATCCGGCTGATGCTGGCCAAGATCAAGGACAAGGACATCGAACTGCGCACCGGCACCGCGCCGGCCGACGACGATGTGCTGGTCACCGACGTGTTGCAAAAAATGGTCAAGCAGCGCCGCGAGTCGATCGCGCTGTACGAACAGGGCAATCGCCAGGAGCTCGCCGACATCGAGGCGGCCGAGGTCGTCGTGATCGAAGATTTCCTGCCCGCGCAGCTTTCCGACGACGAAGCACAGGCGGCGATCAAGGCGATTGCGGCGGAGCTGGGCGCGGAAAGCCTGAAGGATATGGGCAAGGTGATGGCGGCGGTGAAGGAACGCCATGGGTCCGAGCTGGACATGAGCAAGGCGAGCGGGTGGGTGAAGGCGGCTTTGTCGTAAGGCGACATGCCCTCCCCTAGCCCCTCCCGCAAGCAGGAGGGGGACTGGATGGGCCGCGAGCGCATATTCTCCCCTCCCGCTTGCGGGAGGGGTCGGGGGAGGGCCTGTTTGGACAAGGGCTACAAACGACCGACAATGCGCTCCCGCGAATTGCGACTGAACGCCACCGAGGCCGAACGTAAACTCTGGGCGCAATTGAGCGCGCGCAAGGTCGCTGGCGTCCGATTCAATCGTCAATTTCCAATCGGCCCGTTCATTTGCGATTTTGTCTCGCGCACCGCTAAACTGATCGTCGAAGTCGATGGTGGGCAGCACGCGATTGATGTAGCAAAAGACGCAGCGCGGACGGCCTATTTGCAATCACAGGGTTATCGGGTGATCCGGTTCTGGAACAATGATGTGTTGGAACGGATCGAAGGTGTCGTGGGCGAGATCGAGCGCGTGATGGCGGACATGCCCTCCCCTAACCCCTCCCGCAAGCGGGAGGGGGACATTTGACCCTCACCCCCCAATGGCTGGACGAACTCCGCTCACGCGTCACGCTGTCGACCCTCATCGGCCGGACGGTGAAGGTCACCCGCGCCGGGCGCGAATATAAGGCCTGCTGCCCCTTCCATAACGAAAAGACCCCCAGCTTCACGATCAACGACGAGAAGGGCTTCTATCACTGCTTCGGGTGCAGCGCCCACGGCGATGCGATCCGCTGGATGACCGACCAGCGCGGGCTGTCGTTCATGGATGCGGTCAAGGAACTCGCCGCCGAAGCGGGTATGGAAGTCCCCGCCGCTGACCCACGCGCCGCGCAAAAGGCCGAGGAGCAAGCGAGCCTGCGCGATGTCGTACAGGGCGCCACCGACTGGTTCACCCAGCAGCTCGACAGCAGCAACGGTGCCCCGGCGCGCGATTATCTGATCAAGCGCGGCATTTCCGACCCGACGCGGCGCGCCTTCGGTTTCGGCCTCGCCCCTGACAGCCGCAGCGCGCTGAAGGAGGCGCTGAAGAAATTCCCGACCGCAATGCTGGTCGAGTCCGGCATGCTGATCGCGGTCGAGGACAAGGAACCCTACGACCGCTTCCGCGGCCGCCTGATGATCCCGATCCGCGATGCGCGCGGGCGGGTGATCGCGTTTGGCGGGCGCATATTGGGCGACGGCGAGCCCAAATATCTGAACTCGCCCGATACGCCGCTCTTCGACAAGGGGCGCGTCCTCTACAATATCGACAAGGCGTCGCCCGCGTCGCGGCAGACGAACCGGATCATTGTCGTCGAGGGCTATATGGATGTCATCGCGCTCGCCGAGGCGGGGATCGCCGATGCGGTCGCGCCGCTCGGCACCGCGCTGACCGAGGCGCAGCTCGGGCTGATCTGGCGGATGGTGCCGGTGCCGGTGCTGTGCTTCGACGGCGACAGCGCGGGACAGAAGGCGGCGATGCGCGCCGCGATGCGCGCGCTGCCGCTGCTGCGGCCGGGTTTCAGCCTCGCGTTTGCGGTCCTGCCCGCGGGACAGGATCCCGACGACATTGTCCGCGCCCGCGGTGCCGAAGGCTTCACTGCCTTGCTCGACGAAGCCCAGCCGCTCGTCGAACGCCTCTGGGCGCATGAGGTTGCGGCGGGGCCGCTGGCGACCCCCGAGGAGCGCGCCGCGCTCAAGACCCGCCTGCTCGCCCACGCCGACGCGATCGAGGATGCCGACGTCCGCCACCATTATCGCGAGGCGTTCCGCGAGCGGCTCGACACGCTGTTCGCGCGCAAGCAACCCGAACGCAGTCAACGCGTTCCCTGGGCGCCCCAGCAGCAGCGCGGCGGCAATCGCCGCTTCGCGCCCGACCCGCGGCTCCAGCCACCGGTCGATGAAACGCGATCGATCGGTCAGATCGGCATCGGCGGCCATTATGCCGCGGCGCTGATCGCCGGATTGCTTCGCTATCCCGCCGCGATCCGGCGCCATGAGGAGGCGCTGACGCGGCTCGCGGTTGCCGATTCCAGCGACGCCGAACTGCTCCGCGTCATGCTTGACAACGCGGGAGGCCAAGAAGGGCTTGATTGCGAGGGGTTGCTTGCCATATTGGAGCCAATGAAAGTGTATAATAGGGCGACGACATTGCTCAGAGCCGACGGAATGCACTTCTCGTTCAATCGCAGGCTTGACGGCGAAGAGGTTGATGCAGCGCGGGAAACGGCGCTTCGCGACCTGGATGAATATATCGGCGTGCTGGTGACCCAGCCTGAAATTCGCACCCGGCTTGCCGAAGCCACCGCGGATTACATGCGCACGATGGACGACGAAGGCCATGCGCGGCAGCAAAAGCTGCGTGCGATGGACGAGGAATTGACCCGCCGCCTGGCCGCGCTGTCCGACAGCAGCCCGGGCTGACCCACTGATTGCCCCTTTGGCAGGAACAAATATGGCCACCAAGAACACCGCAGCCGAAACCGAAGCCGATACCGACGGCCCGCTGATCGACCTCAACGAGGCCGACGTCAAAAAGCTGATCGCGCGCGGCAAGAAGCGCGGGTACCTGACCTATGACGAGCTGAACGCGGCGCTGCCGCAGGACGAGATGTCGTCCGAGCAGATCGAGGACATCATGTCGGCGATTTCCGACATGGGCATCAACATCGTCGAAAGCGACGAGGATGTGCAGGAAGAAGCCGACGCCGAACCCGACGATGAAGTCGATGTCAGCGCCGGCACCGGATCGGTGTCGAACCCGGCGATCGAAAAGAAGAAGGAAACGGTCGATCGCACCGACGATCCCGTTCGCATGTACCTGCGCGAAATGGGCGCGGTCGAGTTGCTCAGCCGCGAGGGCGAAATCGCGATTGCGAAGCGCATCGAGGCGGGCCGCGACACGATGATCCTGGGGCTGTGCGAAAGCCCGCTGACCTTTAACGCGATCATCGAATGGTCGAACGCGCTGAACAATGGCGACATGCAGCTGCGCGAAATCGTCGATCTGGAAGCGATGCTGTCGAAAGACCCGGCGCCCGAAAATCTCGAGGAAGAAGGCGCCGAAGACAACGGCGAGATCAGCGAAAAGACCGCCGGCGTCTCGTTCAAGGACGAGGACGAGGTCGAGGAAGAACCCGCTGCTGAAAGCGACGACGAGGACGGCGAAGGATCGTCGGGCAAGCGCGAGACGTTCGAAGAGGACGAGGAAGACAACACGCTCAGCCTCGCCGCGATGGAAGAGCTGCTGAAGCCCGATGCGCTCGAAAAGTTCGCGAACATCACCAAGAGCTTCAAGGCCTTCTCCAAGCTACAGGAAGCGCGGCTCGAAGCCCTGTCGACCGCCGGCGAATTCCCTTCGGCGTCGGAAAAGAAATATCACAAGCTGCGCGAAGAACTCACCGCGCAGGTCGAAAGCGTGCAGTTCCACAACACCAAGATCGAATATCTGGTCGATCAGCTCTACAGCTATAACCGCCGCCTGACCGCGCTCGGCGGCCAGATGCTGCGCCTTGCCGAACGCCACAAGGTGCCGCGCAAGTCGTTCCTCGACAATTATGTCGGGCGCGAGCTGGAAGAAAACTGGATCGATGGCGTTTCGTCGATCGACAAGAAATGGGCCGCCTTCGCCGAGAACGAAGCCGGTGCGGTCGACCGTATCCGCATCGAGATTTCGGAAATCGCACAAGCCGCGGGCATGAGCCTGACCGAATTCCGCCGCGTCGTGAACATGGTCCAGAAGGGCGAGCGCGAAGCGCGTATCGCCAAGAAGGAAATGGTCGAGGCGAACCTGCGCCTCGTGATCTCGATCGCCAAGAAATATACCAACCGCGGCCTGCAGTTCCTGGATCTCATTCAGGAAGGCAATATCGGCCTGATGAAGGCGGTCGACAAGTTCGAGTATCGCCGCGGTTACAAGTTCAGCACCTATGCGACCTGGTGGATCCGTCAGGCGATCACCCGCTCGATCGCCGATCAGGCGCGCACGATCCGCATCCCGGTCCACATGATCGAGACGATCAACAAGCTGGTCCGGTGCAGCCGCCAGTTCCTCCACGAAAGCGGCCGCGAGCCGACGCCGGAGGAAATGGCCGAGCGTCTGTCGATGCCGCTCGAAAAGGTTCGCAAGGTGATGAAAATCGCCAAGGAACCGATCTCCCTCGAAACGCCGATCGGCGACGAGGAAGACTCGCATCTGGGCGATTTCATCGAGGACAAGAATGCGGTCATCCCGGTCGACGCCGCGGTGCAGTCGAACCTCAAGGAAACGGTCACCCGCGTCCTGGCGTCGCTCACGCCGCGTGAGGAGCGCGTGCTGCGCATGCGCTTCGGCATCGGCATGAACACCGACCACACCCTCGAAGAGG
>JAEMRT010000196.1 GCA_016463225.1 Sphingopyxis sp. | reverse complement strand
TCGAGAGTGACATCTCTAACTAGCGGAGGGGTGACATTTCTATTTAGCGCTTACACGTTGAAAGTTCGATAATAATAGATATGTTAAGTCATTCGTACCCAAAATTTATAGACAGATTTGGACAGGAACGACGCTGGATCGGGAAGTGCTGAGAATTGTGACGACGTCATATTGGCGGATATATATGTAAATATATCCACTTCGTTTGCGCGAAATTCGCTGTGGTGAATGGCGTTTATGGATAAGCACCGACTATATTGGAACGCTTGATAATTTTAACTGGCAAATCTTGCTCGCCCAATTGGCAGTCATTAGCAGAAACATCATGCGACCATGGGGACATTGGCGGACTACCGAGCGTCATGGAGACAGTATACCTATAGCAATATGACGTTTGAATGATAAAATGAGAACTTCCATTATATCCATGACGATATTGGATGTTGGCTTCGGTTGTATCGCCCTCCCGCAACCAACAATACCGACATTCTACAAAGCCCCGACGCCAAAGCGCCGGGGCTTTGTGCATTCTCGGCTAGTCGACGCTGCTCGATCCACTTCAGGATCCTGCCAAACTCGCCGTATAGCACAGCGTTGACCTCACCGCGCTTCGCGCCTGGCGTAAGGTCGATGCGCTCGATCAGTGTCCGCAACGCATCGGCGGCTTCCTGGCGCTCTTCCGGCTGTGATAGAGCCTGCGTCAGTCGCTCGACCTTGCGCCGATAAATCTCGGAGATGTTGGGATGGATATACCCAGCGAAGAAGCATCTTTTGTGTCAAGCGGTCAGAAAGGGATTTCCTCGCCTTCGAAGTCGAAGAGCTTTCCACTGTCAGGCACCTTCAACCCCTCGATCACGTCCAGCAATTGCAACGCAGCGCGCTCTGTATCGAACAGCCGTCCCATGGGGACGTTGCCCTGGAACGGGCGCGAAAGCGGGGTATTGACCGTGCCCGGATGCAGCGTCACGACGATCGCCCGATCGTTGCGACGGCGCTCCTCAATCGCGAGGTTACGAATGAGCATGTTGAGTGCAGCTTTCGACGCGCGATATCCGTGCCATCCGCCCAGGCGATTGTCACTGATGGATCCCACACGCGCTGACAGCGCCGCAAAAACCGTGCGTCCCACCTTGGGCATGATCGGCAGGAGATGCTTCGCCACGAGCGCGGGTCCAATCGCGTTGACGGCATAGACCTGCGCCAGCCATTCCGGGTCGAGATCGCGCAATGCCTTTTCGGGCCCTTGTTCGCCTGAATGAAGTAGACCGGTGGCGACAATCACCAGGGTCGGCGCTGGGCCATTGGCAACATGGGCGGCGGCCGCCGCGATGCTCGTCTCGTCGAGCAGGTCGAGAAAGTGTGGCCCTTCCCGAGACCGCGCAAAACCGTGAACGACGTCGAACGCACCTTCCTCCAACAGCGCAGCTTCCAATGCTCCGCCGATCCCGCCAGAAGCGCCAATAATGACGGCGGAAGTTTTGCCGACCCCGCTCATGTCCGGGTGAAGCGCCAGCGTTCCGCATCGCTCTCGTCGGCGTCGAAACGGTACCCTTCGCTGTCAAAGCCGCGCATCGCTTCCACATCAGCGATATGATGTTCGCAGAGCCAGCGTGCCGCCATGCCGCGCGCACGATTGGCGTTGAAGCTTACGAACCGTGGGCCGTTCGGACCGGGTTCGCGAAACTCGACATCGATTACGCGCACGCCTGCCAGCTTGCCCTTAACGGCCGCAAAATATTCTTGGCTGGCGAGATTGAGCACCACGCCGGATCCCTCTTCAGCAAGCTGGGTAAGCAGCAGCTGCGCAATACGGTCGCCCCACCAGTCGGTCAGGCATTTGTGGCGCGGTGCCCAGCGCGTACCCATTTCAAGTCGGTAGGGCCGGATGGCGTCTAGCGGCCGCAGCAGGCCGTACAAGCCCGACAACATGCGCACATGATCCTGCGCAAACGCGACGCCGGCCTCATCCAGTGTGTCCACGTCAAAGCCCGTGTAAACGTCGCCGGCAAACGCGAACAGCGCCGGCCGCTCAGGCAGATCGGCGAAGTCGCGGAAACGATCCGCATTGAGCTTGGCGAGGCGCGGGGAGATATCCATCAACTCTGACAGCCGTTTCCGCGTCAGGTTTGCAGCAGATCGTGCGAGGCTGCGCGCTTCCTCGGCGAAATGCGGCGTTGAAGCATCAAGCGGCGGCAATGCGCGCTCAAAATCGAGTGTCTTGGCAGGGGACAGCAGGGCGATCATGCGGCGGCGGTATCGCTCCCGGGCGCATGCGTCAAACCGTCGGTGCGGCGCACTCACACGGCTAAGCTTCGGTCACCACCGACCCCTTCCGGTCGCATAGCGGCCCATGTTCGGTCCCTTAAATACTAACAATCTGTTATTCTGGCGGCTTCGCACTCAACGTACGAAAGGTCAGCTTGAACGCCCAACCGTTCCACATACATCTGCATCATGGCGAAAGTCACAATATGGCATGACGGCGGATGCCCTCTTTGTCGTCGTGAGATTTATCTCATGCGTCGATTGGATACACGCAGGCGCATCAATTTCATTGACGTGAGCGAAGAGGGTGACATCTGCCCGATTGATCGGCAGACACTTCTTGCCCGGCTGCACGCGAGTGAAAATGGTGTCCTGCTTTCGGGCGCGGCCGCTTTCGCTGCAATGTGGCGCGCGATCCCACTGCTGCGGCCTCTCGGTCTGGTGGCAAAGTCGCCGACAATACTCAGGGTTCTGGAGTTCGCATATGTGAGATTCCTGAAGGCCCGCCCCACCATCCAGCGATTTATTGTTGGACGGTCAGCGAAATGACGCCGCGTCGCGACCCGGTGGGTCCAGGCCAGGTGAGCGTGTGGGACTTTCCGCGTCCGGCAGTGGCCGAGCCTGTTGGAGCGCATGTCGTCATCGAACATCATGGGGTCATCGTCGGTGACACGCGCCGAGCGGTGCGGACGCTAGAGACCAGTCATCCGCCCAGCTATTATATTCCAAAGGACGATATTGCGACCGGCGTTCTGCGTCAGGCCAGCGGCGGCTCATTCTGCGAGTGGAAGGGTAGTGCAACATATTGGGACGTCATCGTCGATGGCGAAGTGCTGTCCCGTGTAGGCTGGAGCTACCCGGCACCGACGCCCAACTTCGATTGCCTGCGTGGCCATATCGCCTTCTATGCAGCCCCATTTGACAGGTGCGTGGTCGACGGACAGATCGCGCGTCCGCAGCCGGGTGGCTTTTACGGCGGCTGGATCACAACCGATCTGGCCGGACCGTTCAAGGGCGGACCCGGAAGCATGGGATGGTAAGGCTTTGGGCGGAGGCAAGGGCGACCGCCCAGACCGTAGCATCCCGCGGGGAAGATTGTCCCGGCTCGGTCACTTTGGTCGGCTCGCCGGCGGCATTGCCGGTGGCATGGCGGCAGAAGGTATGCGCCGGCTAGCCAGCGGCGAGCGCCCGCAGTTGAGTGACCTGCTTCTCACACCAGGCAACGCCATGCGGGTTGCAGACCGCCTGTCACATTTGCGCGGCGCGGCTCTCAAACTTGGTCAGATGATGTCGATGGATGCCGGTGACATACTTCCGCCGGAGCTCTCAACGAGCCTCGCAACCGTCCGCAACCAAGCGTATCGCATGCCTCCGCAACAGCTTGACGCCGTGCTCAAGAGGGAATGGGGAACAGACTGGCGGGGACGGTTTTCTCATTTCGACGCCACACCGATCGCCGCCGCCTCCATCGGCCAGGTGCACCGCGCGATCCTCCCAGATGGACAGGTGCTTGCGATAAAGGTTCAGTATCCCGGTGTCCGGGCGAGCATTGATGCCGACGTTGACAACGTGGCCACGCTGCTGCGCATCTCAAACCTGCTCCCGAGCACGCTGGACTTGTCACCATTGCTGGCCGAGGCCAAGCGCCAGCTTCACGAGGAAGCTGACTATCTGCGTGAAGGGGAGCAGATGCGCGCCTATGGTGCGCGCTTGGCAGGCGATGTGCGCTACCTGGTTCCGGCACTCCATTCTGAACTCACCACGTCCGACGTGCTGGCAATGCAGTTCGTGGAAGGGCAGCCGATCGAGACCCTTGCCGAAGCAAGCCAGGAAGTCCGTGACCGCGCCACGACGACGCTCATAGAACTTGTCCTTCGCGAAATTTTCGAGTTCGGCGTTATGCAGACCGATCCCAACTTTGCCAATTTCAGGTGGCAGCCGGATACCGGGTCACTGGTGCTGCTCGACTTCGGTGCGACAAGGATCGTTCCGGTACAGACCGTCGAGTCCTACCGCGCGCTGATCGCGGCCGGGCTGGCGCATGATCGCGACGGCATCCGCGACATAGCGGTTGAAACAGGCTTTCTAGGCGTCGAAGCCGTCGCCGCGCACCGCTGCACCGTCGACCGCATCATCGCGGCCATCGACGACGCGCTCGGCAAACCAGAACCCTTCGACTTTGGCGACCGGGCGTTCGTGCCTGTCGTGCAGGCAGAGGCCGCGTCTTTGGTCGGCGACCGATCTACCTGGCACGTCCCAGACGCTGAAAAACTGTTCGTTCAGCGGAAGATAAGCGGGACAGCAATGCTCTGCGCACGACTTAAAGCCCGTGTTGACGTGGTCGGCCTCGCGCGAGCGTCCATAGCGTCAAACCCGCCCTTGGTGGACGGACGAGAACGCCATCTCGCGCCTGCGTCTTGCAACAACCCGTGATGAAGGCTTGCTCTCTACCCGTACATTGAAGGCCGTGATCATGGCCCCCAGGTCACAGGCACTCCGACAACTACACATGGATAGCGCATCAACGAATAGGGGAGCCAGATACGTCTGGCGAAAACAGAAAGTCCGCTACCTTTGGCGAGTAACAGTTGCCTCCGTTGTCGGCCCATTGTTGACGTTTAGCCGTGAAATTCCGATGCCCAGCTGCGGTCCGTCCGCTAACCTGCACGTCGCGACCATTTTAAGTCGTTCTGGAGCCGTACCGTCAAAGTCTGTTTATGACGAAAGTGCCGTTGGCCTACCACCCGCGCTGTCGCTTGCGCGTCAGCCTACCGGTGGCAGGATCGTTGCTACCCGTCATCGCAGATCAAGGCGCGGGTGCGGGCCGGTCCTGCATGTCAAGCCAAGCGAGAAGTTCGCTCATGATGAGCGACGTGGTCGAGCCCGTAAATCCCATGCCGAAGCCATGACCGCCCGACTGGTACGCGTGCAGTTCAACCGCCTTGCCCGCGCGATGCCAAGCCTGGGTGAGCGGAAAGCCCCCCGTTGGAAAAAGAGGGTCGTCAAAGGCGATCGCAGCGAACATCGGCGGCGCATCGGCCGGCACGTCGATAGCGGCCTG
>JAEMRT010000076.1 GCA_016463225.1 Sphingopyxis sp. | reverse complement strand
CCTTCACCACCGCCTATCACACGCGCTTTCCCGAATATGTCGCGGCGCGGCTGCCGCTGTCGCCCGCGTTCGTATGGCGCTTCATCCGCTGGTTCCACCGCCCGGCGCGGCACATCATGGTCGCGACGCGCAGCCTCGCGCGCGAACTCGCCGATCAGGGGCTGGGCCAGACGATGATGTGGGAACGCGGGGTCGATCACGCCCTGTTCCGCACCGGCCGCGCCCCGCATCCTGCCTACGCTGACCTGCCGCGGCCGATCCAGCTCTATGTCGGCCGCGTCGCAGTCGAGAAAAACATCGGCGCGTTTCTGGATACCGATCGACCGGGGACAAAAGTGATCGTCGGCGAAGGCCCCGCTCTCGCCGCGTTGAAAGCACAGCACCCCGGCGCGCTGTTCCTCGGCAAGCTCGGCGGCGAAACGCTGGCCGCAGCTTATGCAGGCGCGGACGTCTTCGTTTTCCCCAGCCGCACTGACACCTTCGGCCTTGTCGTCATCGAGGCGCTAAGCTGCGGTACCCCCGTGGCCGCTTTCCCGGTCCCCGGCCCCGGCGACATCATTCGCGACGGCGCGGGCGCGCTCGACGAGGATCTGGGTCGCGCGATCGACACCGCACTTGCGTGCGACCGCGACGATGCCGCTGCGCTCGGCGCGCGCTATAGCTGGGCAAGCTGCACCGCGCAGTTTGCGAAGGCGCTGACCTTCGTACCCGGTCCCCCGGCGCCTGACGAGGCCGTTGGCGCAGCCGGGCTCGCGGCCTAGAAAGTCTTGCGCCACTCCAGCTCGACGTAGCGGCCCAAGGGATCGATATAGCCGGGCTGGTAGTTGAGCGGTACCACACCATTCGCGTCGGTGATCTTGCGCTGCGCGTCGAACAGATTGTCGACCGACAGGCGCAAACGCGATCCCTTCAGGAACGGCAATTTCTCGGTCAGCTTGGGTACCTGGTTCAGATCGGCGAAGAGGCGCAGGTTGAAGGTCGCAAGGTCGCCGAATTTCAGGTTGCCCGCGGTACCGCCGGTAACCGTGCTGCCGCTGTCATATTTGGCGCTCAGCCGAAAGCCGAGCCCCTTGTGGAACAGGCCGGTGTCGAGTTCGAGCAGGTGACGATTGCTGCCGCCACCGCTGCCGGTCGCCGAACCGTCGAGCAAATCGAGTTCGGGTACCCCCGGGCGGATCAGGATTTTGTCGGTCAGCTTGTAGGTGTGATACAGCGACACCGACCAGCGACCACCCTGCGGACCGCCACCAAACATGGCACCGGGACCGCCGCCACGACCACCGCGACCACCCGCCCGCGGGCCACCGCCGCCGCGCGGTCCGGTCGCACCGGCGCCCGGACCGCCACCGGGACGGCCGGGTTGCTCGGGCTGGCCAAAGCTTTTGCCGAAATTCAGGCCCCAGCGAATTTGCGAATTTTCCACCTGGTCGAAATTGACCGGCCGCTGATCAAGCGCGATCAGGACGCCATTGGCATCGCGCGTCACCCGGCCGGGGAACGCCGCCTCGATCTCCGGGGTCAGTAGCGGCAGGCTGTTCGCCGTGTCACTGCTCTTGTTGCGGTTATAGTTGACCGACAGGCGCAGGCCGTCGAGCATCGGAACTTCCCAGTTCAGCCCGAGCTTCAGATCGCGGCGCTGTTCGGCAAGCAGAAAGGGATTGCCCCCGGTTGTCGTCGTGATCTCCACCGTCTGCCCGGTGGCAAAATCATAATAGGTGACTGCGGGCGTGACCAGCGGCGCGGCACCCAGTTGCTGGATGCCCGGGGCGGCTTCGTCATTGTTGAAGCTCGCGATCAACGACAGATTGTCGGTGACACCCCAGTTGAGGTTCGCACCCCAGCTCTTGAGCGCCTCGAAATCGCTGGGATTGGCGACCTGACCGCTCAGCGTCAGCGAAACGCGGCCGATGTTGCCGATTTCATATTCGGGATCGAGCAACGGCAGGGTCAGCGACCCGAACACGCTCGGCGTATCGCGCCCGAGGTCGGTGGTCGTGATCGCGCCCGACCGTTCGGACCGGCTGTCGAACCGCAGCCCCGAATAGCTGCCTGTCATCGACAGGCGGATCGGCCCTGCCCAGCCCTCGGTCACGGTGCCCGAAAGGTTCGCGCTGCCGCCAAAGCTTTGCTGGCTGCTGTCGAACCGGTCGCGCGCACCCGTCACCCGGTCGGTGAAGGTGCGCTGATCGGCGTCGCCATAATTGCCCGACAGCGACCAGCGCCAGTCGCCGAGCATCCCGTTGACGCTGGCGGTGGTGGTCAGATTGCGGCTGCGGCTGTCGCGTTCAAGCGGGGCGTCGCCACCTGCGACGACGGGGCCGAGGAACGACAGGCTGTCAGTCTGATCCAGCCGCAAATTGAGCGACGCATCGGTCACCTTGTTCAGGCTGCGCTGGATCGTCGCATCGATCAGATAGGTATCGCTTTCGGGCAGCAAGCTACGCGTCGCGGGGCCAAGACCGCGTTCGCTTTCGGTGAGCATGGTCGACTGTTCCCAGCCCGCGTTGACATTGACCCGGCCATTTTCGCCGATCGCCAGAAAGCTGCCCTCGACCTCGCTCTGAAAGCGGCCGCCCTGGGTCGGGATACCGCTTTCGGCTTCGACCGCGACCTGACGGAAATTGGGTTTGAGCACCATGTTGACGACGCGCTCGTCGGCCGAATAGCCATATTGCAGCGCGACCTCTTCCGGGAACACCTCGACCTTGGCGATCGCCTCGGGGGGCAGGTTGCGAACCTCACCGAAGCCGCCGATGCGGCGCCCGTTGACGAGGATGATCGGTCGCCCGCCACCACGCCCACGCCCCGAGCGCGTTTGCGGCGCCAGCGCCTCGAGCAATTCGGACACGTTCGACACGCCATAGCTGGCGATCGCGGCCTCATCGAGCTCGGCCTCGGCCTTGATGTCGGTTTCGAGCTGTCCGGCGAGGCGCGGCGCGGTCACGACAATTTCTTCGCCGTCCATGTCGTCATAGTCGTCTTCGGGATCCTCCGACGCGCTGACGACCGGCGCCGACGGCTGATCGACCGAAGCCGCCACGGCGGCGCTCACCGGCGCCGCGTCGGTTTCGGCCATCGCGGGCCAGGCGAGCGCGGCGCTGGCGGTGAGCAGCAGGGCGCGCGCAGGAAGGGATGGGCGGGCGTTATTCATCGGGGGAGAGCCTTCTGTTCTTATCGTCTTTGTTATTGGCGTGGCGGGACTTAACCGGCGCTGACGATCTTTTGCGTCGACGGTTCATTTATGTCGCAATTGTCGCAACAATGTGTCGAGACCGTCGCTGTTCCACCAACCGGCCATATCGACCGCTGGACAGCATGGCGCGCTGCCCTTATCGGCCAGCCATGCCGACTCCAGACACATCCGCCGCAGCTGAATCGATCCTGATCATCGACTTCGGCAGCCAGGTGACCCAGCTCATCGCCCGCCGCGTCCGCGAAGCGGGGGTCTATAGCGAGATCGTCCCCTTCACTTTGGCCGAAGCGGCGCTCGAACGCATGCAGCCCAAGGGAATCATCCTCTCCGGCTCGCCTGCCTCGGTTCCCGCCGACGGCAGTCCGCGCGCGCCGCAATCGGTGTTCGACAGCGGCCTGCCGGTCCTGGGCATCTGTTACGGGCAACAGGTGATGAGCCAGCAGCTTGGCGGCCGGGTCGAACCCGGCGGCATCGATGGCGAACGCGATGGCGAATTCGGCCGCGCCTTCCTGACGGTCACCGAACCCTGTGTCCTGTTCGACGGCCTGTGGGAAGTCGGCGAGCGGCATCAGGTGTGGATGAGCCACGGCGACAAGGTGACCGAATTCGCCCCCGGCTTTCGTATCGTCGCGGTCAGCGACGGCGCGCCCTTCGCGCTGATCGCCGACGATGAGCGCCGCTATTATGGCACGCAATTCCACCCCGAGGTCGTGCATACGCCCGACGGCGCCAAGCTGATCGCCAATTTCGTCCGCCACGTCTGCGGCTGCCACGGCGACTGGACGATGGCCGAATTCCGCGCCACCAAGATCGACGAAATCCGCGCCCAGGTCGGCGACAAGCGCGTGCTCTGCGGCCTGTCGGGCGGGGTCGACAGCGCGGTAGCCGCGGTGCTGATCCACGAAGCGATCGGCGAACAGCTGACCTGCGTCTTTGTCGACCACGGCCTGCTGCGGATGAACGAACGCACCCAGGTCGAAGAACTGTTCCGCAATCACTACAACATCCCGCTGGTCGTGGTGGACGCCGAGGAACGCTTCATGGCGGGGCTCGCCGGGGTCATCGACCCCGAGGCGAAGCGCAAGTTCATCGGCGGCGAATTCATCAATGTGTTCGACGAGGAAGCGCAGAAGCTCGGCGGCGCCGATTTCCTTGCGCAAGGCACGCTCTACCCCGACGTCATCGAATCGGTGTCGTTCACCGGCGGGCCGAGCGTCACGATCAAGAGCCACCACAATGTCGGCGGCCTGCCCGCGCGGATGAAGATGGCGCTGGTCGAACCCTTGCGCGAGCTGTTCAAGGACGAGGTTCGCCTGCTCGGCAAGGAACTCGGCCTCCCCGACATCTTCGTCGGTCGCCACCCCTTCCCTGGCCCCGGCCTCGCGATCCGCATCCCCGGCGAAGTGTCGAAGGACCGCTGCGACATCCTCCGCAAGGCCGACGCCGTCTATCTCGATGAGATCCGCAATGCAGGCCTGTATGACGCGATCTGGCAGGCGTTCGCGGTGCTGCTCCCCGTCAAGACCGTCGGCGTGATGGGCGACTATCGCACCTACGACCATGTCTGCGCGCTGCGCGCGGTGACCAGCACCGACGGCATGACCGCCGACATCTACCCCTTCGACGCCGCCTTCCTCAGCCGCTGCGCAACCCGCATCATCAACGAAGTGCAAGGCATCAACCGCGTGGTGTACGACTATACCTCGAAACCGCCGGGGACGATCGAATGGGAGTGACGGCCTGACCGTTCAGGGGACAGCCGCCTAACCGGGCCGCCAGCTCCAGATCAGAAGCAGCAGGCCGACGATGATGAACAAGGCAAAGCCGGACAGCATCCACGGGTTCACGTACCATTGGTCGCCCCACTCGAACTCGCCGCCCATGATGCGCCCCCAGCCGCGAAAATGCTGCGTGGCGCCGACCGACAGGCCGAACACCGCAAACACCGCGGAAAGATAGCGTACGAGCCAGTGCGCCGGATTGGGCAGCATCAACAAGAGCCCGAGCAGACCGATCACGGTGCGCTGGCTGCGGCAATAGGGGCATTCATAGACGAGGCCGGTCAGGTCCACTGTCCAGGTCAGGATTGCAATTGCAATCGCGACCACCCCCACAATCCGGCGATGCCGAAGCAATATCTCTGGTAGATTATCCAGCATCTGATCCCTCTCCCGTTTGTCCCCGAAGCTATAGGTCGTCATTCCCTGCCCGGCTAGAGAAGGACAACATACTAGTATAAGGACGCCGCGTTTGCCGGGTCCAGCGAGACGCTGCCGCGTCCTCTCACAACGATACGCAACATTGCACCGATCACGGCTCGCCGCCGCCGCGGGGCTACGGTAAGATCGTTCCGGACCGACCATGTGTGAGACGGTCTGTTCGATCAATTTGGGAGCTGAACATGGAACGCATCGCAACCCAAGCCTCGGGCGGCTGCCAATGCGGCGCGGTGCGCTATCATGTGACCGCGGTGCTCGATACCTCGCACATCTGCCATTGCCGGATGTGCCAGAAGGCGGCGGGGAATTTTTTCGCGGCGTTGATCGGCATCCCGCGCGACGCGATCACTTGGACGCGCGGCGCGCCTGCGACCTTCAACAGTTCGGACAAGGCGGCCCGCGGATTCTGCCGCGCCTGCGGGACGCCGCTGCTTTACGATTATGCCGAGAGCAAGCATATCAACCTGACCACCGGGTCGTTCGACGAGCCCGCGCGCTTTGCGCCCAAGGTCGAATTCGGCCTCGAAGGCCGCCTGCCCTGTTTCGCCGACCTGCCGCTCAAAGCCGAAGGCACGACCGAGAAAACGATGGCGGCCTATGTCGGCGCGATCAAGGCGACCAATCACCAGCATCCCGACCACGACACCGACCGCTGGCCGACATGAGCCGCCGCGCGTAAAATTCGCTGGCCGGTTCGGGCGCCTGTGATACCCTCTGTGTGGGCAGGGGATATTCGGTGATGGCAACGCAATCGATCGAAGGCCGGGTGAGCGGCGCGCGCATAGGCTGGGTCGTTGCGCTGATCGCGCTCTCGGTCCTGCTCAACTATGTCGATCGCGGCGCCATCGGCGTCGCGGCACCGCTGATGAAGGACGAGCTTCAGCTCTCGGCAACGGGCTTTGGCATCGCGGTGTCGGCGTTTTTCTGGGTCTATGCCCCCGCCTGCCTGTTCGTCGGCTGGCTGTGCGACCGGTTCTGCGTCTATCGCGTCTTTGCCATCGGCGTCGCAATCTGGGCGATCAGCACCGCGCTGACCGGCTTCGTCGGCGGGCTTGCTTCGCTCATCCTGCTCCGCCTTTTCCTTGGCCTCGGTGAAAGCATCGCCTTTCCCGGCAGCAGCAAGATTTTCGCTGCCGAAGTGCCGGTCGAACGCCGCGGTATCGCCAACGCCTCGGTCTCTGCGGCAATCGCCTTTGGCCCCGCGGTGGGGGTCTTGTTCGGCGGCGCGATCCTTGGCGAATGGGGATGGCGCGCGGTGTTCTGGATTTTCGGGCTCGGTACCTTGTTGTGGCTGATCCCCTGGCAGATCGCCGCGGCGCCGCTGCGCGCCAAGAGCATCGCCGCGCCCGCCGCCGAGCGCGTGCCGATGACGCGCCTCCTGCGCCTCCCCACCCTGTGGCGCGTCGGCGTCGCGCATTTCCTGTCCAACTACGGCTTCTACTTCCTGCTCGCCTGGCTACCGCTCTACCTCGTCAAGACTGCGGGCTATACGATTGCCGAAATGACCTGGCTCACGACGCTCAGTTTCACGACGCAGGGGGTGGTCGCGCTCGCGGGCGGATGGCTGTCCGACCGCATGGTGGCGAACGGCAGCGACGAAGGCGAATTGCGCCGCCGGCTGATGATCGGCGGCCAGATTGCGATCGCCGCGGCCATAGCAGGGATCGGCGCGAGCGACAGCATCGCCCCGCTCGCCGCCTGGCTTGCGCTCGCCGGTTTCGGTGCGGGCCTGATCGCGACAAATTTGTTCGCCATCGGCCAGATTTTCGCCGGCCCGCGCGCCGCGGGCAGCTGGATCGGGATGCAGAACGCGCTCGGCAATGTGTCGGGGATCATCGGGCCGATCGCCACCGGACTGATCGTCGATTATCTCGGCGGCTATACCTATGCCTTTGCCAGCGCCGCCATCCTCTCCGCGCTCGGCGCGCTGCTGTGGTGGAAGTTCATCCCCGCCATCCGTCCGGTCACGCTGTGATTCCGCCGCTGGCGAATCCTGTCGCCGACGCCTAGAGGCGGGGCGAATTTCCAGCACCGGAGCACCTGCCATGACCCCCACCGCCACCATCCTGCTGCTCGGCTCGGGCGAACTCGGCCGCGAATTCGTGATTTCGGCGAAGCGGCTCGGATGCCGCGTGATCGCGTGCGACAGCTATGACGGTGCGCCGGCGATGCAGGTCGCAGACGGCTTCGAGGTCTTTTCCATGCTCGATGGCGAGGCGCTGCGCGCGACGATCGAGAAACACCGCCCTGACCATATCGTCCCCGAGGTCGAGGCGATCCGCACCGAAGTACTCGCCGATGTCGAGGCAGCAGGATTCCACGTGGTTCCCTCGGCGCGCGCCGCGCAGCTGACGATGAACCGCGACGCGATCCGCGACTTGGCCGCCAGCGAACTCGGCCTCACCACCTCGACCTTTGAATATGCCGAGACGCGCGAGGCGCTGCACGCGGCGGCGACGCGCATCGGCTTTCCGCTGGTGGTCAAACCGGTGATGTCGTCGTCGGGCAAGGGCCAGAGCACGGTCAAGTGCGCGAGCGACATCGACGCGGCGTGGGATTATGCCGCCGCCGGCATGCGCGGCGACCGGCTGCGCGTGATTGCCGAGGCGTTCATCGACTTCGATTATGAAATCACCCTGTTGACGGTGCGCCACAAGGACGGGGTGACCTTTTGTCCGCCGATCGGCCACCGGCAGGAGCGCGGCGATTATCGCGAAAGCTGGCAGCCTGCGGCGATGTCGGACGCGGCGCTCGCGAGCGCGCAGGATATGGCGACCAAGGTCGTAGATGCGCTGGGCGGGCATGGCATTTTCGGGGTCGAGTTTTTCGTCAAGGGCGATGCGGTCATCTTCTCCGAACTCAGCCCGCGACCGCACGACACCGGCATGGTGACGCTGATCTCGCAGTCGCTGTCCGAATTCGACCTCCACGCCCGCGCGATCCTCGGCCTGCCGATCCCGGCGATCGCGGTTCCCGATGCCAGCGCCAGCGCCGTCCTGCTCGCCGATCGTGACGCGACAGATTTCGCGATCACCGGGCTCGCCGACGCGCTCGCGGTACCGAACGCCGCCACCGCGATCGACGCCCGCATCTTCGGCAAGCCGGTCACCCGCCCGTATCGCCGCATGGGCGTCACCCTCGCCCGCGTCACGGGCGGCACGACCGACGATGCCCGCGCCGCTGCGGTTGCGGCGGCGGCGCGGCTGACCATCGACTATCGCGACTGACGCGTTAGACAGGGGCATGGCAGACAGCCTTTCCCCGCTGCAGCGCTGGCTGACGATCATCGTCCTGCTGGCGATCGTGGTCGGCGGGCCGTTGATCTTTCGCGAAGAATTTGTCGCGATCAGCGAGCGGGTGCTGGCGGCCGCCGATGACCGCCCCTTTGCCGCCGCGGCGCTGATCGTCACCGCGCTGACGCTCGACGTCTTCCTGCCCGTCCCGAACGGCGTGACCAACACGCTGGCGGGCGCCGCCTTCGGCTTTGTGATCGGCACGCTCGTCATCTGGCTGGGGCTGATGGGCGGAAGCATCGCGGGCTATACGCTCGGTCGCTGGGCCGCGCGGCCGCTGGCAGCGCGCCTGCTCGGCGCCGACGATCTGGAGCGTGCGCACATGCTTGCCGAACGGGCGGGGCCGGTCGCGCTGATCATATCGCGCCCGGTGCCGATTCTGTGCGAGCTCACCCCGATCGCCGCGGGCGTCGCCGGAATGGAATTTCGCCGCTTTGTGTTTGCTGTCGCGCTGGGCAATCTGGGCGTCGGCATTGTGTATGCCGCAATCGGCGCCGCGGCGGTCGAACGCACCTCAACCGCGTTGCTGATGCTCGGAGCCATCGGCGTACCGCTTGGCGCATGGCTCGCCTGGCAAGCGGTCGAACGGTGGCGCGAGGCAAGGGAGACGAAAGAGGGAACAGCGCCCTAGGCCGCCCGCATCGCCGCTGCTACACCGCCGCCATGTCGGACAAGAATCATCTCTATCTGGTCGATGGCTCCAGCTACATCTTCCGCGCCTATCACCGCCTGCCGCCGCTCACCAACCCGCATGGGGTGCCGGTCGGCGCGGTTTATGGCTATACGACAATGCTGTGGAAGCTGGCGAAGGATCTGCACGACGCCGATGGACCGACGCACCTCGCGGTCATTCTCGACCATAGCAGCAAGTCGTTCCGCAACGACATTTACGACCAGTATAAGGCGAACCGCCCCGAGCCGCCCGAAGACCTGCGTCCGCAGTTCCCGCTGATCCGCGACGCGACGCGCGCCTTCTCGCTGCCGTGCATCGAGACCGAAGGGTTCGAGGCCGACGACCTGATCGCCAGCTATACCGAGGCTGCGGTGGCCGCGGGCTGGGACGTCACCATTGTCAGCAGTGACAAGGATCTGATGCAGCTGATCCGCGAGCCTGCGGACGGTCCGCAAGTCGATATGCTCGACACGATGAAGAATGTCCGGCTGGGGCTGGCGGCGGTCGATGAGAAATTCGGGGTCGCGCCCGATCTGGTCGGCGATGTGCTCGCACTGATGGGCGACAGCGTCGACAATGTCCCCGGCGTGCGCGGGGTCGGGCCCAAGACCGCGACCAAGCTGATCGTCGAATATGGCGATCTGGAAAAGGTGCTGGCCGGCGCCGAGACAATGAAGACGTCGAAGCTGCGCGACAATCTGATCGAACATGCCGATATGGCGCGCTTGTCGCGGGTGCTGGTCGAACTGAAGCGCGACTGTCCGCTGCCCGATGCGCTCGACGACCTCAAGCTGGGCGCGATCCCGCCCGAGCCGTTGAAAATCTTTCTCGACGAGCATGGCTTCCGCTCGCTGTCGGCGAAGCTCGACCTAGGCGCGACGCCCGGCGGTCCGCCGACCTTTCCACGCGCCGCTGCAGCGCCGGCGGCGAGCACGAACACCGCGCCGTCGACTCCGGCGTTGCCGCCGATGCCCGCAATCGACCGCTCGGCCTATGAATGCGTGACGACGCTCGACGCGCTCGACCGCTGGATCGCCGATGCCCGCGCCGCGCATGTCGTTGCGGTCGACACCGAAACCGCCAGCCTCGACAGTGTCACCGGACGGCTGGTCGGAGTCAGTCTGGCCACCGCACCCGGCAAGGCCTGCTATATCCCGCTCGGCCATGGCGGCACCGATATGTTCGCCGAAAAGCCCGATCAGATTGCGATGGACGCGGCGCTCGACCGGCTACGCGATCTGTTCGCGGACGATGCGGTGCTGAAAGTCGGGCATAATCTGAAATATGACATCGGCGTGCTCGCGCAGCATGGCATCACCATCGCGCCCTATGACGACACGCTGGTGATGAGCTTTGCGCTCGACGCGGGCAAGCATCAGCACGGCCTCGACGAGCTGGCGAAGCTCCACCTCGATCACATCTGCCTGACCTTCAAGGACATGTGCGGGACGGGCAAATCGCAGATCAGCTTTGCCGAGGTGCAGCTCGACCGCGCGACCGAATATGCCGCCGAAGATGCCGACGTCGCGCTGCGGCTGTGGAAACTGCTCAAACTGCGGCTGCCGATCGAGGGCGGGACACGCGTTTACGAGATGGTCGATCGCCCACTCGCGTCGATCGTCGAGGGCATGGAGCGCGCGGGCATCATGGTCAACCGCGACTATCTGGCCAAGCTGTCGGGCGAGTTCGCGACCGAGATGTTACGAATCGAGGGCGAAATCCACGCCCTCGCGGGTCAGCCCTTCGCGATCGGAAGTCCCAAGCAGCTTGGCGAAATCCTGTTCGACAAGCTGGGACTGAAAGGCGGGCGCAAGGGCAAGTCGGGCGACTGGTCGACCGACCAGAATGAACTCGAACGGCTCGAACGCGACGGGGTGCCGATCGCGCGCAAAATATTGGAATGGCGCCAGCTCGCCAAGCTGAAATCCACCTACACCGACGCGCTCCAGCAACAGATCAATCCTACGACCGGCCGCGTCCACACCAGCTACAGCCTGGTCGGCGCGCAGACCGGGCGGTTGTCGTCGACCGATCCGAACCTGCAAAACATCCCGATCCGCACCGAGACCGGGCGCCAGATCCGCGACGCCTTCATCGCCGCGCCCGGCCATGTCCTGATCGCCGCCGATTACAGCCAGATCGAGCTGCGGCTGGCGGCGCACATGGCCGATGTCCCAGAACTCAAAGAGGCCTTCGCGCAGGGACAGGACATCCACAGCGCCACCGCGA
The DNA here is from genome assembly GCA_016463225.1 of Sphingopyxis sp. Taxonomy (GTDB): domain Bacteria; phylum Pseudomonadota; class Alphaproteobacteria; order Sphingomonadales; family Sphingomonadaceae; genus Sphingopyxis. The sequence continues at coordinate 8,777 of JAEMRT010000076.1, read as the reverse complement.
TCGAATTGTTCGGCGAAAGCAATCGTGACACGCGCGGCAAGGCGAAGACGGTCAATTTCTCGATCCTCTACGGCATTTCGCGCTGGGGGCTGGCGGGGCGGCTCGAGATCACGCCCGACGAGGCGCAGGCACTGATCGCGCGCTATTTCGAGCGCTTCCCTGGCATTTCGGACTATATCACCGACACGCTCGATAAGGCGCGGGCGACGGGTTATACCGAGACGCTGTTCGGGCGCAAAACCTGGTTTCCGCGGATCAAGGCGGCGAGCCAGAACGAACGCGCGGGCAGCGAGCGCGCCGCGATCAACGCGCCGATCCAGGGGACCAGCGCCGACCTGATCAAGCGCGCAATGGCGCGGATGCCGGCGGCGCTCGCCGACGCGGGCCTGTCGGACGTCAAGATGCTGCTCCAGGTCCATGACGAACTGGTGTTCGAAGCACCGGCAGACAAGGCCGAGGCAGCCGGCGCAGTGATCCGCACGGTGATGATGGGCGCCGCCGAACCGGCGCTGACGCTGTCGGTCCCGCTTGAAGTGGAAATCGGCATCGGCAAAAGCTGGGGCGAAGCGCATTGATCGCAGTCTTGCTGTTTGTCGCGGCTCTCGCCGCCGAACCCGTCGCTGCGCCCGCCCCGCCTGCCACCGCGGCTGTGGTGCCGATCGCTGACACCGACGTGCGCGAATTTGTCGCGATCGCGGGGCGCAAGGTCGCTGGACGCCCGGTCGGCGGGCCGATCGCGAGCGCCGACAAGGTGCTGCTGATCGCGCGCGACGACAAGGGGTTTCCGGCCATTGCGGTCAGCACCGGTTTTCCCGCGCGTCAGTCGTTGCCCGCGCCGCCGCCAAGCACGCTTGCGGTCGTCCGGCTGCGCCAGCGTTACGAAACGCCCGTTCCCGGCCCCAGCGCAAGCGATCTTGCGTTCGTTGCCGCCAACCGGATGCCGCTGTTCGTGATCGGCGAATGGGCGCGCCCGGCACCGATGTGGGAGGTCGCGTGGATCGACGATGCGGTCCGCTACCGTATCATCGGCGAGGTCGGTGAAATTGGTCCCTGGCAGGACTGACCGATACCCCGGTACGCCGCGCCGACGACCCTACCCTTTCGCACCCGTAACTTTCGTTCTATGACAATCCAAAGACATTCGGCTGGCGACTATATGACAGCCAGCAACAAAGGATTTTCATGAGCAAGTTCCAGCCCGTCGCGCAGGCGCCGGTCCGTATTCAGCAGAATATCCTCGCGCGTGGTGAACGCCGCCTGCTCAACTGGATCTGCCCACGGCTGCCGCAATGGATGACTCCCGACAAACTGACGGTGCTGGGCTTTTTCGGGGCGGTCATGGTCGCGGCGGGTTATATGCTCAGCTGGATCGACAGCGAATGGCTTGGGCTGTGCCTTGCCGGCTATGTCGTGAACTGGTTCGGCGATTCGCTCGACGGCAGCCTCGCGCGCTGGCGCCAGATCGAGCGGCCAAATTATGGCTATTTTGTCGACCATAGCGTCGATGCGCTCGCGACGCTGCTGATGGTCAGCGCGATCGGGATGAGTCCTTATATGCGCTTTGACGTCGCGCTGATGGCGGTGATCGGTTATTTCCTGCTGTCGATCCACACCTTCATCGCCGCCAAGGTCGTCGGCGAGTTTCGCCTGTCCTATATGGCGGGCGGACCGACCGAGCTGCGCCTGATGCTGATGGCGATGACGATCGCGATGCCGATCGTCGGCGGCGCCGACATTCGCGGCACCAATTTCTCGGCATTCGACCTGTTTGCGCTCGTCGTGTCGAGCATCCTAGTGACGCTGTTCATCGTCCAGACGTCAGCGACCGCCCGGATGCTCCGCCGCCGCGGGGTTTAGGGTCGCAACCGCGCCTGCGCGTAGGTGCCGAGCAGCCGCAGCGACTTGGTCTGGAAGTCGAGCTCTTCGAGCGCGCGATCGATCCGCTCGTCGCCCGGCGCGCCGACGATATCAGCGTAGAATTGCGTCGCGGCAAAGCTGCCGCCGGTCTGGTAGCTTTCGAGCTTGGTCATGTTGACGCCGTTGGTCGCAAAGCCACCGAGCGCCTTGTAGAGCGCGGCGGGGATATTTTTCACCTCGAACATGAAGGTGGTCATCACCGGGCCTGCGATCGCCGCAAAGTCGGCAAGTGGCTCGCGCGCCAGCACGACGAAGCGCGTCATATTATGGTCGGCATCCTCCATCCCCGTGCCGTGCAGCGTCAGCCCGTAAAGCTCGGCCGCATGCGGCGGCGCCAGCGCGGCAAGCCCGACCTCGTCGCTATCGGCGACCCACGCCGCCGCGCCGGCGGTGTCGCTGTGCGCAACCGGCGCGATATTATTCGCGCGCAGCCAGTGGCGGCATTGGCCCAGCGCCTGCTCGTGGCTCATCGCGCGCGTCACCGGGCCAAGGTCGCGGCTCATCAAGCCGTAACGGATCGGCAAGAAATGCTCGCCGACGATCGATAGTCCGGATTCGGGGAGCAGGAAGTGGATGTCGGCGACGCGGCCGTGCAGGCTGTTTTCGATCGGGATGATCGCCCGGTCTACGCGACCATCGCGCACCGCGTCGATCGCGTCCTGAAAGGCATAGCAGGGCAGCGGCAGCGAATCCGCGTCATATTCACGCGCGGCCAGATCGCTGTTGGCGCCGGGCGCGCCCTGAAACGCCAGGCCGCGCGCGGGCTCGGCGAGCGCCGCGACCCGCATATCGTCGACCAGATGCTGTGCCGAAGCCGAATAACTGCCCATGATTGCCTTCCCGCGTTGGAGCCGCGGCGCATAGCCGCAGGACCGGGGCGACGCAACCGGTCGCGCTTGCCGATTTCATCCCCTTGCGCCGCCGTCGCCGCACCAGTAAGGGAGCCTCCAAATCAGATATGCGTCCGGCAAGCGGGCGCCAGCTAACGGGGCTGCTAGAGCATGGACAATCGCAACAACACTATCGCTGGCTGGGTGCTTTTCGCCGGCATTTGCGCGCTGGGCCTGACCATCGGGTCAAGCATGTTGTTCGCCGGCCACAGCCCGGAAAAGCCCGGTTATCCGATCGAAGACGCCGAAGCAGGCGCCGGTGGCGCCGCCGCGGTGCCGATCGCCAACCTGCTCGCCGCTGCCGATCCGGTAAAGGGCGAGGCCGTATTCGCCAAATGCGCAGCATGCCACACGATTGCCTCGGGCGGCGCCAACGGCATCGGCCCGAATCTGTGGGGCGCACTCGGCAAGCCGCATGGCCATGTCGCCGGCTTTGCCTATTCGGATGCGCTGAAGGGCGTTGCCGGGAACTGGGATTTCGAGGGCATGGACGCCTGGCTGTCGAGCCCGCGTAAATATGCGCCGGGTACCAAAATGTCGTTCGCCGGCCTCAGCAGCGCCGAAGATCGCGCGAACCTCATCGTTTATCTGAATAGCCAGGGTTCGAACCTGCCGCTGCCCGCGCCCGAAGCCGCCGCGCCTGCCGAAGACGCCGCCCCGGCCGAAGGCGAGGCCGCTGCACCGGCCGCAGATGCCGCGGCTGCTCCGGCCGCTGGCGCGGCTGAGGCAACCCCCGCCCCGGCCGAAGCCAAGAAATAATGCGGATCGTGCCCGTCCTGCTGGCAGGCGCCTTTGCCCTCGCCAGCTGCGGCAAGAGCGAAACTCCACCTACCGACGGCGCGAGCGATGACGCTGCGCCGGCAGCAGTGGTCGCGCCGACCGCAGCAATGGGCGAACAGATATTCAAGCGCTGCGTCGCCTGTCACACCGTCGACAAGGGCGGCCACAACGGCATCGGTCCCAATCTGCACGGCGTGGTCGGCGCCGCGGTCGCGTCGAAGTCCGACTTTTCCTATTCGGGCGCGATGAAAGCCAAGGGCGGCGTCTGGGACGCAGCCACGCTCGAAACCTATCTCGAAGCCCCGATGAAAGCGGTACCCGGTACGCGGATGGCGTTTGCCGGGGTTATCGACGCCCCCGACCGGAAGGCATTGATCCTCTATCTGGAAGCGCAGTCGAAATAATGTCGCCGTCCCCGCAAAGGCGGGAACGACGATTTTTCAGCCCTGCTCGTCGATATTCGCGTAGAAATCCTGAACGATCTGCCACGCCTCTTCAGCAGTCTCGACAAATTTGAACAGCCCCAGGTCGCGCGCGCTCACCACACCCTCTTCGACCAGCGCCTCGAAATTGACGACGCGTTCCCAGAACTCCTTGCCGAACAAGACGATCGGGATCGGCTTGATCTTGCCGGTCTGGATCAGCGTCAGCAGCTCGAACATCTCGTCGAAGGTGCCAAAGCCGCCGGGGAACACGCACACCGCGCGGGCGCGCAGCAGAAAGTGCATCTTGCGCAGCGCGAAATAGTGGAACTGAAAGCTCAGCGACGGGGTGACGAACCGGTTCGGTGCCTGTTCGTGCGGCAACACGATGTTCAGCCCGACCGATTCCTTGCCGACATCGGCAGCGCCGCGATTCGCCGCTTCCATGATCGAAGGGCCACCGCCCGAGCAGACGACGAAATGGCGGCAGCCGTTTTCGTCGGGCGGCACCTGGCTCGCCAGCCGCGCGAGCTTGCGCGCTTCTTCATAATATTTCGCCTTGGCTTTCAGACGGCGCGCGATGTTGCGCTGGACGTCGTCGGTCGCAGCGGCTTCGAGCGCGTCGGCCTGTTCGGGTTCGGGAATGCGCGCCGAGCCATAGATGACGAGCATCGATTCGATTTTCGCCTCGTCGAGCAGCAACTCGGGTTTGAGCAGTTCTAGCTGAAACCGCACCGGGCGCAAATCTTCGCGCAGCAGGAAGTCATTGTCCTGGAACGCCAGCTTGTACGCGGCGCTTGCGGTCTGCGGGGTGGTGGTCGCCTGTTTGGCGAACTGCGCGTCATCCTTGGCTTTGTGAAAACGCGAACGATGGGGTTGTTTGTCTTCTGTCATTAGCCAGCGGCTAGCGGTTTCGCGTCACTTTGCCAAGACGGGCCCGGGTCAGCGGCAGTAGCCGTTGCCGCTCATGTCGAAATGGAAATGATTATAGTGCGCGGCGTTATAGTCCGGGCCGAGGACGGTGCCGAAACGGCGGCAGCCCGATTTGTGCAGCGCGCGGAGGAAATCCTGCGACGGTTTGTCGCCCTTCCAACCGCCGTCGAGCATGATACGCCGCCCGTCGGCAAGCACAAAGCCCGACACGTCGACCGCGTTCGAATAGGCATGCTGCGACAGGCGGCCCGAACGGCCGCCATAGATGTTGCGGCAGCTATAGGTACCGAAAGTCTCGATCTTGATGACCTCGGTCCCGAAATATTTCCGCGCCGCGGGCTTCACTGCGAATTGCGCCCAGCCCGCAAAGCTCTTCGCCAGCGGGCAGGTCATCGCGCCAAGGTTGGTCGTCGGGGTACCGATGTCGAGCAGCTTGACCGAGTCGATCGAACTGCACCCGCCGCCATGATCCTGATTGGGAAGCGGGGTAAAGCGCACCCCCGCCTGTTTGAGCTCGAACGCGCATTGCTGCGCTTCGGCGCTGGTGAACGACGGCGTCGGCGCAACCTGCGGACGCTTCGGCGCGCTCGCGCTCGGGCGTTTCGGGTCACCGCGCTTCATGACGTCAGGGCTGCCGAAACAAGCCGACAGCGCCAGCGCGGCGGTCGCGGCGAGCAGGATCCGGGGCTGCAAGACGGTCGGGATCGGCATGGCGTCAAAATACCGACAAGATGGTTAACAAGCTCTTTAGTTTTGCTTCGGCTCACCGGAAATTTCGCGCGGCCCACGCATTTTGTTTGACAGTTGCGTGTCCGACCCTAAACGCGGCGCCGGGCCACGCGGTCCCAACGCCGCGCGAGCTCTCTGCAAGGAGAGACTAAAATGACTGAAGTGCCGACACCCGAATTGCGCCCTGCGCGCCCCTATTTCTCCTCCGGCCCGTGCGCAAAGCCGCCCGGCTGGTCCCCCGAAAAGCTCCAAACCGAATCGCTCGGCCGCTCGCATCGTGCGAAGATCGGCAAAACGCGCCTCGCCACTTGCATCGACCTGATGCGCGAGATGTTGCAGCTCCCCGACACCCACCGCATCGGCATCGTCCCGGGCTCCGACACCGGCGCCTTTGAAATGGCGATGTGGACGATGCTCGGCGCCCGCCCCGTCACGACGCTCGCATGGGAGAGCTTCGGTGAGGGCTGGGTCACCGATGCCGCAAAGCAGCTCAAGCTCGATCCGACCGTCATCCGCGCCGATTACGGCCAGCTTCCCGACCTGACGCAGGTCGACTGGTCGAACGACGTCCTCTTCACCTGGAACGGCACCACCAGCGGCGTGCGCGTTCCGAACGGCGACTGGATCGCCGACGATCGTGAAGGGCTCTCCTTCGCCGACGCGACCAGCGCCGTGTTCGCTTACGACCTGCCGTGGGACAAGATCGACGTTGCGACCTTCAGTTGGCAGAAAGTGCTCGGCGGCGAAGGCGGGCATGGCGTGCTGATCCTTGGCCCGCGCGCGGTCGAACGACTCGAAAACCATACCCCCGCCTGGCCGCTGCCGAAGGTCTTCCGCCTCGTCAGCAAGGGCGCGCTCGCCGAGGGCGTGTTCAAGGGCGAGACGATCAACACCCCATCGATGCTCGCGGTCGAGGATGCGATCTTCGCGCTGGAATGGGCGAAGTCCTTGGGCGGTCTCGACGGGCTGAAGGCGCGCAGCGATGCGAACGCCGCGGCGCTCGACAAGATCGTCGCCGAGCGCGAGTGGCTCAGCCATCTCGCCGCCGATCCCGCCAGCCGCTCGAAGACGTCGGTCTGTCTGTCGGTTGCTGGCGCTGACGAGGACTTCATCAAGAAGTTTGCCGGGCTGCTCGACAAGGAAGGCGCGGCCTATGACATCGCGGGCTATCGCGACGCGCCTCCCGGCCTGCGCATCTGGTGCGGCGCGACCGTCGACACGGCTGACGTGGAAGCACTCGGCCCGTGGCTCGACTGGGCCTACGCCAGCCTTTCGGCCTGACCCTGTTGTTCCCCGGCGCAAGCCGGGGTCCATTTCCCCATTCCGCCACAAATCCCGGCTTTCGTCGGGATACGGAGACATAAAATGACCCAACCCAAAGTCCTCATCAGCGACAAGATGGACCCCAAAGCCGCTGCGATTTTCAAAGAGCGCGGCATCCAGGTCGACGAAATAACCGGCAAGACCAAGGACGAGCTGATCGCGATGATCGGCGAGTATGACGGTCTCGCCATCCGCTCGGCCACCAAGGTCACCGCCGAGGTTCTCGCCGCCGCGACCAATCTGAAAGTCGTCGGCCGCGCCGGGATCGGCGTCGACAATGTCGACATTCCCGAGGCGTCGAAAAAGGGTGTCATCGTAATGAACACCCCCTTCGGCAACAGTATCACCACCGCCGAACATGCGATCGCGATGATGTTCGCGCTCGCCCGCCAGATCCCCGAAGCCAATGCCGGTACGCAGGCGGGCAAATGGCCGAAGAACGACTTCATGGGCGTCGAGCTCACCTCGAAGACGCTCGGCCTGATCGGCTGCGGCAATATCGGCAGCATCGTCGCCGAGCGCGCGCTGGGGCTACGGATGAAGGTCGTCGCCTTCGACCCCTTCCTCACCCCCGAGCGCGCGATCGAACTCGGGGTCGAAAAGGCCGATCTCGATACCTTGCTCGCCAAGGCCGATTTCATCACGCTGCACACGCCGCTGACCGATCAGACGCGCAACATCCTGTCGGCCGAAAATATTGCGAAAGCGAAGAAGGGCGTGCGGATCATCAACTGCGCGCGCGGCGGGCTGATCGACGAAGCGGCGCTAAAAGATGCGCTCGAAAGCGGCCATGTCGCGGGCGCGGCGCTCGACGTGTTCGCGCAGGAACCCCCGGCGGCCGATCATCCGCTGTTCAGCGCCCCGAACTTCATCTGCACCCCGCATTTGGGTGCGTCGACCGACGAGGCGCAGGTCAATGTCGCGATCCAGGTCGCCGAACAGATTTCGGATTACCTGCTGACCGGCGGCATCACCAACGCGCTCAACGTGCCCAGCCTGTCGGCCGAGGAAGCCCCCAAGCTGCGACCCTATATGAGCCTCGCCGAAAAGCTCGGCAGCCTCGTCGGCCAGCTCGCGCACGACAATCTCACGACGATCTCGGTCGAGGTCGAGGGTGCGGCGGCCGAGCTCAACCTCAAGCCGATCACCGCTGCGGTGCTCACCGGGCTGATGCGCCGCTATTCGGACAGCGTGAACATGGTCAACGCGCCGCATCTGGCGCGCGAGCGCGGGCTCGATGTCCGCGAAGTGCGCCACGACCGCGACGGCGATTACCACACGCTCGTCCGCGTTACGGTGGCGACCGAAGCGGGCGACCGCTCAGTCGCCGGCACGCTGTTCAGCAACGGCGACCCGCGCCTCGTCGAGATGTTCGGGATCAAGGTCGAGGCCGATCTCGACGGTTACATGCTCTATATCGTCAACGAAGACGCGCCGGGCTTCATCGGCCGCATCGGCACCGCGCTGGGCGAAGCCGGGCTGAACATCGGCACCTTCCACCTCGGCCGCCGCGCCGCGGGCGGTGAGGCAGTGCTGCTGCTGTCGCTCGATTCGCCGATGCCCGAGCCGCTTTTGTGGCAGCTGTGCCAGCTGCCGGGGGTAAAGACGGTGAAGGGTTTGAAGTTCTAAACTGCCTTCCAATTTCCGTTCGTGTCGAGCGAAGTCGAGACACCCATCGCGGGTGTATGCCTTCACGGCGTCTCACTTCGCTCGATGCGAACGGACATTCAGCGTTGTTGAATCGCCGCCCCTACCCGCCTAAGGCCGCACCGATGCCAAAAGC
>JAEMRT010000075.1 GCA_016463225.1 Sphingopyxis sp. | reverse complement strand
GGCCAGCTGCGCCGTGTCTCGGTCGCCGTTGCGCTCAATCAGGGCAAGAAGGCGCTGACCCAGGCCGACATGACCAAGATCGACAGCCTGGTCAAAGGCGCGATCGGGTTCGACGCGACGCGCGGCGATCAGGTGGCGATCAGCCAGCGCCCCTTTGTGCAGGTCGCTACCGAGGAGCCCGCCTTTTACGACCAAGGCTGGTTCCTGCCGCTGATCAAGCAGGTCGGCGCAATCCTCGCCGCGCTGCTCGCCTTCCTGTTCATCGGTCGCCCGCTGATCCGCGCCGCCAAGGCGCGCGCCGCCGAACGCGCCGAACGCAACGCCGCGCTCGAAGAAACATTGCTCGCCGCCACCGACGGACGCCCCGCGCTCGCCAGCCCTGCCGCGGGCCGCGAAATCACGCTCGAAATGATCGAACAGGCGCCGAGCTATGAAACGCGCGCCAACCTTGTCCGTGCCTTTGTTCGTCAGGATTCGGCGCGCGCCGCGCTCGTCGTCCGCCAGCTGATGCAGGAGGGCGCCCGTGCCTGACGCCGCCGAAACCATGGCGCCATCCACCAATCCGGCCATCGAAGGGTCGGCCGCCGCCGCGATCCTGTTGATGCTGCTCGACGAAAACGAAGCCGCCACGATCCTGAAACATCTCGCCCCCGACGAAGTCCGCCAGCTCGCGAAGGCGATGTTCGACACCGCCAATGCCAGCGAGAAGCAGATCGGGCAGGCGCTCGATCGCTTCGTCGTGCGCAGCCGCGATGTCAGCGCGCTGGCGATCGGCGCTGACGTCCGCATCCGCACCGTGATGAACCAGGCGGTGGGCAATGTTCGCGCCGACAATATCCTCGCCGCGGTCGCGCCGCAGCGCAGCGCCGCCTCGCTCGAAATCCTGCGCTGGATGGACGTCGAGGCGATCAGCGGCCTGCTCGCGCAGGAACATCCGCAGGTCGGCGCGCTGATCCTGTCGGTGCTCGTCCCCGACGTCGCCGCGCGCGCAATCGAAACGCTCGACGAAATCCTGCAGGCCGACCTGGTGCTGCGCGCCGCGATGTTGACCTCGGTCCCCGCCGCGGCGATCGAAGATCTCGAATCGGTGCTCGCCAGCGCCAATGTCGATGGCCAGCGCGTCGCCAAACAGGCGATCGGTGGCCCGAGCGACGTCGCCAAGATCATGAAGAAGATGCCGAAGTCGCTGAGCGAACGCACGATCCGCGCGCTCAAAAAGACCGACAAGGCGCTGGCTCAGGCGATCGAAGAAGAGATGTTCATCTTCGAAAACCTCCGCGACCTCGACAAGAAAAGTCTCAGCGCGGTACTGCGCTCGGTCGATGCGGCGCAGCTCGCCGTCGCGCTCAAGGGCGCCGACGACGAGATGGTCGATCTGTGCCTCGCCACCATGTCGCAGCGCGCGGCGGAAACGATCCGCGACGAAATGGCCGAAATGACGATGGTCAAGCGCGCCGACGTCGATGACGCGCAAAAGAGCGTGATGACGATCGTGCGCCAGATGACGGCGTCGGGCGAAATCATGATCGCGGGCGGGGGTGACGACTATGTCTGATCGCTCGACCGAAACCGGCTTTGCCCCCGTCACCCTCGCCGAAGCGATGGCACGCAACAGCGGCTTTCGCCCGCTGGCTTTCGCTGGCAACGCGCGCGCACCGCAGACCAGCGACGGTGGCGCCACCGAACTCGACCTCGACGACCCCTTTGCCCGCGGCCTTGCCGAAGGGCAGCGCATCGCCGAAGCCGCCTATGTCGCCGAACGCCACCAGCTGCTCGCGCTACTCGCCAACACCGAAGCGCTGCAGGATGAACCGAGCGAAGAACTGGCGCAGCTGATCGCGCGCACCGTCGAACGGCTGGTGCACCAGATCGTCGCCGACGCCCCGATCGACGCCGCCTGGCTTCAGGCGCAGGCCGCAACCGCCGCCGCGCTGGTCGCCGACGCCGACAAGGCGCGCACTTTGTGGGTCCACCCCGACGATGCCGCGCTGCTGAGCGATTGCCCGCTGCCGCTGGCGCTCGCCAGCGACCCCGGGATGATGCGCGGCACCGTCCGCATCGAAACCTCAACCGGCTGGATCGAACATGGCCGCGCCGTCTATCTCGACGAACTGTGCGTTGCGCTGGGTGAAGGCGCCGCGGCATGACCCGCCGCCTCGCCATGTCTGGGCAGCAGCTGCTCGACCCGATCGACCTGACCAATGCCAGCCCGCGCCGCATCGGCACGCTCGTGTCGCACGAGGGCATCATGCTCGAAGTGTCGGGGTTTCCGCAGCCGCTGGGCAGCAATGTCCGCATCAAGTCGGCGAACAACGACTATGTCTATGGCGAGGTTGTCGGCTTTCGCGGCCAGAGCAGCCTCGTCCTGCCCTTTGACACCAATATGCCGCTGGTCACCGGCGCGCCGGTCGAGCCGCATGGCGCAAGCAGCATGGTCGCCTGCGGCAAGGCGCTGCTTGGCCGCATCATCGATGCACAGGGCAACCCGCTCGACGGGCGCCCCCCGGTCAAGTCACAATTCCAGTGGCCGCTCGCCGGGCGCAAGGTCAATCCGCTGCGCCGCGGCCGCGTCACCCGCCCGCTCAACATGGGTGTCCGCGCCATCAACGCGCTGCTGACCGTCGGCGAAGGCCAGCGCGTCGCGATCATCGCGGGGTCGGGCGTCGGCAAATCGGTGCTGATGGGCCAGATGATCGCCGGGACCGAATGTGACGTCATCGTTGTCGGCCTGATCGGCGAACGCAGCCGCGAGGTCAGCGATTTCGTCGAAACCAAGCTGCCCCCCGAAGTCCGCAAGAAGGCCGTCGTGGTCGCGGTCCCCGCCGACCATCCGCCGCTGCTCCGCCTGCGCGCCGCGATGCGCGCGACCGCGATTGCCGAGGCGTTTCGCGCCGACGGCAAGAAGGTGCTGCTGCTGATCGACAGCCTGACCCGCGTCGCGCATGCGCAGCGCGAGATCGGGCTGACATTGGGCGAGCCGCCGACGATGAAGGGCTATCCGCCCTCGGTCTTCGCGCTGATCCCGTCCTTGTGCGAACGCGCCGGGATCGACCGCGAAACCGGCGGGTCGATCACCGCGCTGTACACCGTGCTCGCCGATGGCGGCGACATCGACGACCCGGTCGTCGACAGCGCCCGCGCGATCGTCGACGGCCATATCATCCTGTCGCGCCAGCTTGCCGAACAGGGGGTGTATCCGGCGATCGACGTCGCGCGCTCGCTGTCGCGCACGATGGTCGATTCGGTCGATCCCGAACATGCCGCCGCCGCTGCGCGCTTTCGCCAGCTGTGGTCAGCGTATGAAGAGAACCGCGATCTGATGCTGATGGGCGCGTATGTCGCCGGCGGCGATCCGGTGCTCGACACCGCCATCGCCTGCCACGCCGACCAGCTCGCGTTCGTGACCCAGCCCGCCAAGGCGCAGGTCGATTACGATATTTCCCGCCAGACCCTGATTGAAGGATATTCCGCATGACCGCCCGTACCGCACGCCGCAAACGTATCATCCGCGTGCGCACCGTCGAACACCAGATGGCCGAAGCCAATCTGGCGCGGGCCAATGGCGAACTCGCCAGCCTGGTCGAACTCGCGCGGCGCCTTGAAACGCTGCGCGTCGATCTGGCGATGGCCAAGGGCGCGGTCGCCGGCGGCGCGCTCAATACGATCGGCGAGCTCGCGATGCGGCTCGACCTCGCGCAGGAAAATCTGACCGCGCCGCTGGTCAATGCCAGCGCGCGCCGCGACCAGGCCGGGGTGCTGGCGCAAAGCGCGATGGCCAAGGAAGAATCGGCGGTCCGTCTGTACGAACGCAGCCGCAAGTCGGCCGAAGCCGAAGCCGAGCGTCGCCGTGACGCCAACCGTCCGCACCGCGCGCGCGGCGGCATGCGCCTGCGCCTGATCGAAGGCGGCGCGGCATGATGGGCGCGGCCTCCCTTCCCAACCCGCAGGCATCGACGCCCGCGGGCTTTGCGGCCTTCCTCAGCACGATCGGCCAGACCCCGACCGGCAGCGGCGGCGAAGACGGTGGTTTCGAGCAACTGCTCGCGGCCATTCCGACGGTCGATGCCACTGCGCCCAAAGCCGCGCCAGTGACGCCGGTTGCAGTCGTGACGTCGACTCCCGCTGTTCCTGTTGCGGGCGAAGTGGCCGCCGCGGATGTTGTTATCGAAGCGCCGGTCGCAGGCACCAAGGATGGTGCGCCCCAAACCGACCCCGACACGGTCGCCGCGTCGGCGGCAAAATTGCTGATCGAATTGAACGGCAGCGCCGCCAAGCCCGAAACGAAATCGCCCAAAGCGGTCGAAGCCGAGGCCAAGGCCGATGGCACAGCGACAGCCGAGAATGGCTCCGGTAGCGCCAAACCCGCCGAAACGATCGCGGCGCCCGCCGCGGCGGCAACCCCGGTTCCCGTAGTTGCGCTGCCCATCGCCGCATCACCTGTCGCCGCGGCAGTGGTTGCTGCGGTTGTTGGCAAGCCAGTCAAGACTGGCGACACCACCACGCTTCCGGCCAGCGACGCGACGCCGACCACTGAGGCCGTCGCCACCGCGCCGACCACCGATAAACCGCGCAGCGCCGAAGCCAAGCCCGCTGCGCCCGAGATCGAAACGGCAATCGCCGCGCCCGCCGCAGGCAAGCCGCGCGCCGCGCCGCTGCCCGGTCCCGTTTTCGCCGCTACCGAATCGGTCGCGGCCAAGCCCGCCGACGCGCCGTCGATGACGATCCAGTTCGCCCAGCCCATGACGACGGGCGCTGCGATGCTGGCCAGCTCCGTCGCCCCGGTCACGATTGCCGAACGCGTGCTCGATCTCGCCAGCGATGGCGCGTGGATCGATCAGCTCGCGCACGACATCGCCGCGACCAGATCGGACAGCGGCGACATCAGCTTTCGCCTGATGCCGCGCCACCTTGGCCGCCTCGACGTCGCGATGCTGATGGGGGACGAAGGCGTGTCACTGAAACTGGACACCCAGCATGAAGCGACCGCCACGATCGTCACCGCCGCGCAGGGCCGCCTGGTCGAAGATCTGCGCCAGCAGGGCGTCCGCGTCGCCGGCAGCGAAGTCACCTGCACCCCCGGCGACACCAGCCGCCAGTCGCAAGGTCAGGGCCGCGCCGCCGCGCAGGACGTCAGCCACCTGATCGAAACCGTTTCCGAGCGCGCCAAGGCGCGCGATCCCGAAGAGGCCGCCGACCGCCGCGGCCGCTTCGCCTGACCATAAGGGATATGACGATGACCAAGGATAAAACCGATGCCGCGCCCAAGCCGAAGGGCAAGCTCAAGAAGCTGCTGTTCATCGGGGTCGGCGCGCTCGTCCTGATTGGCGCGGGCGCCGGTGCGGGCATCTATTTCGGCGCGCTGTCGGCGCATGAGGCCAAGCCCGAGGATCATTATCCCAAGCTGGTCGTGCGCAGCAGCGGCGAAGAAGAAGAAGCCCCCGCCGCCGAAGGCGAAGACAAGGAAGCCGCGCCGAAGGTTGGCACCGTGTCGGTACCCAACGACAAGTTCAAGGTCGACCCGCGCAAATATGAAGTCACCTATTATCCGATCACCGACGCGTTCACGACGAACCTCGCCGACGGATCGGGCTTTTTGCAGGCGGGTATCAGCCTTTCGACCTTCTATGACGGCAAGGTTATCAATAATATCAAACGTCAGGCGGTGCCGATCCGCTCGGTCGTGCTTATGGTGCTGGCCGAACAGGATCCGGCGCTGCTCTCGACATCGCAGGGGAAACAACGACTGCAGCGGCAATTGACCGGTGCAATCAACGATGTGCTGCGCGAGAAAGAAGGTTTTGGTGGTATCGACAATGTCTATTTCACGAGCCTGGTGATCCAGTGAGTGTTCGCGAAAAATCCGTCAAAGCCGTGACGCCGCCTGCCGCGCCGACCGACGCGGTTGACGCCAGGGCGTCGCTGCTGCTGCGCAAAGCGGCGGACAGCTATGCCTTCCCGGCGCTCGACAGCGTCGCGGTCCAGTTTGCGCGCAGCTTGCGCGATCTGATCCGCGCGCTCGGCGTTCCGTCGATCCAGGTCGAGCGCGGCGACGCGGAAACGATCAGCTTTGCCGACTGGACCGCAGCGACCGCGCCGGCGATCTTCTGGCGTTACCACGCGCCGCCGCTCAAGGGTCCGGTCCTGCTTGCCGCGCCGCGGCCGTTGCTGCTCCAGCTCGTCGACATTTTCTATGGCGGCAAGGGCGGCCTCGCCGCCGAACGCGAAGAGCTGACCGATGCCGAAGAACGCTTCGCCGCCCGGCTCGGCCGCGACATGGGGCTGCAACTCGCCGCCGCATGGGGCGACAAGCTGGCGATGGAGCCCGAGCTCGACTGCGTCACCGGCGATCCCGCCAAGCTCGCCGCGGTACGCGCCGACGACGAATTGTTCGTGCAGCGCTTCATCCTGCGCGGCGCGCCGTTCGAGGGGCGGACGATCGCCTGCGCCTATCCGCTCGCCGCGCTGCGCGGCGTTGCCGGAGCAGAACCCGTCGCCGAAATGCCCGGCGCCGCCAACCCGGTGTGGGCGGGCGCGCTCAACAAGGCGCTGCGCGACGTGCGGCTGCCCGTGCGGTCGGTGCTGGCGCGGCCCGAAATCAGCCTCGTCAAGCTGCTCGCGCTCGAGGTTGGCGACATCATTCCGCTCGGCATGCCGCGCCATGTGCCGGTGACCGTCGCGGGCCGCAGCTTTGCGGTCGGCAGCATCGGCGAGGCCAATGGCAACGCCGCCATCATGATCGAACATATCGAAAAAGGACCGAACCATGACTGATCTCAGCGACGCGCCGACGGCGCCCCGCGCCGACCGCCGCGACAACAAGAATATCGCCGCGGCGCCCAATTTCGACCTGCTCGCCGGTGTCTCGCTGCGCGTGTCGGTCGAGGTCGGATCGACCTCGATGACGCTCGCCGAGCTGCTCGCGATCGACGAGGGCAGCGTGATCGAACTCGACCGCGCCGCAACCGACCTGCTCGACATCTATGCCAATGGCACCCTTATCGCGAAGGGCGAGATCGTCAGCGTCGATGGCCGTTACGGCATCCAGGTCGCCGAAGTCGTCGCCCCGGCGCGCGGCCTCGAAGGTTTCGAGCGGAGAGCCTGATGTTCGAATATATCCTCCGCCTGCTTATCCTGCTGCCGCTGATCGGCGGCATGGCGTGGGGCAGCCTGTGGCTGTGGAAGCGCGTCCAGATGGGCGTGCCGCTCGTCGGCGGCGCGACCAAGACGCGCGCCGTCGAGATGGTCGATGTGCTGCCGCTGGGTCCGGGATCGAAGCTCGCGGTGGTCGAATTTGCCGGGCAGCGGATCCTGGTCGCGGTGTCGCGCAACGGGATCACCCGCATCGCCGACGATAGCCAGGGCGACTTCCATGCAGATTGATCGCACGACCGGGCTGCGCGCCGCGGCGCTGATCGGCGGCCTCGCGCTGTTGATTGCTGCGCCCGCCGCTTATGCCCAGACCGCCGACGGCCTCAGCCGCGCGGTGAACGACATCGGCGGCGACGGCCGCCCGCTCAGCCTGTCGCTGCAAATCCTCGTCCTGATGAGCCTGTTGACGGTGCTGCCGTCGCTGCTGCTGATGATGACCAGCTTCACCCGCATCATCATCGTGCTGTCGATCCTGCGCCACGCACTCGGGCTGCAACAGACGCCGCCGAATCAGGTGCTCGTCGGTCTCAGCCTGTTCCTGTCGCTGTTCGTGATGCAGCCGGTGATCAGCGAAGTGAACCGCGTCGCGATCGAGCCCTATGGTCAGGAACAGATCGATATCGGCGAAGCCGTGTCGCGCTCTGGCGTCGCGCTCCATGGCTTCATGATGTCGCAGACGCGCAAGACCGACCTGATGATGTTTGCCAAGATCGCCAAGGCGCCGGCCTACGCGAGCCCCAAGGATGTACCCTTCTCGATCCTGCTGCCTGCTTTTGTCACCAGCGAGCTCAAGACCGCTTTCCAGATCGGCTTCCTGATCTTCCTGCCCTTCCTCGTCATCGATTTGATCGTCGCCTCGGCGCTGATGTCGCTCGGCATGATGATGTTGTCGCCAACGATCATCTCGATGCCGTTCAAACTGCTGTTGTTCGTGCTCGTCGATGGGTGGGCGCTGACGATGGGTTCGCTCGCCGCCTCGTTCGGGACATAGCGCCGTGGAAACCGATTATTTCGTCGGCATGGCGCAGCAGTCGCTGTGGATCCTCGCGCTCGCCTCGGCGCCGCTGCTCCTCCCCGTGCTCGTCATCGGAGTGCTGCTCGGCATGGTTCAGGCGGCGACGTCGATCAACGAACAGACGCTGACCTTTGTCCCCAAGCTGATCGTCGCGGCGATCTGCCTCGCGATTTTCGGCGGTAGCATCCTCGTGCTGCTGACCGATTTCACCCGCGACATTTTCGCCCAGATCCCCAACGTCGTCCGCTAAATCCGCCGTGGACCCCGCCGACATCCCGAATATCGAGGCGATGCTCCAGCTGTGGATGCTGGCGATGATCCGCCCCGGCGCCGCGTTCATCGCCGCGCCGGTGTTCGGCGCGACCAGCGTGCCGGTCCAGCTGCGGCTGGTGATTGCGCTCGCCGTCGGGGTGCCCGCCGTCGCGGCATCGGGCATGGCGCTACCCCCCGAAGGCATCGTCTCGGTCCCCGGCCTGCTGCTCGTCATCGGCGAGGTCGTGATCGGGCTCGGTATCGGTTTCATCCTCCAGATGGGGCTCGCCGCCGCACTGCTCGCGGGCGAAGCGATCAGCAACGCGATGGGGCTGGGCTTTGCCTCGATGGTCGATCCGATCAGCGGCGCATCGAGTTCGGCGATCGGCCAGTTCCTCTCGATGCTGGCCACCGCCTTGTTCCTCGCCGCCGACGGCCATCTGGTGCTGATCGGTATCATCGTCGACAGCTATGTCGCGCTTCCCCCGGGCAATGCCTTTCCCTCGTTCGACGCGATCGGCGGGCTGCTGCGGTTCGGCAGCCTGATGTTCGCCGCCGGGCTGACGATCGCGATGCCGGTCGGCTTTGTGCTCATCCTCGTCCAGATCATCATGGGCGTCATCGGCCGCTCGGCGCCCGCGCTCAATCTGTTTGCGGTTGGCATCCCGGCGACCCTGCTCGCCGGGATTATCCTGCTCGGGGTCGCAACCCCGGCGATGGCCGAGGCGATCGTCCGCATCCTGTCCGACGCGCTCGACGGCGCGCGGATGTTCGCGGGGCTCTGACGCGATGGCGAGCAAACCCGAGCAGGACCAGAAAACCGAACAGCCAACCCCCAAGAAGCTGAGCGATTCGGCGCGCGAAGGCGATGTGCTGATGTCGCGCGAGT
The DNA here is from genome assembly GCA_016463225.1 of Sphingopyxis sp. GTDB lineage: Bacteria > Pseudomonadota > Alphaproteobacteria > Sphingomonadales > Sphingomonadaceae > Sphingopyxis. The sequence goes on along the minus strand of JAEMRT010000075.1, from coordinate 11,121 downwards.
TGGCGACCGCGCTGATGATGCTCGCCGCCGCGGGCTGGATCGTCGCGGCGGGCGGCTGGTTCGTGCAATCGGCGGGCGACCTGCTCCGCCGCGGGCTCACGCTCTCCGCCACCGACATCGCCGATTTTGCGCCCGCCGAGGCGCTGATGCGCAACGGGACCGAAATCCTGCTGCCGCTGGCCAGCCTGTTTGCGCTCGCGCTGGGCGCCGCAGTCGCGGGGCCAGCGCTGCTCGGGTCGTTCGGCTGGCGCGGCAAGGCGCTGCATTTCAAGGGCAACCGGATGAACCCGATGACCGGGCTCAAGCGCATGTTCGGGCTGCAGGGCGCGACCGAACTCGGCAAGGCATTGGCCAAGGTGCTGCTGCTCGGCACCATTGGTTACTGGCTGGTCAAAGGCAGCCTGCCGGCGATCATGACGATGGCGTCGACCGACCTGCTCGCGGCGATCGGACTGGCGGGACAGGCTATCGGCCATGCGATGCTGGTGCTCGCCGGTGGCCTCGTTGTCATCGCGCTGATCGACGTTCCGGTGCAATGGCTCCAGCGCAACAAGCGGCTGATGATGAGCAAACAGGAGATCAAGGAAGAGATGCGCCAATCCGACGGGGCGCCCGAGCTGAAGCAAGCGCAGCGCCAGCGCGCGCACGAGATGCTGAGCGGATCGGCGCGCAAGGCGGTGTCCGACGCGACCGTCGTGCTGACCAATCCGACCCATTTCTCGGTCGCGCTGCGCTATCGCCCCGGGGTCGATGCGGCGCCGGTCGTCGTCGCGCGCGGGCGCGGTGACGTCGCGCTGTCGATCCGCGAGCTGGCGCGCGGCGCCAATGTCCCGCTGCTCGAATATCCGCAGCTGACCCGCGCCATCTATTTCACCGCGCGCGCCGGGCGCGTCATTCCCGAGGAATTGTTCGTCGCGGTCGCGACCGTGCTCGCTTTTGTCTTCCAGCTCGAACGCATGGTCGCCGAAGGCGCCGCGCCGCCGGTTGTCGACGTGCCGCCGACGCATCATTTCGATCCCGACGGTCGCCGCGAGGCTTAAAATCGCCCGTGCGCCGCCGTTAACAGGTGCGAAGGATATTTCGCCATGGTCACTTCCATCATCAACAGCCTGGGCTTTGGGTCGGGCATCGACACCAAGCAGCTGGTCACCGACCTGGCCGCGGCGTCGCGCGAGCCCAAGGTGGCACGCATCAATACGCTGACCCAGCAGAACCAGACGCGAATCAGCGCGCTGGCGCAGGCGCGATCCGATCTCGAAGGTTTTGCCGATTCTCTGGCCCAGATGATCAGCGACGGCACGCTGCGCAGTACCCCGACCGTATCCGACGACAGCGTGCTGAGCGCCACCGCGCGCGCCGGTATCCACGCCGACAGTTTTGCGGCGACGGTTGTCGTCAGCCAGCTGGCGCGCGCGCAAAGCACCTATTCGGGCGTCGTTGCCGACCGCACTGCGGCGATCGGCACCGGCACGATGACGCTGACCGTCGGCGGGGTCGCCAAGACGATCACCGTCGATGCCACCAACAACAGCCTCGACGGACTGGCCAACGCGATCAATTCGAGCGGCGGCGGGGTCACCGCATCGATCATCGCCGATCAGGGCGGCCACCGCCTGATCCTGAAAGGTCCGTCGGGCGCCGCCAACGCCTTCACCCTCGCCGCCGACGCTGGCGCCGACCCGGGTCTCTCCGCCTTTGCCTATGGCGCGGGCGGCGGTATGACATTGGGCCAGAGCGCCGCCAACGCCGATTTCACGATCGACGGCGTCGCGTTCAGCCGGGCGTCGAACACCATCGACGACGTCGTCCCGGGGATGTCGCTGACCCTGAAAAAAGCGGCCCCCGGCCAGCCAGTCGACATCGGCGCCAGCCGCCCGCTCGACATGATCAAGCAGACCGTCGGCGATTTCGTCTCGGTCTATAACCAGCTCAAAAAGAGCCTGTCGTCGGCCGCCGGTCAGTCGGGATCGACGACGGCGCTGCGCGAACTCGAACGCGAGCTGTCGGGTCTGATCGGCACCGTGATTTCCAGCCATGGCAGCATCAACAAGCTGACCGACATTGGCGTTTCGACGACCAAGGAGGGTTTGCTCGCGGTCGACGAGGTCAAACTGGCCAAGGTGCTCGCGACCGACGCCGGCGCGGTCGAGGCGCTGTTCAATCCGCGCCGCGACGGCGGCCGCACCGAGGCGAGCGACCCCGGTATCGCCTTTGTCCTCGATAGCATCCGCGACCGGGCGATTGCTACCGACGGGGTGATCGACCGGGTGACCAAGTCGCTCAACAGCCGGAAAGAAACGCTTGCCGACCAGCTCGAGAATATCGAGATGCGCGAAGACGCCTATCGCGCCCGGCTCGAGAAGCAATATGGATCGCTCGACGCCAAGCTGGCGGCGTTCAAGGCGACGCAATCCTATCTCGAACAGCAGATCAAGCTCTGGTCCAACCAGGGTAACGACTAGGAAACCTCGACCGTGACCGCTACCGCCTCGACCGTCCGGGCGACCGGACTTTATCGCCGCTTGCAGCATGAAAGCCGCGCCGCCGCCGCCGACCCGATCGAGCTGGTGACGATGCTCTATGACGAGCTGGAAACCGCAATCGGCGTGCTCGGGTCGATGGTGCGTCAGGGCCAGCGCATTTCGGCGACCGAACCCGCGCACCGCGCGCGCGCGATCCTGATCGGCCTCGACGCCGGGCTCGACCGCGATGCCGGCGGCGACGTCGCCGCGGCGCTGTCGCGCGTCTATCGCAGCATGCGCCGCAAGCTCGACGAGTCCGTAGCGCAAAATGACGGCGAGGCGCTCGCCGACCTGCTCGACGGGGTGCTGACGGTCAGCGCCGCGTGGCGCCAGCTGCGCTAAACGTCTTTCCCCAACCCAAAACAGGATCGGCCCGCGCCCCCGGGGTAGGGGTGCGGGCCGATGCCGTTTCAAAAGATCCCGCTGGGTACCCGGCCGCCCTTGGTGGGGACGGGCGGCCGGGTGGTCAGGGGCGGACCAGAGCCCCCTTATTTCAGCGGGTGCTGAAACTCGTGTCGCGGGCGCCGGTCAGGCGGCCTGCTGCTGAACCCCATATTTGCGCATCTTTTCGATCAAGGTCGTGCGCTTTAGCGTCAGCAGGCGCGCGGCTTCGGAAATGATACCGTCGGCGAGGTCGAGCGCGACGTGGATCTGTTCGAGCTCGATCGTTTCGATCTCGCGCTTGAGGTCGATCGGGCGGCCCGGCGCGGGTGCCTTGCTGTGCGGCATCGCCGGGGTGTGTTCATCCGCGCTGGCCTCGACCGCGGCATGGCTGCTGGGGACAGCCTGCCGCGGCCGGGGCGCTGCGGTGGGGTTCAAAAGGATGGCGACATCGTCGGCGCCGAGCGTTTCGCCGCCGTGCAGCACGCTGGCGCGTTCGACGAAGTTGCGCAGTTCGCGAACATTGCCCGGCCAGCGATGCTGCATCAGCAGCGCCAGCGCATCAGCGTCGAAGCGGCACTTGGCCTCGCCCGGCATCTTGCGCTGGAAATGGCGGATGAGAGCGGGAATGTCCTCGACGCGGCTGGCGAGGCTGGGGACCTGCAACACAACCACGCCGAGCCGGAAGAACAGGTCTTCGCGGAATTTGCCATCGGCGATCGCGGCGCCGAGATCCTGGTGGGTGGCCGAAATGACGCGGACGTCGACGGCCTTCACATCGCTGCTGCCGACGCGGACGATCATCCGCTCCTCCAGCACGCGGAGCAGTTTGACCTGCATGTCGAAACGCATGTCGCCGATTTCGTCGAGAAAGAGCGTGCCGCCCTCGCTCGCTTCGAAATGGCCGATGCGGCGGGCGTGGGCGCCGGTGAAGCTGCCCTTTTCATGCCCGAACAATTCGGATTCGATCAGGTCGCCGGGGATGGCGCCGCAGTTGATCGCCGAAAAGGCTTTGCCGGCACGGACGCCTTCGTCGTGGATCGCGCGGGCGACGAGTTCCTTGCCCGAGCCCGACGGGCCGCAGAGCATGACCGAAGCGTTCGACCGCGCCACGCGGCGGATCATGTCGCGCAGTTGCGCGGCGGCCGCGCTGCTGCCGATGATCAGCGCCTCAAGCGCTGCATTGTTGTTCTGCCCCACGGTCATTTTGGTCTCCACCGCGCCCCCCAAATCCGGCGCCTTTTCGATGGACCCAGAGATTGACGAAAGTGGTAAACAAAAGATTATCCACCTGGGCATAACCCTTTTAAAACAAAGAGTTATTGCCAGACTGGATGTAATGGCGGCGCAATTGCGTTATTAACGATCCGAGATGCTGCCAAACTGGCACTAATTGTCGGAAGCGGTTCGCCAGCCGAGCGTGATCGAGATGCGGCGGTTGCGCGGATCGAATCGGTCGGAGGGGACATAGGGTTCGCGATCGGCGACGCCTTCGATGCGCGCGAAGCGCGTTTTGTCGATGCCGCGATACTCCAGAAAGTGGCGCGTGACCTCGGCGCGGTCGACCGACAGGCGCCAATTGTTGGTCCCCGCACTGGCCGACCAGGGAGCCGCATCGGTGTGGCCGCGCACCATCACCTGGTTGGGCATTTCGGCGACCGGCACCGCGATTTCGCTGAACAGCCGTACGCCGGCGGGGGTCAGCTGGCTGGTGCCCAGCGCGAACATCGAAAAATCGGCGTCGTCGATCACGTCGATGCGCAAGCCCTCGACCGTTTCAGTAAACCGCAAATTGCGCGCAAACCGCTTCAGTTCGCCCTTCGCCTCCACCCGCTCGGACAGCGCCCTGGCAACCCGCTGGAACTTGAGCCGCTCGCGCTCGCGCCCCGACGCTTCCTTGGGGCCACCGACGGCGTCGCGCGGGATCGTCATCGATTTGGTCCCAGTCTGCGCTGCGCCATGCGGATATTTGTCGGCGGAGACGAGCGAGTCACCGCCAAAAAAGCCGTTCGATCCCGCCGTGTCCTGTTTCGACTGGACGATCGTCGGCGCGAAATAATCGGCGAGCGCCTTGCGCTGCTTTTCGGTGGTCGCGCCGAGCAGCCACATGAGCAGAAAGAACGCCATCATCGCGGTCACGAAATCGGCATAGGCGACCTTCCACGCGCCGCCATGATGGCCGGCGTGCGGTGCCTCGATGATCTTCTTGACGATGATCGGACGCGGCGGCGTATTCGGACGTGCGGCCATCAGCGACCGCGCATTCCGTCAAACACTTCGGCGAAGCTCGGCTGGTTCGAATGTTCGACCCCCGAACGCGCCGCCTCGATCACCAGCGGCTGTGGATGGCCGTGGAGCGAGGCGATGATCAGCTGTTTCACCGTGTGATAGATGGCGCCGTCGCCTTCGATCACGGTGCGCGCGCGCGTCGCGAACGGGCCGACAAGCCCATAGGCGAGCAGCACGCCAAGAAAGGTGCCGACCAGCGCCGACCCGATCATGCCGCCGAGGATGGCGGGCGGCTGGTCGATCGATCCCATCGTCTTGACGACGCCGAGCACCGCAGCAACGATGCCGAGCGCGGGCAAGGCGTCGGCCAGATTCTGCAATCCGTCGGCGGGCTTGATCGCGTGGTGATGGTGATTCTTGAGCGCGGCGTCCATGACGTCCTCGACCGCGTGCGGGTCGAGCGTCCCCGACGACACCACGACCAGGCGCAGCGTATCGCAGATCAGGTGGATCAGCGTGTCGTCCTTGAGCAATTTGGGATATTGCTGAAACAGCGTCGAGTTTTTCGGATCCTCGATATGTGGTTCGACCGCGACCGGCCCTTCGGTCCGCATCATCTTCATCAGCGTCGAGACGAGCAGAATGCAGTCGAGATAGTCCTGCTTTTTATACTGCGGTCCCTTGAACACTTTGGCGAGCCCGCCGCCGAGCGCCTTCAGGTCGGCGCCCGAATTGCCGATGATCAGCGATCCGATCGCGGCGCCGCCGATGATCAGCATCTCGTGCGGCAGCGCGTGCATGACGGGGCCAAGGTTGCCGCCGGTCAGCGCGAAGCCCCCGAACACCAGCAGCAGCAGGACAACGATGCCGATTACGGGAAACATGCGGGGTCAACTCCATCCGGGCCGAAAGCCCCAAATTCAAAATGCGTCTTCATGCTTAACGGCAGCGGCGCCGCGAAATTGAGCGCGATCAGTTCAAAATATCGAACAGGGTCTGGCGGTTGATCTTGGCAAAGGCCGCCTGCGCAGCACCGAGGGTCAGATCCTGCGCGTTAAGCTCGGCGATCGCGACCGACAGGTCGGTGTCTTCGACCGACGAGCGTTCGTCCTTGAGGGTGATGCCGCGCGCGGCAAGGCCATCGCCGATACGTTCGAGCCGACCCGCCGACAGGCCGATCGCGGCGTGCCGGTCGGCGACATGGCCGATCGCGGTATTGAGCGCGGTCAGCGCGGCACCCATCGCCGGCTTGTTGCCCGCCGCGACCGCGGTCGCAGCATCGCGGATGCCGGTCGACAGGCTGTTGCCGGCGATGACAAAAACATCGGCGGCGGCCGGAACCGGCGCAAAGCTGATGTCGCCATCGAACCGCATGACGCGCGCGGTGCCGCTCGCGAAAACCGGCTCGCCATTCGAATCGCGCGTTGCCGCCAGACTGTCGATCTCGTCCGCGATCGTGCCAAGTTCGGCGGCGATCGTCGCGCGGTCGGCCGCGCTTGCGGTGTCATTCGCCGCGGCAACTGTCAGTTCGCGCGCGCGGGTCATCAAACTGCTCACCGATTTCAGCGCCGCGTCGGCCTGCGACACCAGCGCCGTCGCCGTGTTGATATTGGTGTTCCACGCGGTGATGCTCGCCTGCGCCGTACCGATCGTCGCGATCCGCCGCGCCGCCACCGGATCGTCCGACATGCGTTGCAGCCGCTTGCCGCTCGAAATCTGGATCTGCGTCTGCTCGATCTGGTCGGCGAGTTTCTGCTGGCGCGCGATCTCGCGCGTCATGCGATTGCCCACGGCGTTAATCATTGTCGTCGCCTTCCTAGATCGAGCTCAAGAGCGTTTGCATGGTTTCGCGCGCGACCTGGATCGTGCGCGCCGCGGCCTGATAGGCCTGCTGGAACCGCAGCAGCTCGGCCGCCTCCTTGTCGAGGTCGACCTCGCTCACTCCGTCGCGCGCCGCAGCGGCGGCGTCGGCGCGGGTTCCGGCCGCCGCGTCCTGCGCGCGTGCCGCAGCGGTTGTCTGCGCCTGCGTCGCGAGATGCCCCGACCAGCGCGCTTCGGGACCGCCCGCCCCGCGCAGCGTGCCGAGCGCGAGCATATTGCCGTTGCTGCCCGACCCATTGGCGGCAGCTACCTGTTCGGGTGCCAGCGCGGTCGCGGTCAGCGTCGCGGCGCTGGTGCCGGCAAACAGCGGCGCGCCGGGATTGCCGTTGGCGTCGGTGCCCGCCTGATGCGCGGCGTTGAGCTGCGCTGCGAACGATGTCGCCATCGTGTCGAGTCCGGCGCGCTGGTCGGCGATATGGTTGGCCGCCTCCGACAGTCCGGCGAGCGAGCCGGTCGCGATCGTCAGCGGCGAACCGCCGACGCTGTACGACAGCCGTCCGTCGGCCGCCGCGGTCACCGCGATCGGGTTTACCGCGCCGCCGCCGACGAGCAGGTCGCCCGACCCGGCGGCGCGCAACGTCACCGATCCGTTATTTTCGAACGTCGCACTGACCCCCGCCTGCGACGACAGTTTGTCGAGCAGCCGGTCGCGTTCGTCGAGCAGGCTCGCCTCGTTGGTCGACCCCGGCCGCGCCTTGCGCAGCCCGATATTGATCTGTTCGAGCGCATTCAGATTGGCGTTGAAATCTTCGACGGTGCTCGCCGCCGCGCCCTCGACCCCGTCCGCCATCTTGTCGAGCTGACCCGCCGCGGTGCGAAAGCCCGAGGCGACTTCGTCGGCGGCTTGCAGGAACTGGCTACGCAGCGTCGTGTTCGCCGGATTGGCGGTCAATTGGTCGGCGGTGGTGAATAATTTGGTCAGGCCGGTCTTGATCCCGTTGCTCTCGTCGCTGAGCGCGCCTTCGACCTTGCCCAGCCAGCCGAGCCTGGTCGCCGACCGTTCGGAGTCGCCGCCGGAGATCCGGGAATCCTCGATCAGCCAGGCATCGACCGAGCGGTTGACGCCGCGGATCTCGACCCCGGACGGGTTGACGCTGCCGCGATAGAAGACCGAGTCATTGCCGCTCACCGACTCCATCATGTCGAGCCGCCGCCGCGCATAGCCGGGGGTCTGCGCGTTGGCGATATTGTCGCCAATCGTCGACAGCGCGCGCGAATAGGCCTTGAGGCCGCTATAACCGATGCCGAGAAGATCGCTCATTGTATGCCTCCAGCCGCGCTGCCGAGCCGCCCGCGGAACTGGCGCTCGACCATGTCGGCGATGCCGAACTGGCGCATCGCGGCGATCGAGTCGGCGGTGCGCGCATCGGCCATTTCGCGGAAATTGTCGGTCGCGCTCGATCCCATCATGTCGTCGCCGAGCTTCGCCTGACGCATCGACGCCAGCAGTTGGCGCAGGATCACCGCCTCGAACTGCTCGGCCGCCTTGCGCAGCCCGCCGTCGCCGCCGCCGCCGCCCGCGAGGGTCGGGGTGGCCGAAGCCGGCACGAACGACCGCGCCGCGGCGGTCGAGGAAATGGGCGTCGTCATATGATCACCAATTCTGCTGTGAGGGCACCCGCCTGGCTGAGCGCCTCGAGGATCGCGACCAGATCGCCGGGCGAGACGCCCAGACGGTTGATCGAATCGACGAGTTCGGAGAGCGAGGCGTTGGGCTTCATCAAAAAGGCGGGGCGAACATCCTCGGCGACGTCAATTTCGCTCGACGGCTCGATGGCGGTTTCGCCGCGGCTGAACGGCGCCGGCTGGACCACTGTCGGCGATTCCTTGATCGAGACGGTGAGCTTGCCGTGGCTGACCGCGGCGGTGCCGACGCGGACCGCGCCGTTGATCACCACCGTGCCGGTGCGCGCGTTGACGATCACCTTGGCCGAGGGTTCGGAGCGCTGGACACCCAGATTCTCGATCTGCGACATCAGCCGCATCCGGTCGTCGCCGTTGCCGGCGGCGCGGATCGCGATGCTGGCGCCGTCGATCATCGAGGCGCTGCCGGGGATGGCGGCGTTGATCGCGTCGGCGACGCGTTTGGCATTGGTGGCATCGAACTGGTGGAGATTGAAGGTCAGCCCGTCGCTCGCGGCAAAGCCGGTGTCGACCGCGCGTTCGACCGTCGCACCGCTGGCGATGCGGCCGCTCGAGGGGACGTTGACCGTCACTTTCGATCCGTCGGCGGCATCGACCCCGAGCCCGCCGATGACGAGGTTGCCCTGCACCATCGCGTAGATCTGGCCGTCGGCGCCATAGAGCGGCGCCAGCACGAGCGTCCCCCCGCGCAGGCTTTTGGCCTTGCCGATCGCCGAAACAGTGACGTCAAGGCGCTGGCCGGGCTTGGCAAAGGGCGGCAGTTCGGCGGTGATCATCACCGCCGCGGCATTCTTCAGCGCCGGGTTGACCCCCGGCGGCAAGGTGAGGCCAAAGCGCGAGATCGCGCCCTTCATCCCCAGCGTCGAATAGTCGAGGCTGTCGTCGCCCGTCCCCGCCAGCCCGACAACAATGCCGTAACCGGTGAGCTGGTTGGCGCGCAGCCCCTGAAACTGGCCCATGTCCTTGATGCGCTGCGCCTGCGCCGGGGCCGCAAAGGCAAGGCTGGCAAACAGGAGCGCGATCAGGGCGAACAGGGTGGGACGCTGGGTCACGGAAATATTCCTCTTCAGAACGGGCTGATGATCGAGAAGAAACGCTGCAGCCAGCCTTGCTGGCTGGCGCGCGCGATCTCGCCCTTGCCGACGTAACGGATGTTGGCGTCGGCAACGCGGGTCGACAGGATGCGGTTATCGGGACTGATGTCCATCGCGCGGACTATCCCTGAAATCTGGACGCGTTCGTCGCCGCGGTTGAGCGTGAGCAGCTTTTCGCCGCGCACCAGCATCGTGCCGTTGGGATAGACCGCAGCGATGGTCACGCTGACCTCACCCGACAAGGCGTTCGATTGCGACGCATCGCCCTTGCCCTTGAACTGCTGGCCGCCGCCCATCGCGATATCGCTGGGGTTGAACAGCGACAGCGGCCCGGTCGCCGGCGGCGTCAGGCCGATATTGCCGTCGCGCTGCGTTCCGGCCGCGTTGCTTTTGGTCGCAGCGGTGCGCTCGACGAGCTGGATGGTCAGGATGTCGCCAACCTGTCCGGCACGCCCGCCCGAGGTCAGCGGCACATAGCTGCCCTGAAAGATCGAGCCATTGCTGGGCAGCGGTGCCGGGGGCACCGGCGCCGCCGCCGCAAAGGCGTCAGGCGGCAGCTTGTCCTTCGCCGCCGCGCCAACCGGCACGAGCGCGAGGGCAAATGCCACACCGACCGACAGATTAGAGGGTCTGCGCGGCATTTTTCATCATTTCGTCGGTGGCCTGGATCATCTTCGAATTGACCTCATAGGCGCGCTGGGTCTCGATCATGTCGACGAGTTCCTCGACGACATTGACGTTCGATCCCTCGAGCATCCCGCCGCGCAAACTGCCGCGCCCCTCCAGCCCGGCAGCGCCGACCTGTGGCGCGCCCGAAGCGGCAGTTTCGACGAGCATATTGTCGCCGATCGCCTGCAAGCCCGCCGGATTGGCAAAGCGTGCCAGCTCAATGCGGCCGAGTTCGGTGAGCGTGCCGTCGGCGCCGGTCGCCGACACGGTGCCGTCGGCGCCGATCGACACATTGGTGCTATCCTCGGGAATCTGGATCGCCGGCGTGAGCGGCTTGCCGTCCGAGGTCACGATCGTGCCGTCGGGCGAGCGGCCGAAATTGCCGGCGCGGGTGTAGCCGGTGCGCCCGTCGGGCATTTCGACCTGGAAATAGCCAGCGCCGTCGATCGCCATGTCGAGCGCGTTGCCGGTGGTGGCGAATGTCCCCTGCGTATCGATCCGCGACGTGCCGCCCAGCGACACGCCGGTGCCGAGGTTGAGCCCGGTCGCATAGCGGTTTTCGGCCGACGACGGCGCACCCGGCGCGGTCATCATCTGATAGCTCAGCGTTTCAAAGCTGGCGCGGTCGCGCTTGAAGCCCGTGGTATTCACGTTGGCGAGGTTGTTGGCGATCACCTGCATCCGGAAGCCCTGGGCATCCA
>JAEMRT010000023.1 GCA_016463225.1 Sphingopyxis sp. | reverse complement strand
CCCCATGAACAACCGCGCCGCGCCGCGCCTTGGCGAACCGGCTTCGCTGTGGCGCATGCGGATCGTGCCGGTGGCGACGGTGATGTTCGCCTCGGCGCTGCCGCTGATGCTGCCGCTGGTCGCCAATTCGCCGGTGCTGCCGCCGCTCGGGCTGCTGTTTTTTCTGTGCTGGCAATTGCTGCGCACCGAAATGTGGCCGGTGTGGATCGGCCTGCCGCTCGGGCTGTGGGACGATCTGTTCAGCGGCCAGCCGATCGGCACCGCGGTCGGACTGTGGACGCTAGCCAGCATTGCGATCCATTATTCGTCGCAACGCATCTATTGGCGCGGTTTCCTGCACGACTGGGCGATTGCCGCCTTGCTGATTGCGATCATCCAGTCGCTGGCGGCGCTGATCGTTCATCCGGACGCCGCCACCGGGCGCGTGCTTGGCCTGGTCGTGCCGCAGATCGTCATCTCGGCGCTGCTGGTGCCACTGTTCATGCGGCTGACCGGCAAGTTTGACAATTTCCGCCTGAAACGCCGATAATCCCGCTAGTCAGAGACGAATGCCGCGCAAAAGTCCGCCCATTACCGAAGCCTGGAGGGGAATCACCTTCACCCGCCGCGCGCTTGTCGTCGGCGGCGCGCAGGCGGCGGTCGGCGTCGCGCTGGCGGCGCGCATGGCCTATATTTCAGTCGTCGACAACGACCGCTATGTACTTGAATCGGAAAGCAACCGCGTCAACTTGACGCTGGTGCCGCCGCGGCGCGGATGGATCGTTGATCGCCATGGCAAGGCGCTCGCGAACAACCGCGTATCGCTGCGTATCGACATCATCCCCGACCGATTGCACAACAAGGCGTTCGTGCTCGGCCAGCTCCGCACGCTGCTGCGGCTCGACGGCGATACGATGGAGCGCATCAACCGCGACCTGAACGCCGCATCAGGCTTTCAACCGGTCGCGGTGGCCGAGGATATGACCGAGGCCGAATATGCCTCGATCCTCGTCCGCCTGCCCGAAATGCCCGGCATCGCCCCGCAGCGCGGCTTTGCCCGCAATTATCCAACCGGCGCCGCGGTTGGCCATCTGATCGGCTATGTCGGCGCGCCCAATGCCGAGGAATATCAGCAGGCCAAGGATCCGCTGTACATCACGCCGGGGTACAAGATCGGCAAGGACGGGCTGGAGAAATATTTCCAGCCAATGCTGAAGGGCAAGCCGGGCGCGCGGCGGGTCGAGGTCACCGCGAGCGGCCGGGTCGTGCGCGACCTCGATACCCAGCCCGACGTGCAGGGCAAAACCGTCCACCTGACCATCGACGCCGACCTGCAGGAATTTGTCGCAAGGCGGATGGGCCGCGAGTCGGGCGCGGCGGTCGTCATCGACTGCACCAACGGCGACATCCTGTCCTTCGTCTCGATGCCCAGCTTTGATCCGAACAGCTTTTCGGACGGGATCAGCAACAGCGAATATAGCTGGCTGCGCGCCGACGACCATCAGCCGCTGATCAACAAGGCGACGCGCGGGCTGTATCCCCCGGGTTCGACGCTGAAACCGATGGCGGCGATCGCCGCGGTCCAGCATGGCGTCGATCCCAGCGAGCGCCATACGTGCATCGGCGGCTACCGGCTGGGCAACCGCTTTTTCCGCTGTCTGGGCACCCACGGCAGCGTCGACATGCCGACGGCCATCATGAAAAGCTGCAACAGCTATTTCTACTGGCTCGCCCACCGGCTTGGCTACGACGCAATGGCGCCGACCGCAAAATTGCTCGGACTGGGAGAGGAATTCCAGCTGGCGGGCAGCAGTCAGCGATATGGCACCATTCCGGACAGCGCGTGGAAGATGAAAAAATACGACCAGCAATGGTCGGCATCGGACTCGCTGAACGCGGTTATCGGGCAAGGCTATGTCAGCGTAAACCCGCTCCAGCTGGCGGTGATGACAGCGCGCATCGCATCGGGACGCCGGCTGTATCCGCGCCTGATCAACCGCGAATTCCGGAACGAGCCCCTGCCCTTTTCACCCGAGGCGCTCGCCGTCGCGCGCCAGGGCATGGATCTGGTGGTCAACGGCGCGGGCACCGCGGTGCGCAGCCGTCTGCCGCTCGACGGCATCACCATGGCGGGCAAGACCGGCACCGCGCAGGTGCGCGGGCTCGGTACCGGAAACGGCAAAAGCGGCACATGGAAGTTTCGCGATCACGGCCTGTTCATCGGCTTCGCCCCGGTCGTCAATCCACGCTATGCGACGGCGGTGGTGATCGAGCATGGCATGGGCGGCGCGCGCGCCGCGGCCCCGGTGGCAAAGGATTTCATGACCTTTCTCTTCGACCGTGCAAAGGCGATGGAAGCGCTCGAGACGTTTGAAGCGGGCTGGGGCGGCACGATCAAGGAGCGGATGGACCGCGATTATATGGCGTGGAAATCGGGGGCGTCGAGCGACCCCGATCCAAAGGTGCCGCAATGATCGTCGTGCCACCCGCCATCCAGCGCATCCCGTGGAAACTGATCGCGGTGCTCAGCGCGATCACCGGTTTCGGCCTGCTCGTCCTGTATTCGGCGGCGGGCGGCAACTGGTCGCCCTGGGCGTGGCAGCAGGGCGTACGCTTCCTCGTCTTTCTGACCGTGGCAATGGTCCTCGGGCGCTTTCCGATCCGGATTTTCGAGGATTTCTCCTATATCGCCTACATCGGCGTGCTGATCCTGCTGATGGCGGTCGAACTGCTCGGCTTTGTCGGCGGCGGCAGTCAGCGCTGGCTCAACCTCGGGTTCATGAACCTCCAGCCCTCCGAACTGATGAAGGTGACGATCGTCGTCGCGCTGGCGCGCTTCTATGCGCAATTGCCGCCCGGCAACACACGCAGCTGGACCGCCTTGTGGCCGGCGCTGATCATGATCGGCCTGCCTGCGGCGCTCGTCATGCTGCAACCCGACCTTGGCACCGCACTGTCGATCTGTATCGGCGGGGTGGTGGTGATGTTCGCCGCCGGCCTGCCCCTCTGGTGGTTTGGCAGCACCGCGATCGCGGGGGCGGCTGCGCTGCCCGTCCTGTTCTCCTTCCTCCATGATTATCAGCAAAAGCGCGTGCTGATCTTTCTCGATCCCGAAAGCGACCCGCTCGGCGCCGGTTACCATATCAGCCAGTCGAAAATCGCGATCGGATCGGGCGGCATCGGCGGCAAGGGCTTCCTCAACGGGTCGCAAAGCCACCTCGACTATCTGCCCGAAGGCCATACCGACTTCATCTTTGCCACCATGGCCGAGGAATGGGGGCTGATCGGCGGGCTGGCGCTGCTCTTTGCCTTCTTCCTGCTGCTGCGCTGGTCGACCCGCGTCGCGCTGAAAGCGCGCACCCGCTTTGGCCAGCTGACTGCGGCGGGTCTGACCATGACGATATTCTTCTACATCGCGATCAACCTGATGATGGTGATGGGGCTGGCGCCCGTGGTCGGCATCCCGCTGCCGCTGTTTTCCTATGGCGGGTCGTCGATGCTGACGATCATGACCTGTGTCGGCATCGTGCTGGCGATCGAAAACGACAGCAAAACCGGGACGCGCCGCTTTCATTGAGAAAAATCTTCGCGCCAGCCATTGCCTTCCCCCGATTGGCATGATAGCGGGCCGCTCGCTTCGCAGCAAAGAGGACAACTCGCCGCCGCAAAGCGCGCCGAAAACCGGCAGTGGACGCATAGCTCAGTTGGTAGAGCAGCTGACTCTTAATCAGCGGGTCCTAGGTTCGAGCCCTAGTGCGTCCACCATTTCTTTTCAGTATCTTCGCCCAATATTTGCCATCGGTTGCGAAACTTTTCCGGCGGCACTGTGACCAGTTTTGTGTAGCAGAATCAGCGGGCCTGACTATAATTTTTCTAAATAATACATTGTTATCTGTAACTTAGCAGCGAAGCCTCGGAATACTCGAATGCGACGTAACATTTCTGTGTCAGAATGATCTGCAGGTCTTACCCTTATTCAGTGGTAGTGAGTTGCATCTCTTCCATCGAAAATTGCCGAAACTGGCCGGTTGCCGACGGTCTGCATTAACGCGAAGGCGAATGTCGCGTCATGCCGGTCAACAAGGAAGAGCATGCCATGTTGACCGAGGTCGACTGCCCGTTCACGCTACGCGGGGCCGTCGATAGTCAAAGTCCGCCGAAGCGCGGAATCGAACGCCAGCTTCAGTTGTCGCAAAGCGGACCGGCTCCGACAGGATGGGACCACCCAGACAAACAGCGCGCGCACTCTCCCAAAAGCTCTGGTGTTTTACCATCCTCCATCCCTACAGAAACGACGATAGCCACACAGGAGCAAATAAATGATCTTACGCCGCCCCGTAGTGATGAACCGAAGGTCATTCCTGTCCGGGAGCGCGGCATTGACGGCCTGGAGTGCATCAAGCGCGACGGTCGCCGAAAAGCATCGATTGTATATGGATGGCCTGAGCTTCCTGCCCGAGGGTCTTCGCGAAATCAAAGCCGCGGGCCTCGGCGGAATGATCTGCGACATTTCGGAAATCGAGGAGGTTCGCGACAAGGATAATGTCCCCCGCTATCTGCGAACATTTGAGAAATGCAGCGCCGCGCTGGATGCCACGGTGGCGAAGCTCGCGAACAAGCCGGAGGTGTTCGTTGCGCGCAAGGGTTCGGATATCGGGTCACGTCCGGGCTGCGCCACCTTCCTTCAGTTCCAGTCGTGCGAACCCGTCGGCACCGACCTGACACGTATCGCGGACTTCCATCGCCGCGGCCTGCGCGTTCTGCAATTCACCCATCACAACGACAATCTTTTCGCCGGTGGCGCACTCGAACGCGAATGGAGCGGGCTGACCCCGCTCGGCATCGAGGGACTGGCCGAGATGAACCGCGTCGGCCTTGTCCCCGACGTCTCGCATGGATCGGAGCCGACGATGCTCGACGCAGCGCGCCGCAGCACGACCCCGATCCTGCTGTCGCACGGGGCTTGCAAGGCCATCGTCGATCATCCGCGCTGCGCCTCCGATACCGTCATCAAGGCGATCGCCGATAAGGGCGGAATGATGGGAATATTCATGATGAGCTTCTGGCTGACGCGCGAACGGGTGCCGACGGTCGATCATCTGGTCGCGCAGATACGCCACGTCGCCAACATAGCGGGCATCGAGGCGGTCGGCATCTCGAACGACTTCCCGATGGCGGGACAGAGCAATCTGGTGGCGCTGAACAACGACAACGGCGAAGGCGTGAAGGAATATCTGCCCTGGTGGCAGGCGATGCGCGAACAGAAGATCGCCGGATTCGACTGGACGCCGGAACATGTCGTCATTCCGGAACTGAACAATATCAACCGCATGGCGACGATTGCTGCCGCGCTGGACAAAGCGGGTTTTCGCTCGCGTGATGTCGACCGGGTCATGGGCGGCAACTGGCGGCGCGTGCTCACCGACGTGCTGGGCTGAGGTCAAAGAAAAAGGGGCGGCCCGCACGGACCGCCCCCTCTCGTTTCCGAACCCCGGCGAACCGGGTTCCGCTGTCTTTAGAAGCGGAAATCCACGCCAGCATAGATCAAACGACCATAAAGATCGTACGTCGTTGCTGAAGTCTGCGCGCCCGGGAAGGTCACGGGGTTCGTGTCGCCGAACACCGGCGGCTTCTTGTCGAACACATTGTCGACGCCGATGTAGAATTCATACTTCTTCTTGTCGTCGATGCCGAAGCGCAGCTGCGCATCATGGTACCAGTAGGCGCCGGTGCGCGTTGCATTGGGATCCGTGATATCGTCGACGACCGACGACAGGTAGTTCACGCGCCAGTTGAGCGACACATTGTCCCAGCCCACCGTGGCCGACACATTGACCTTGTCACGGAAACCCGTGCCGAGGCGGCCACAGCTGTAGCAATCGAGCTGGCCGACTTCCTTTTGCGTCGGGCCGCCCGGAAAGGACGTCTGCTGCTGCTTCAGCAGGTGGGTCCAGAACGCTGCAAGGTCGAACCGGCCGCTTTCGCCGAAGGTCGTGCTATACTTGACCTGCGTATCGATGCCCGAAACCAGGAACGAACCGGTATTCAGGTTGAAGGCGTCAACCTGCGTGACCCGGCCCGTCGCGTCGCGGGTGATGTTGTCGCAGAACAGGTCGTCAGCACTGCCGGTCATGCACTCGTCGAGCGACGTCTGCTGACCGATGATGCCAATCGCGTTCTCCAGCTTGATCCGGTAGTAATCGACCGTCAGGCTAAGCCCCCGGACAAAGCGCGGCTGGAACACCGCACCGAGCGTCAGGGTCTTTGCGGTTTCCTCATTCAGGTTCGGGTTACCACCAAGGAAGCCGTTGATCGTCTGAATCTGCGCCGTCGAATAAACAAAGCCGCCTGCATTTGCTGCCGCCGCGATCGCGGGGTTGGCCAGACAAGCCGCCGACAAGCTGCCTCTCGGCAGCGTAATCGGTGCACCGTCACCCTCGCCTTCGCGCTGGTCGCAGGGATCGATAATGGCCGGGAAGGTTTCGCTCTGTGCGGAGAAGAGTTCCGAAATATTCGGTGCCCGGGTCGCTTCCGAATAGATACCGCGGAAACGGATGTCGGGGATCGGCGCCCATTCGCCGCCGGCCTTCCAGCTCCACACGCCGCCGACCGTCGAATAGTCGGAATAGCGAACGGCACCTTCGAGGCCAAGATAATGGAAGAAGGGACGCTCCGACAGGATCGGCGCAACGACTTCGAGGAAGCCTTCCTTTACATTATATTTGCCGCGGGTGTCGGTCAGCAGGTTGCCAAGCGTCTGGCCGAGGTTGGTCGCCTCGTCGAAATCTTCGCTGCTCCGCTCGCGGCGATATTCGAAGCCCGTCGCGATGCTCAGAGCGCCGCCCGGAAGTTCGAACACTTCGCCCGAAACCGACGCCGAGAAGACGTCCTGCTTCACCTTGGCGCGATATTCCGAAAGCTGGCCGCCCCGGGTCACATAATCCGCGGCAGCGGCCGAAACCGTGTTGAAGCCGAAGATGTTGATCGGAACGCAGGCGGCGTCGTTGTTGGTCGGGTCGGCATCGACGTTGATGCTGCAAACGGGACCATTCGGGCCCGCAACCGCGTTGAGGGCGTTGACATATTGCGGACCGAAGATCGTGCCCGAGCGGGTGTAATCCTTGGTTTCGCCGTGGCCGTAGTAAAGTTCATAGTTGAACTTGTCGGCGAAGCTGCCGCGCAGGCCGGCGACGGCGCGCCAGGTCTCACGATCATTCTTGTTGCTGCGATCGAAAATATCGTTCGAGCGGCGACGGAAAGGCAGGTCGGTGGTGCTAATATCGTTGTCGGGATCCGCATCGTTGTTGAGGATCGGCGCCATCGTCGTCACATAGTCACGGATCGCCTGGGGCACGAACGGATTGCTGAGCGGAATGCCCGCGTAGCCCGTACCGTCAGCATTGACGAGGTCAGTATTGGCCACCGCCTGCGGTTCGAGGCTCGACCGCGACTTGCTCTTGGCATAGCTGCCTTCGAAAAACAGCGTCGCATTTTCCGACAGTTCATAGCTGCCGAGACCGGTGACGAGATAACGCTCGACGGGAACGCCGAGGTAGCGATCCTGGTTACGGTTGTAACCGTCGATATTCGCGCCTTGATAGGCCTTCAGCGCGTTGTCGCGACCATAGGTAAAGGTTCCGGCGCCAGGAGCGAAGCCGCTGTCGGGGCTGAAAAGGCCCTGCGCTGCGAACGAGCTGCGGTTGGGAATATCGTTGGCCGAAAAGCCACGATTGCGCGAACGCAAGCCATTGTCACGGTCATAGCTTCCGTTGACAACGATATGACCGCGGCCGTCTGCGAAGGACGTACCGGCGGTGAGGCTCGCCAGGTAGCGGCCCGCATCGCCTTCGTCGCTGATCGTTCCCTGACCATGGAAACGGATGCCCTCGAACTTGTCGTCGAGAATGAAGTTGACGACGCCTGCGATCGCTTCCGAGCCATAAACCGCCGACGCGCCCCCCGTCACAACCTGGACATCCTTGATCAGGTCGGTCGGGATGGTGTTGAGGTCGACAACCGAGGTGCCCGGTAGGCCGGCCACGAAGCGGCGGCCGTTGACGAGCACCAGCGTGCGGGCCGAACCCAGGTTACGCAGGTTGACGGTGGCGATGCCGTTGCCGGTGGTGGAGAAGTTCGACGAGGTGCGGCTGATATTCTGGCCGACGGACGGTAGTTCGTTCAGCACGTCCTGAATATTGGCGGCACCGGTCTGCTGGATTTGCTCCTGGGTGACGACCGAAACGGGGACCGACGAGCTAAGATCGGGGCGCGCGATACGCGAGCCAGTGACGACGATTGTGTCCGCGCCCGCTTCGTCGGAAACCTCGGCGTTCTGAGCATAGGCCGGGATCGAAATCATCGCAGCACCCAGCACAAAGGGCGCGGCTGTCAAATTCAAACGGGGGAGATAGGTTTTTTTCACGATGCAGTTCCTTGCTGCTTTGGGGACAGAATCAAGGGCCGCACGAGGTACATTTTCTGCCTCGCGTCGGGGAACCAAGATCGGATGGCGATGATCCGTCCATGGCTGCAGGTAAAGCGAATTTGGCCCGACCGAGCATTTTTCGACAACTTTGTGACACGTTTGCAACATAGTGGGCCCTACCCGAATGTCGAAGACGGCACTCAGCGTTGCACCAATAATATGACCTTCGAAGCGAGCTGTGGCCGATTGTGGACTGGCTGCTCCAAGACACAATAGTCAAAAACGGGCATCCGGGGCTGACCGGTTTTGGGTTGTAGTCGCCGGGAAATCGCCAGTCACCCCCATGGGATTGGCTATCCTGACTGCAGTGGACGGGTGTCAGGTACAGCCCGCCCACTGCATGTCGTCAGTTCATCGCTCGTCGGTCGATTAATAGGCGGCCGAGAAGGTCAGGAACCATTGCCGCGGCGCGATCGGATAAGCCGAATAGCTGTTCGTTGCCGAGCCGATCGAGAGAGTGGAGACACCCTTTTTGTCGGTGAGGTTAGTGACGTTCAATGACAATTCCGCCTTGCGCAACGGGACGAGATTCTCCGGAATCTTCACCCCCAGACGCGCCGAAAGGAGGAAGTAGGACGAAACGCTCGCATCGTTGGTGAAAGTGCTGAACCGGCCGCCGACATAATCGCCGACAAGCTGCAGCTCGACCGGATCGACGTCGAGCGATGCCACCGTCTTGTTCATCCATTTCGGCGTTCCGGGAAGTTGTTTGCCGCAGGTCGGAACGACACCGCCAACGACAAGAAAACCGCCGATGCAGGTGCCGGTCGCAGCACCGATACCGACCGCTGTCGCCGTATAATCGCTCTGATATTTCGACAGATTGTAGGAGGTCGCGTTATAGAGCGAAAAGGCCCGGCCAAAGCGCAAGGTGAAAGCGGCATCGACGCCGTCGGTTTCCACGTCGCCGACGTTGACCAGCGCGGACGTGCCGCCCGTGATGCCGCTGCCGGCAATGCCGCCCGGATTGGTCGGAATGGCGAGCAGGCGGTTGCTGAATTCGACATGGTAATAGTTGATCTGCGCCTGGAGGCTGATATCGCCACCGAGGTCGCGCCGGATGCGCAGGCCCGTTTCATAGGTCCAGCTGGTCTCGGGCTTGCCTTCATCGGCGAAGGCATCGAAGGCGGCTTGGCTACCGGTGAACCAGGGCCCGCCGCCGCCGGCCAGATAGGCCTGATATTGCCGCATATTCTTCTGGACGTTGAAATAGATTTCTTCATGCCCGTTAAAATCATAGGTCGCGCCGATGGCGGGCAGGAACCACTTCTTCGTGTTGATCTTGCCCTGCGGCAGCGCGGTGGTTCCGCCCAGCGAGCCCACGCGCGGCTGCACCGGGTAGCGACCATCGGCCCATTGGGCGCTGGCCTTGAAACCGGCCTGGACCAGAAGCTTGTCGGTCACCTGCCAGGTGTCCTGAAGGTGCAGTTGCAGCTGCTTGATCCGCGCCTCCCCCTGATATTGGGTGAACAGCGGCTGCGCGACGTCGAGCGGACGAATATAGGGCGTGCTCCGGCCCGGGTTGTTCACGTCGACCGCGTACCAGCGGCGCCATTGCGTCGTGCTGTTATGCTCGAACCAGCCGCCCAGTTCGATGCTATGGTTGCCGATCTCGGCGCTGAACGAGGAGATGATGCCCCAGCGGTCGATACGATATTCGGTGGTGCGGGTAATCAGGCCCGACCCGCCCGTCGCGGCGACGAGCGCGGCACCGGCGGCCGCGGCTTGCTGATTGGTCAGCGCGGTGCACGCCGAGGGACGCACGCCGTTATTGTTGGCGGTAAAGCGGCAGTTAGTGGGAAGCGTCGCATAGGCCGGATCAAGATAAGCCTGGGCGGTGGTGATCGATTGGCCCAATGGGCCAGCGACGACGCCCGCGCCGTCGTTGTGGTGGAAGTAGCCCGTCGTCGACCAGGTGAGATTATCGCCAAGCGGGGCATCATAGCGGCCATAGGCAAGATAGTCGGTGCGCTGGGCGTCCGAATAATAGTTGCGATAATTGCTGCCCTCGGCCGCGGGGGAATTGCCGAGCGGGCTCAGATAGCTCGCGCGGTAAAAGTCGAGTTCGGGATAGAAAAACGGCTTGGTATAGGGCGTGAAAAGCTGGGCGGGGGTAGCCGTCCCTCCGGCGGAGGGCTTGAAGAATACGGTCGCGTCCTCATTGGGCTGCGTCATGTCGTTATAGTCGAAATAAAGCGTAAGCTTGCCAATGTCGCTGTCGTGGACAAATTTGGCATTCGCCTGCCATCCGCCTTGCTTGCCGTTAAAATCCCAAGCGCGGGCGCGCTGGCGAGCACCGGAGATATAGAGCGAATTGCCGCCGCCAAACACACCGCTGTCGAAGCGGCCAAAGGTGCGCGAGGTCTCGTAGCTGCCGACCGTCTGCCCGACCTGAATGCCAAAGCGGTCGAGCGGATCGGACGAATAGGTTTCGACCGTACCGCCAAGATTGCTGTTCGACGCGGTGGCCAGATCGCCGGCGCCAGTCGATACGATGACTCGGCTCACATTCTCGGAAATCACGGCGCGCTGGGGCGACAAACCATTATAATTGCCATAACTCTGATCGCCCAGCGGGATGCCATCCATCGTATAGCCAAGCTGATTTGCGGCAAATCCATGGATGAAGATTTGCGCATTTTGTTCGTTGTAACCCCAAGGGTCGGCGGTGATGTACAGTACACCGGGAAGCGTCTGGATCGCCTTCAGCGGCGACACGCCGGGCAGAATCTTCTGAATTTCGACCTGCGGAATCTCGGTCGACGAACGCGTCGTTTTGGTGGCGGTGACGAGAATCGTCGCGCTATCTGACGCGCCCTCATTGGCCGGCATCACGGCATCGGTATCGGCTGGGCCGGCCTGCGCAAAAGCGGGATTGGCAACAACAAGCGCCCCTGCGAGGGCAATCAGACTGGACGCAAGCAGGTTGGAAGAGCGAAGGATCATGGCGGGCCCCTGTTTTGATTTGGCTGTTATCATCGGTGCGGAGCGCAACGACGACGCGCCGCTACGCCAGGGCTGTGACAGTCAGACGACAGGCCGATCGATTTGCGGTGGGCAGCTTTGGGCCCCAAAACGAAGAAAGCGGACCATGCATTGCGCCCGCCGTTGCTGCGAATGATCGCTTGATGGCGTTTGAGACACACCTATAGCTAAGCCTTGGCCCAAACGCTGGGGCCCAGCTATTGGGGGGGATACATGGGCTGGTATCATTTCAGCATTGGCATTTTTTCCCTGTTGGTCGGCTTGACGCCAGTTCATGCTGGTGCCGCGGAAGTACGCTGCGGCGATATCGTCACCGCAGATAGCGTCGAAGGCGTGCAGCCTGATGTTGCGACGATCGTCGAAGCGGCTGCGGTGATCAGTCGAACGAGCGGCGCGGCCATGGTCCGGCGCGCCGGCGCGAAAGACTGGCGTAAGGCACAAAGCGGAAGTTTGCTCGCTGCGGGCGACCACGTCTGCGCGAGCAGCCCGGTCGGGTGGGTGGTTGTCCGGACCTCCGGCGGGCGCTTGACCCAAATCGACATCACACACGCGCCATTTCGCGTTGACGGCCCCAGTTATCCTGGCCTTCCAAAGGCGGCGCACGCTTTCCTGGCCGGGCTGGACTGGCCCTCGCTTGCGGAACTTACAGCGATTGAGCGAAGCCTGACCGGTAGCGGGCGCGCCCGAGGCGGCATGACCCGCGGAATGAGCATCGGCAGCACGCCCCGAGCTGTGTTTCTTGAGGGTGAGAGCGCGCTTGCAGGGATAGCCGCACAAAGAATCGATAGCAAACTGGCCAGCCTGCTCTGGGGTTGGTGCGGCGGCACCCAAAGCGGTGATATGATCAGCAAGAACCAGACGGTAGCTACTCTTACGAGTTTTCGCGCCTTGCCAATGGCATCAATAAAGGGCGTCGACAGCTTGCGGATCGCCGACAATGCGGGCGCATTCAAGATGATCGGCCTGACTTGGATCGCAGCATCTGACTTGCCGCGGCCAGACTGGATGAAAGGTGAGCCCGATCCTTTGTTGTGGGGTCTCTGGCTCGCCGAACATCCCAGCGGAGAGTATCGTATCCAGGGGTATAGCATGCTCGACCGGATCGCCGCCGATCGCCCCTCCGCGTCCCATTACCTCGCGCATCATAGCAATTGCGGGCAAGGCTATAATTATCGGCCAGCGCTGCCCGGAGACGACGGGTAGCAATCCGATGTGGCGCCCGCTCTGCTGCCTCTTGATCGGGATGATTGCCTGGGCGTCTTTGGCGGCGCCCACGCTGGCGCAAGATGTATCACAGCCAGACCTTGATCAAATGGAGGCGCGGCTCGCGCAGCTCGAATCTGGCGGCGACACGCGGTCGATAGCTTACCGCGAACTCGTGGAAGAGGTCGCGATCGCGCAGCATGAACGCGGCGTCGCGCTCAGCAAGACCGGCGATGCAGCCGAAGCCACCGCCCATTTTCGCAGGGCGCATGACCTGGATCGTGCCAGCTACAGCGCCGACGACCCGGCGGTGCTCAATTCGGGCAATAGCCTCGCGACCAATCTCAATTTTCTCGGAAGCTACAGCGAGGCCGAGGCGATTCTGCGTGGCCTCCTGCTTTCCGCCGATGCCATTTCCGCGCCGGGTCGACGGAGCAGGTGGACAATCGTGAACACGCTCGCGGGATCGCTCACGGGTCAGAACCGGTTGCGCGATGCCGAAGCGTTGCTTCGCGAGGTGCGCGAACAGATTGCCGCGAAAGGAACCCCGAACGACAATCCTCTCGCCGTCCTCATCGCGAACAATCTGGCGCACAATCTGCATGAGCAGCACCGCTATACCGAAGCCGACGCGCTTTTCCGCGAGGTGACGGAGCGGTATCACGTCGTCGGCACCGAGACCCCGGAAGCGTGGCTTGCCGACCATAATCTGGCCGCCAACCTGATCGACATGGGACAGTTCGAGGAAGCTTTGCCGTTGGCCCGGTCGGTTCTCGCGCGCCGGACGGCAGCGATGGGAGCCGATCACCCCGATAGCCTGACCAGCCAGACCATCGTCGGCCTTGCCCTGCTTGGCATGGGCAACCGGGCTGACGCGGTGACGACCCTGGATGCCGCCTTGCAGGGGCGGCGTCGCAAGCTTGGGCCAAACCATCCGGACACGCTGCTCGGCGAAGCCGCGCTTGCCGACGCGCTGCTTCGCGGAACCGCAACGGCCGCCCGCGCTTTTCCTCTTGCCGCCCATGTCGTCGAAGTTCTTCGGGACCGGATGGCTGCTCGTGGCTTCGGTGTCGGCGACCAGTCGCAGTTCGCACGCGACCTCGACGCAGCACGCGCCGCCGAACGGCAACTGATAGAAGCGGCATGGCAGAGCAAACTGCCCGACCGGCAGCAAGCGGCGTTTGTCGCCGGACAAATCCTGCTTGATGGAAGCACCAGCCGCGCCGTCGCGCTGAAGGCCGCCAACCGGTCGGCCGATGCGGCGGGACTATCCGCCGTCATTACCCAGCGACAGAAGCTGAGCGCAGACTGGCAGGCGCTCGATCGACGCCTTCTCGCGCTGGCGGGATCTGCGGCCGCGGAGGATCTCCGCGCCCAGCAGGATATGACTCTGCGACGGGACGCAGTAGCGCGTGAGGTGGCGGCGATCGATACGAAGCTCGGCGCCGCTTCCCCGGACTATTTCGCTCTCATCCGGCCACCTGCCCTGTCGATTGTCCAGGCGAAGGCATTGTTGGGACCTGATGAGGCGGCGCTCTTCGTGCTTCCAACGGAATATTCGACCCACATTTTCTTGGTGACTCGCGAAGGCCTGACGTGGCAGCGCAGCGACTGGACCGATGACCGGCTGAAAAAGCAGGTGACCCGGTTGCTCTGGGATGTGGGCGCGAAGGTCGATATCGAACCGGCGCAACGTGCCGCGTGGGAACGGGAGGGCGATGGTGCCTATCCGTTCGACTTCGTGACCGCGCAGGCTGTTTACGCAGAGATCATCGCCCCGGTTGCAACGCAGTTCGCAGGCAAGCGCGTGCTTTTCATATCGGCCGCCGGGTCGCTCGCGAGCATGCCGTTCGGAATCCTCGTCCGCGAAATGCCCATGGGTGCGAATGGCGAGCCCGCTGTGATGCGCTCGGCGAAATGGTTCGCCGACGATATCGCGCAGATTCAAGTACCTTCGCTGAATTCGCTAGCATTTCTTCGGCGCTTTCGCGTCGATCGCGATGCAGTCGACGCCCGGCCATTTCTCGGGTTCGGCGACCCCGTCCTTGAAGGCACCTCGTCGCGGCGCGGCGCCAGTCGGGGCCCGCCATCCGACCTCTCAACAGATATTCAGCGCCCCGGTAGCGACGGGATATCAGCTTCGCTCGCCGACCCGGGCGCCCTCCGGAAGCTGGCGCGCCTTCCGGGTACGGCGGAAGAGTTGAGCGCCCTATGGAACGCGGCAGGTGCGCCGCCCGATGCGCTCTTTCTTGCCGGAGCGGCTACCGAGACCCGCGTTCGCCAGACATCGCTTGCAGCCGACGTCATCGTTTTCGCAACGCACGGCTTGCTCGCGCAAGAACTTTCCGGCCTCACCGAGCCTGGCCTTGTCCTGTCTCCGCCTGCCACCGCAAGCCTGCAGGACGACGGCTATCTGACCAGCTCAGAGATTGCCGAACTGCGCATTCGTGCCAGATGGGTCGTGCTGTCCGCCTGTAACACGGGAGGTAGCGACGGGGCCAATGGGGAGGGACTATCGGGACTGGCGCGTTCATTCTTTTTCGCGGGCGCACCCAGCCTGCTGGTATCTCACTGGCCGGTCCGCGACGCCGTTGCGCCAAAGCTCACCGTTGTCGCCACGCAATGGTTGAAAAGTCATCCAAACGGGTCGCCCGCGGAAGCCCTTCAGGTTGCCATGAAAATTGTCCGCGATGACACCAGCGGGGATACCGATACCGACACCTGGGCCCATCCCAATGCCTGGGCGCCCTTCATTATCGTTGGCGATCGATAGCCGCCGCAACGGCGCGTGAGCTTCCCCCGGCCTGACGCCGTACCAAAGCGACCGTTTACTCCGTCAGGCAGACGAGGATCGATCCAGTCCGAATGTTGCTACGGCATCTCCCGTCCGGAAATATCTGCATCTTTTGGCGCTGCCGTACAATTCCAGGTCGGCCTGCAACGCTATCCGCGCCGTGCGACCCAGAAGAACTCTTCCTTTCAGGAAAACAGAGATCTTCCTCTAGCGCCCGCCCGGCTCAATCGGGCGGGCGTCTTTTTTCCTTCGGGCTACGGCTGGTTGAAATGTTCAAATGACACTGATCCACTGCTTAAGCTGATCAGGCCGCCGCAGCAAAGCCCGGCGAGCTTTGGCCGAAAGCTGCCAATCTGCTTTTGGGCAGTCTTGGGAGCAAGCAAACCGGCAATTTCAGGATGGGTCAATCGCCACATAGACAGCCCACGCGGCAGGATGTGCCAGCGATTCGCCGCGCGCGTCGCCGGACGGATCGGCGGCGATCTCAAGCATCGCCTCGCGCAACGCTGCGGCGATATCGCCGTCCCGACTCTGGAGTCGCGCAACCGCTGTGGTAGTCATCCGCGCGCCAACCTCGTCGATGACCGGCGAATAGGTTGCCAATATCGCGCGCGCTCCTGCAAGGAGAAAAGCGCGCGTCAATCCACTGAAACCGTCATCGCCCTTTGTCCCCGCTCCCGTGTTGCAAGCCGATAATATGATCAGCGCAGCGTTGAATTCGAGCTGGGCGACTTCCGACGCCGTAAGCAATCCATCGTTGCCTGGATCAATCGCCATGCCGGGCCGATTGTCCCGCGGCGTCAAAGCGAGGGCTGGCTCCGCAAGTGTGCCGTCGAAACTGCCACCGAGCAGCGCGTGCGTAGCGAAAAGGACGATCTTGCTGTCGTTCAGCGTTCCATTGGCGCTATCTTTTTCCAGTCGAGCCTGCGTCGCATCGAGCTGGAGCATCTGCCGATCAGGCGAAGCGCCGAGCAGCGTGCTCATCATCCTGACCTCGGCAGCGCTATAGTGGAGACGTGGAAGCCGCGCGAGCATCGCGGGGTCCGCAACGCCATCGCGATAGAGGTGTTGCCTTGGCAACATCGCAAGGCTGGCGGCCGGGGGCAGCGCAACCGGGGCACTTCGAACATGCTGGGGGAGCGGTTTCGGAGGAGGGTCTGCGACACCGCGGAATGCCGGATCGCCCATACCATAAAATTTGCCGTCGGCCCAGGCGACGGCCTTGCCACGCCGCGCGGTTTGCAGCGCATTGACGGAGGGCAGTACCGTGACCACGCGTTCGAGACCAAGCCATCCGGTCGCGCGCAGCGCGGCGGGATCGATGTCCCCTTCAGCGCCCCCCTCGGGCGGTCGAGACACCAGTGCTGCGAAATTGAGCGCAAGCAGCGGCCCTTCTGGAACGACGACCCAGCGATTCTTGTCCTTCAGCAGGGACGCAATCGATCGATCGCCGAACAGGGCCTGATAGGCGCGATAGGCCGCCGCGCGATCGTAACGTAAGTAGCCGTCGGGACTCTCGTCTGGTCCTTGCACCGTCAGCCCCGAATGTTTCGGGTCCGCCAGCTGCCTGTGCAGTTCGCCGATCAGTTGGGCAAGGTCGGCGCCATCGATCGGTATTTCGGCCCAGGCCGAACCTTCGCGGGTGATTGCGAAAACAATACCCCGGCTCATCTCCCCGCGCACATCGGGCATGCCCGGATAGAGAAGAACGAGCGCTTCGTCCTTGCGGAGCAGCGCAGGCCTTCCACGCTCTCCCGCGATCTCCCCGAGCGGCACCGGCTCGGGCCGGAGCGTGCCAAACATATCGGGCAGTTCGCGACCGAGCACGGCCGCCGCGTCGGCGAGCGCCCCACCGGCCCAAGTCCGTTCGTTCAGTAGCCGGAGCCGGTCGTTGTCCTCGCCCGCACCGCGCTGGGCGGCGACGGCGATCGCCTGATCGAGCGAAACCACCCTGTCCCGGGCCGCTCGCCAAGCTACGAACAGCGCGCCTTTCCCGGCACGCTCGGCAAGGGCGCGCGCCGTCGTCTCGCTGATCGCCGCGCCCGAAACGGACGGATGGGCGAGCTGCGCAACGGCGAATCCCCTAGCGCGGCTGACCGCGTCGCCGCCCTGCTCCGCGTTCGCCCGGTCGGTCCAATACAGTTTCAGCAAGTCGCTCGCCTTGCCGCTGATGAAGCCGCTGAGGTTACTGCGATACGCGGCATTCGCCGTCTCGGGAATCGCCGAAAGCTCGGCGCGATAGCCGGCAAGGACGCGCTCATAATAGGGCCGTGCCAACGCAGGCTGGCGCATGATCCACAGCGCGACGCCAAGATTCTGCGTCAGGCGGAGCGTTTCGCGATGACTGGGCCCGAAGCGGGCTACCGCAATCTCGACGGCGCGCTTGCGTATGGGTAGCGCATCGTCGAACCGATCGAGCGTCCAAAGCGTATTGCCGAGATTTTCGAGCAATTGCGGATTATCGGGGTCGCCGGCAAGCGCCCGTCGATAAATGGCTTCGGCCTCGGCGGCCGTGTCGCGTTTTTGCGCCAGCATGCTCGCGAGCTCGAGATCGCGGCCCTTGTCGGGGCCGGATCCTACAGCGGCAATGACGCGCCGCTGGAAAGCGACCGCATTTGTCAGGTCGGACCGCAGACGCGCCGATTTGGCAAGGTTCCACAGCGTCATCCAGTTGCGGCCGTCGCTCGTCGCCGGGTCCGCCTCCTGCCGGCTGAGGACCGCACGATAGAGCGCCTCGACCCGGAGTGGATCGGTCCAGAACAGGCGCTGCGACACAAGGACGATCGAGGTCAGACCTTCCGTATCGGCATCGGGCAGTGCCGCTTCGAAAATATCGAGTTCGCGGCCATACCAAATTTGGGCTTCTTGCTCCCGAAGCTGTTTGATCAGATTGTTGCCGAGCGCCTCATAGGTTTCGGCGAGGACGAACCGGTCGCCGCCCGCTATGCTTTGGAGCAGCGTGACAGCTTCCTGGCGCAGCGGCTCCGCATCAGGCATGCGACCCGCCGCCTCATATGCCGCGGCAAGCAGGCCGGCGCTCGATGCGACGATCGCCGGATGGCTCGTGAACAATTTTCGTCCCTGAGCAAGCGCCTCCGCGGCATCGGTGATGGCCGGTTCCGGCTTTCCCTGCTCGATCCGCAACTGTGACCGTGCGGTAAGCCCCGTGAACAGGATGGCAGGCTGCCGATGCTTGCGGCCCATGGCAACCAGCCTGTCGATGATCCGTTCTCGCTCGGCATGGTTGGCGGCTGTCTTGCTATGATAGGCAAAGTGGCAGAGCAGCGACAGCAGCGGACGTGAGGTCGCTGGATGGTCGGGGCCATAGGTGCCTTCATAAAGCGACAGCAATTCGCGACGCGGCGCCTCAAGCGCCGGATCCCAGGTCGTGTTGCAGGGTCGCTCGACTCCCGTCAGGCGCTCAAGCGCCGCTATTTTCTCAAGCTCGCCCGGATTTGGCACGGCCCGGCCGGGCGCAATTTTCTGTGCCGCAAGCTCGGCCGGGATCAGCACTTCGCGCGGAATGAACTGCGCAGCCGAAGGCGATGCGTTTACCGCGAGTGACAGCGCAAACCACAGCAGGAGATGGCGTCGAGCCATGGAGTCACATTAGCCCAGTCC
Source organism: Sphingopyxis sp. (assembly GCA_016463225.1). Taxonomy (GTDB): domain Bacteria; phylum Pseudomonadota; class Alphaproteobacteria; order Sphingomonadales; family Sphingomonadaceae; genus Sphingopyxis. Next base: position 40,935 of record JAEMRT010000023.1, on the reverse strand, counting down.
AAAATCTGAGTAAACGAACGAAAGTCGGCGTTTGGCCAAAAGCGGAATTGCCCCGACCAACCATATTCGCACGAAAGCAGACATCTCGCGCACTGCAAGGGGTGCGCCCTTGGCAACCGCAAGCGACGGAAACACGGCCGAAGCACGGGCGATGGACAGAGATTCACTTCGAGGGAGATATGGCACCCCACTCGGGGTGAGACTCTACGTGTGGCCCATACCGGACCCAGCCACTTACGGCTTTGCGACCGTCACCTTGAGGAAGGTTGCCGGAATCTCGGTCCTGTCCGCACCGGCACGATTATGCCCCTCAAATAGCTGGGTGAGTTCAGCCTCCAACTGATCGGCCCTGCCATCCTTCGAAGCGGCCTCAAAGGCATTCATCGTAGGGCCGTAATATTGTTTGAAGGTCTCAAGCAGTTCGCTTGGCGGGGCAGGACAGCGAAAGACGTAGGTCGCGCGTTCGCAAACGATATTGTCGGCGGGAACGCCCGCTGCCGCGAAGCGCTCACGAACGGTTTCCTCAATACCCCACGTCACGGGGCTGATGAAGCCCTCGGGCGGCGGCGGGGTGTAGGCGGCGCTCGTTTTCAATACCTGAGCAATAAGTGTCGGATCGCCGGGAATCCAGTTGCCCATGACGATGCAGCCCCCGCTGCGGGTAACCCGCACCATCTCTTTCGCCACGTCGAAAGGGCGAGGCGCGAACATCGCGCCGAAGATGCTCACCACAAGGTCGAAGCTCCCGTCGGCGAGACCTCGAAGGTCTGACGCGTCGCCCTCCTGAAACCGAAGGTTGCTCAGTCCCGCGGCAGCCGCGCGGGCGTTGCCGGCTGCCACCAGATTCTCTGCGATATCGACTCCAAGGACATGCGCTCCGCGCTGCGCAGCCGGTACGGCCGTGGTCCCATCGCCGCAGCCGAGATCGAGAATGTCCATGCCGTCCTTCACGCCAAGGCTCTCGACCAGCTCCTCCCCGGATTCCCGCATCGCTGCGGCAATCTTGGTGAAGTCGCCTTTCTCCCAAAGCGCCTTGTTCGGATTCATGAACTCGCCTCCCGTTCTTGCAAATTCTGCATATACCACTTTCTGTTTCGAGAGTCGTACTCATGCTTGAGCGACAGATCGCAACTTCTGCCCGACGCCACTCGCCAACAGCAGACCACAGCGGTGCCGCAGGTGAAGGGGCGGCAGCAATTGGGTGACGAGTGACTTGGCCGAACAAATGCGTCGACGCCGTTGCGGCCGACCGAACTTCGTCCCGAACTGGCCGGTTGGAGAGTGCCTTTCGCCCAATGCCGACGCCCTCCGATCTGGCCGAACGGCTTTCGGCAGGCGACAAGCCGGTCGGGACTTGATAGAGGATCGGGCATGCGCGGAGCGATGATGCGATTGCTGATGGTTATGGGGGTGCTGCTTTGCAGCATGCACATCGCCGAGCCGGCGTCAGCTCATGCGACTGATCAGGCGTTTCATATCGTCCCGGATGCCGGTCACGACGATCAACAAGCGCCCGCACCCGATATGGCCCATGGTGGCCATCACCATTGCCCGGTCGCGCCTGACTTGCGGACATCTGTCGGCGATTCGCCTCCGCCGTTGACCCGCGGGCTGTTGTTCGCGTCACCGGCATTGCCGCTCGCCTCGCGCGAACCGCCACCGCTGCTCGATCCACCGCTCGCCTGAACCCCTGACGCTTCCTGCGCGGGCGCATCTGCGTCCGTGCCTGACGTGACTGGTTCAGGAGACATTTCATGCAATTTCCGATGCGCGCCACCCTGCTGGCCGGGGCAGCGCTGTTGGCAGCAAGGCCCGCCTGGGCCGAGCCGCTAACGCTCAAAGACGTGGTCGAACGCGCCGTGGCGCATTCGCCCGACCTGCTCGCTCGCGCCGCGGGTGCCAATGCCGCCCGCGCCGGGCAGCTGCAGGCGCAAGTTCGCCCCAACCCGACGCTCTCGGTCGAGGCCGAGAATGTCGGCGGCACTGGCGGCTACGGCCTGTTCAGGCAACCCGAAGTCACGGTGACTTATTCACAACCGATCGAACGCGGCGGGAAGCGTGAGGCCCGTATGGCCCATGCCTCGCGCGGCGTTGACCTCGCGCAGGCGCAGGCACGCGCCGCCCGGCTCGATCTGGCGCAGCAGGTCCAGCGCGCCTTCATCGACGTCCAGATCGCCGAACAGCTGGTGTGGATTGCCGATGAACGGCTGGGGCTGGAGCGCGCGATGCACAAGGAAGCGGTGCGCCGCGTGCGCGGGTACAAGGATCCCCTGTTCGTCGAGACCCGCGCCGATGGCCGCATCCTCGAAGCCGAACTTACGGTGCAGGAAGCCAAAGCGAAACTTGCTTCGGCGCGGACATTGCTCGCCTCCTATTGGGGTGGGGACGCAGATACTCTCGTCATTGACGAGGGGATCGAGAAGCCCGCCGCTGCGGCCCCGGCGCTCGCCGAGGCCGATGCCGCAGTCTATGGCGCCGCGGTCGAACAGGCGCGCGCGCAGGTTGCCGTCGAGCAATCGCGCGGCGTCCAGGACTATACCGTCAGCGGCGGGGCGCGCTTCCTGCGCGAGACGGGCGACGTCTCGGTCGTCGCGGGCGTTGCGATCCCGCTCGGCCGCTTCGATCGCAACCAGGGCAATATCGACCGTGCACGCGCGGAGCGGCAACGGCTGGAACATGAAGCCGAGTCCAACCGGCTCGCACGCCTGCGCCGCCTCACCTCGCTGCGCGCCGATGCCGACGCGGCGCGGATGCGCGCCGAGGGCATGATGCAGGACGTCTATCCCAAAGCGGTGAAGACCCTCACGCAGGTGCGCGAAGGCTATAATCGCGGCGGCTTTCGCTTCAGCGACGTTCAGGACGCCGCCGACGTGATCATCGATATTCAGGGTCAATGGGCCGAGGCCATGGCCCGCTATCGCGACACCCAATCCGAAATCGACCGCCTGACCGGCCGCTTTGACGCGGCGCCCTTTGCGGAGACACAAAAATGACGAAATTATTCCCCGTGCGCGTGGCTGTCGCTGCGCTGGTTATTACCCTGCCCCTCGCCGCATGCGGCAGCGCCGCCGAAACACCGGAGGTCGACAGCGAACATGACGATACCGCCGCCGAAGGCCCCAATGGTGGCCGGTTGCTCAAGAGCGGCGATTTCGCGGTGGAGGTCACGATCTTCGAGGATGGCGAGAAACCGCGTTTCCGCCTCTACCCGACGAAGGCTGGCAAGCCGGTAGATCCCAAATCGGTCAGGCTCGCGATCACGCTGACCCGCCTCGGAGGCGACGTGAGCCGCATCGCGTTCATTCCGCAAGGCAAGTTCCTGGCGAGTCAGAGCTTCATCGAAGAACCGCACAGCTTCGCCGTCGAAGTCGTTGCCATCGAAGGCAGCAAGCACCACGTCTGGAAATATGCCAGCCCCGAGGGCCGCACGCGCATCACGGCCGAGGCGGCAAAGGCGGGTGGCATCGAGGCCGCGGTCGCTGGACCGGCCAGCATCGGCGAGACGCGCGAACTGTTCGGGACCGTCGAGCTCGACCCCTCGGCACGCTCCGAAATCCGTGGGCAATTCCCGGGCCGCGTCGTCAGCGTGACCAAGCAGGTCGGCGACAGCGTAGCGCGCGGCCAGTTGCTGGCGCGGATCGAGTCTAGCGAGAGCCTGCAAATCTATCCGGTTTATGCGACGGTCGGCGGCGTGATCGCCGAGCGCAACGCCAATCCCGGCGACGTGACTGGCGACCGCGCGCTCTACGTTGTGACCAATCCCGGCGCGACGACCGTTGTCTTCAACATCTTCCCACGCGACCTTGGCGTCATTCGCCCCGGCATGCCGATCGACGTGCAGACGCAGGACGGCAAGGACATCGCGCAGGCGACACTCGGCGGCTATCTGCCCGAGGGCAACAAGGAGGCGGGGACCGCGCTCGTGCGCGCCGCGGTTCCCAATCGTAGCGGCGCGTTGCGCCCCGGGATGGCGCTGCGCGGGCGGGTGACGGTGGGCGCCGTCACCGTACCGCTCGCGGTGCGGACCGAGGCGATCCAGCCCTTCCGCGATTTCAAGGTCGTCTATGCCAATTACGGACAGGACTATGAGGTGCGGATGCTCCAGCTCGGGCGATCGTCGCCCGAATGGACCGAAGTCCTCTCAGGGCTAAAGCCCGGCACGCCCTATGTCACCAAGGGCAGTTTCCTCGTTCGCGCCGACATCGAAAAGTCGGGCGCGAGCCACGACCATTGATCGGGAGACAGACCATGCTGCCCCGTATCATCGGCTTTTCCATTCGCCAGCGCTGGTTCGTGCTCGCCATCGTCGCGCTGCTCTGCGCGCTCGGTGCATGGAGTGCGACCAGGCTGCCCATCGACGCCGTGCCCGACATTACGAACGTCCAGGTCCAGATCAACACCGAGGCCGAAGGGTTTTCGCCGCTCGAATCCGAACAGCGCATCACCTATCCGGTCGAAACCGCAATCGCGGGCTTGCCGAAGCTCGCCTATACACGCTCGATCTCGCGCTACGGGCTCAGCCAGGTAACCGTCGTCTTTGAAGACGGGACCGACATCTATTTCGCGCGCCAGCTCGTCAACGAACGCATTCAGGCCGCCAAATCGCAATTGCCCCCCGGCGTCGAGCCGCAGATGGGTCCGATCTCGACCGGGCTCGGCGAAATTTTCATGTTCGCGATCGAACCCAAGCCCGGCGCGCGAAAGCCCGACGGCAGCGAATGGACCGCGGAGGATTTGCGCACCTTGTCGGACTGGGTCGTGCGCCCGCAAATGCGGACCATCCCCGGCGTCGCCGAGGTCAACACCGTCGGCGGTTACACGCGGCAATATCATGTCACCCCCAACACCACCTATCTGGCGACGATCGGCCTGTCGCTGAACGATGTCGTCGCAGCGCTGGAGCGCAACAATGGCAATCAGGGCGCAGGCTATGTCGAGCGCGGCGGCGAACAGATATTGATCCGCGTTCCCGGACAGGCCGCCGACCCCGCCGAACTGGGCGAGATCATCGTCGCAACGCGCGGCGGGGTGCCGATCCGGATCAGCGATGTCGCCGATGTCGCGATCGGCTCCGAACTCAGGACGGGGGCAGCGACCGAGAATGGCAAGGAGATTGTGCTGGGCACGGTGTCGATGCTGATCGGCGAGAATCCCCGGATCGTCGCGCAGGCATCGGCTGAGCGGCTGAAACAAGCGACCGCGTCGCTGCCCGCGGGCGTCGTCGCGCATCCTCTTTATGACCGTACTCTGCTGGTCGATCGCACCATCGCAACGGTTCAAAAGAATTTGGCCGAAGGCGCGCTGCTGGTGATCGTCATCCTGTTCCTGCTGCTCGGCAATTTCCGCGCCGCCCTGATCACCGCGGCGGTGATTCCGGTCGCGATGCTGATGACGCTGACCGGGATGCTGCAAACGCGGACGTCGGCCAATCTGATGAGCCTGGGTGCGCTCGATTTCGGCCTGATCGTCGATGGCGCGGTCATCATCGTCGAAAATTGCCTGCGCCGTTTGGGCGAGGCGCAGCATCGGCTCGGCCGTCTGCTCGACCGCGACGAACGCTTCGGCCTTGTCGCCTCGGCCAGCGCCGAGGTCATCCGGCCAAGCATTTTCGGCATCATCATCATCACCGTCGTCTATCTCCCGATCTTCGCGCTCGAAGGGATCGAGGGCAAAACCTTTCATCCGATGGCGATCACCGTCGTCCTCGCGCTCACCGCCGCGCTGATCTTGTCCCTCACGCTCGTGCCGGCGGCGATCGCGATGTTCGTATCGGGCAAGGTCGAGGAGAAGGAGAACCGCGTCATGCGCTGGCTCGGGCGTGGCTATGCGCCGCTGCTCGACCGCGCGCTCGCGGCCCCGCGCTTTGCCATCGCGGGCGCGCTCGTGCTGGTGCTGCTTGCCGGAGCGGGAGCGACCCGGCTGGGATCGGAGTTCATCCCCAATCTCGACGAAGGCGATATCGCGATGCACGCGCTCCGCATCCCGGGAACCAGCCTCGGCCAGGCAATCGAGATGCAGGAAGCGCTCGAAAAACGCATCCGCACCTTCCCAGAGGTCGAACGCGTGTTCGCCAAGATCGGCACCGCCGATGTCGCCACCGATCCGATGCCGCCGTCGGTCGCCGACAATTTCATCATGCTGAAAGACCGCGCCGACTGGCCCGATCCGCGCAAGTCGCGCGACCAGCTGGTGGCCGAACTGAACAAGGCGGTCCGCGAAATCCCCGGCAACAATTATGAGTTTACCCAGCCGGTACAGATGCGGATGAACGAGCTGATCGCCGGGGTGCGCGCCGATGTCGCGATCAAATTGTTTGGCGACGACCTCGACCAGTTGCTCGAAAGCGGCGCTGCGATCGAGGATATAGCGGCCGCTATTCCGGGGGCCGAGGACGTCAAGATCGAACAGGTTACCGGCTTGCCGATGCTGTCGGTCACCCCGCGCCGCGACATGCTGGCGCGCTATGGCGTCAATGCCGCCGACGTTCAGGATGCCGTCGCGACCGCGACTGGCGGGCGAAAGGCCGGCGAGCTATTCGAGGGTGACCGCCGTTTCGACATCGTCGTGCGCCTGCCAGAGGCGCTGCGCGCTGACCTGGCTGCACTCGGCAATTTGCCGGTCACGCTGCCCGGCGGCGGCTTTGTTCCGCTGGCCGAAGTTGCGACCATATCGCTGGCGGCCGGGCCGAACCAGATCAGCCGCGAAAACGGCAAGCGCCGGGCGGTGATCACCGCCAATGTTCGCGGTCGCGACCTAGGGTCATTCGTCGATGAGCTGCGTTCCAGCGTGGAGGCCGATGTCAAACTGCCCGACGGCTATTATGTCGAATATGGCGGGACGTTCGAACAATTGCAGTCGGCCGCTACGCGGTTGCAAATTGTCGTCCCGCTGGCGCTGCTGCTGATATTCGGCCTGCTGTTCACGCTGTTCGGTTCGGTCCGCGATGCCGCGATCGTCTTTTCGGGGGTACCGCTGGCGCTCACCGGCGGGGTCGCGGCACTGGCGCTGCGCGATATTCCGATGTCGATTTCGGCGGGGGTCGGGTTCATTGCGCTATCGGGGGTGGCGGTGCTGAATGGCGTCGTGATGCTGTCGTTCATCACGGATTTGCGCGAGCGCGGGATGGACCTCGTTCCAGCGATCCGCGAAGGCGCGTTGACGCGGCTTAGGCCGGTGATGATGACCGCGCTCGTCGCCTCGCTCGGGTTCGTGCCGATGGCTTTCAACGTCGGGGCGGGATCGGAAGTGCAACGCCCGCTCGCCACCGTCGTGATCGGCGGGATCATATCGTCGACGATCCTGACCCTGCTCGTGCTACCGGCGCTGTACCGGCTGGTGCATGGGCGGCAGACGATCGAAAATTCAGGGGCGCCCGCCCTGGAATATCAACGCAGTGGTCCAGACTAAACTGTCAAGAGCGCATCGCGACCGACGGCCGGTCAGATTTCGAGTGTCCCCAACGCGCGTTCGCGCGTCTATGGCTTCATGCCCATAGTAAATCCGGACCCCTCGCCTGCTTATGCAACCCGCTAGAGACCAGCTCGACCTCAGTCGCCGATGGCGCCCTGCGTTGTTGTCCTATTTTCTTCGCCGGGTGCGCGACCATGCCGAAGCGGAGGATCTCACGCAGGAGCTGCTTGCCAAGCTTCTGAAGCATCAAGGCGATGATTTCGCTTCGCCCGAGGCCTATATATTCCAGATGGCGTCCAATCTGCTGGCCGATCGGTCGCGGCGGATGAAAGTCCGGGCGCAGTATCGCGAGATGGTCGGCCGCACCGACGATGCCGGGATCGATCCCATCGATCCCTTTCGGGTCGCCGCAGGCCGCGCCGAGCTTTCGGTGCTGGCGGCGGCGCTGGCCTCGCTCCCCGAACGCACGCAGACGATCTTCATCCTCTACCGGCTCGAAAATCTGGGTCAGGACAAGATCGCCGAAACTTTTGGTATTTCGGTGAGCGCGGTCAAAAAACATGTCGCCCGCGCGATGGCAGGGTTGATGAAGGAAATGAGGAGCGTGCCATGAGCCGCGAAACAACCGCCCTGCCCGTCAGCGATGACCCGATGGAGGCTGCGGCACTGTGGTGCGTCGAGCTGTCCGAAGGCGAATTGAGCGAGGCCGAATGGGCCGGGTTCGAAGCCTGGCTTGCGAAACCCGGCCACTCCGACCTGTTCCAGGACGCTACCGCGGTCTGGCAGGCATCAGGCGCGGTTGGCGACTGGCCGCAGGTCGTCGCTTTGCGGACGAAGGCACTGACGCAATTTCGCAAGACGAACCAGCGCCGCTGGCTTTCGACCTCGCCGCAGTGGCGACCATGGCTAGCCGCTACGGCCGCGGCTTTGCTGCTTACGATCACGGCTGGCCTCTTTTGGTACGCCAACGGCCGCAGCGCCTATGAAACGGGAATTGGCGAGCGGCAGGTCGCCGTGCTCGACGATGGATCGCGGGTGTCGCTCGATGCCGTGACCGTGGTGAATGTGCGCATGAAGGACGAAGCGCGGCAGGTCGAACTGGTCGGCGGGCGCGCCAAATTCGACGTGGCGAAGGATCCGTTGCGCCCGTTCACCGTTGCCGCCGGTGACAAACTGGTGGTGGCGGTGGGTACATCGTTCAGCGTCGAGCTGATCGATGGCGAGGTTCGCGTCGTCCTTTACGAAGGGCAGGTCGAGATCCGCGATCGATCCGACACCGCTGCGTTGGCGGGCCCCGCGCCGCGCCGCGTCCTGATGCGGCCCGGCAGCGAGTTTGTCGATGCCGTCGGCTCAGCCAAGCCCGCACAAATTGTCCGGCCTGACCTGACGCAATCGCTAAGCTGGGAACAGGGGTTGATCAATTTCGATGGTGAGCCGCTGGCGAGCGCGGTCGAGCGCATGAACCGCTATTCGACCAAGCAGATCCGGATCGCCGATGTCGCGATCAGCAACATTCCGGTCGATGGCATGTTCAAAGCGGGCGAAGTCGATGCGTTCGTCGAAGGCGTCACGACATTGCACCCTGTTCGCCAGAGAAATTTCAATGGCGAAATCGTGTTGGAACCTAAATGACACATTTTTTGTGGCCACGCCGATGTCCTTCTGCGGACATCGTGCGTCCTTCTCCTGGGACAGCCCGGTAACAGCCGGGCGCAAGCAGGGGGAATTTGATGCAGCTGTTCAGAACCGCACTCCGTGGCTCGATCGCCACGACCGCACTTGTCGCATCGGCCATCGCCGTGCCGGCGATGGCGCAGGAACGCAGCTTCAGTTTTTCGATTCCCGCACAGGAGATGAAATCAAGCCTGCGGGCATTCGCGCGCGCATCGGGTCAGCAGATCACCTTTGATCGCGACGCCATCAAGGGAAAGCGGGCGCCGGCGCTCCATGGCACCTTCACCGTGCGCGACGGGGTGGCGCGGCTGCTTTCGGGGTCCGGTCTGGAAGCAAGCTGGGGCCGCTCGGGGGTCCTTGTAATCCGCGGTGCCACGCCAAAGATTGCCGAGGCGCCCGGGCGCGTCCATCAGGTCGCACAGGCGGCCGAAACGCCGCCACAGGACATCATCGTGACCGGCAGCCGCATTGCACGGCAGGTTGTCACCGACTCGCCGGTCCCGATCATCGGCATCACCGAAGAGGACATTCAATCCTCGGGCGCAACCGAGCTGTCGGAAATTCTGGCCGACTATCCAGGCGTGACGCCGAGCCTGAACCTTGCCAATTCGAACAGCCAGATCAACGGAGCCGGAACATCGTCGGTCGATCTGCGCAGCCTTGGGTCCGACCGCACGCTGACGCTGATCGACGGGCGCCGGACGGTGTCGAACCGTATCACCGGGAATGCGGTCAGCCTGAGTTCGATCCCGACAATGTTCGTCGAGCGGGTCGAGGTCATCACCGGGGGCCAGTCCGCCGTCTATGGCTCCGACGCGATCGCCGGCGTCATCAACATCATCACGCGCCGCAAGTTCGACGGCATCCGTGTTGGCGGCCGCGCCGGTATCTCGAGCCAGGGCGACAGTCAGCGGCTCAATCTCGACCTTCTCGTCGGTGAACGATTCTTCGATGATCGCGTGTCGGTCATCCTTGGCGCAAGCTATGAAAAGGAAGACGGCATCATGGGGCACCAGCGCGCCCGCGCGCTCGAATCCCTGTCGTACAGCCAGTCCGCCGACGCCAACCCGCTCAATCAGGGTGACCTCGGCATCACTCGCCCCGCCAAGAGCAGCAGCGTTCCGGGTGGACGCTTTCTGTCCAGTTCGACGAGCGGCGGCGGCTATTTCTACTACGACCCCAACGGCAATCTGGCGCGCAGCACATCGACCGCCGTTTACGGCTGGGAAACGCGCCCCGACCTCCAGATCAGCGGCCCGCGCACCTCCTATCTGGCGGCAGGCAAGCTCACCCTCGACTTGGGTGGCAACACCGAGTTTTTTGGTCAGGTCCAATATTCCAGGGTCAAGACGTCGTCCGAACGCGGCGGCGCCGAAACCGCCGCCTTTGACAATGAATTCGGCGACCCCAACGCGCTGGAGCAGATCGGCCGCATCCCGCGCAGCAGCCCCTATGTTCCGGCCGCGATCCGTGCGCTGGCCTCGTCCTCGGGCGTGCAATGGTCGCGCCGGTTCAACGAGCTTGGCCATTATCGGGTGCTCAACGATCGGCAAACCTGGCGCGCCTGGACCGGGCTGCGCGGCAGCCTTGCCAACGACTGGAAATGGGAAATCAGCTATGGCTACGGCCGGTTCCATCAGGATCAGGACCGCGTCAACCTTTTGAATCTGAAAAATCTGCAATTTGCGATCAATACAGAATTCGACCCGGCCGCACCCGGTGACCTGAGCCGTGTCCGCTGCGCGAATGCGGCAGCACGCGCTGCGGGCTGCGTCCCGGTCAACCTGTTCGGTCCCGGATCGATCACGCCGCAGGCCGCTGACTATATCCGCGCCAATCTCAACCTCGACGGCATCATGCGCCAGGACGTGATCCAGGGCTATATGAGCGGTTCGGTCTTTGATCTGCCCGCAGGTCCCGTGTCGGTGGCGTTTGGCGGCGAGTATCGGCGCGACACGCAGCGATCGATCACCGACGAGACGACGCGCCGCGGCTTCGGATCGGCGTCGTTCATCGCCGAATATGAAGGCAACGTCAAAGCGACGGAAGTGTTCGGCGAAATCAACGTCCCGCTGTTCAGCGAACAGCCTTTCGCCCACCGCCTCGCGCTCGATGCGGCCGTGCGCGTTGGCGACTACAACATCACGAACGTCGGCTCGGTGCTAAGCTACCGCGTCGGTGGCGAGTGGGCGCCGATCGAAGATCTGCGGTTTCGCGCGCAATATGCCCGCGCGCAGCGCGCGCCGACGGTCACCAACCTCTACTCCCCGCCCCGCGACGATGCCGATGACGTGGTGGATCTGTGCGACGGCGTCAGGGCCGCCACGACAGGAACAGTCGCAACCAACTGCCGGTCGATCCCGGCGATCGCGGCAGCGATCGCAGCGAACGGCGTCTTCACCCAGATCACCGACAATATCGAAGGGCCCTCGGCGGGCAATCCCAACCTCAAGGAAGAAACCGCCGATACCATCACGCTTGGCGCAGTACTGACGCCGCGCGTCGTCCCCGGGCTGTCGCTGACCGTCGATTATTTCAAGATCAAGGTGAAGGATGCGATCTCGGCGCTCGAGGCCGACGAGTTGCTGCGCGAATGCCTGGGCAATCCAGCCGGCCTGACCGACAATTTTTTCTGCAACGAAATCACGCGCAACACCGAGGGGCAGATCACGCGCATCCTCAACCGCGATCTCAACCTCAATCAGATTGTCCGGTCGGGCGTCGATGTCGCGCTCGACTATCGCTTCGACGCGCCGCAATTTCTGTCATCGACCGGCAAATTCGACGTCCGGCTGCTCTACTCACGCCTGCTCGACTTTTACACCGTCTTCGATGGCGTAAACGGCGTGTCGCGCACGAACGAAAAGGGCCAGATCGGGTCGTGGATCAACACCGGACAGGCGCAGCTGGGATACCGCGACGGCGGCTTCCGGCTGCGCTGGAAAGCCCGCTACACGGGAAAGGCGGTCGACAGCAACCTGCGCCTCGCGGCCGCAGAAAAGGCCGGATCAAATCCGCCCTTCCTGCGTATCGGCGACCGCATCCGCCACGACTTTTATGCCAGTGTCGAGGTTCCATCGGCGGGCAATGATTTCCGCGCCTATACCGGCGTCAACAATGCCTTCAACAGCGTCAGCCCCTATTTGCCGTCGGGGACCGCGTCGGGAAGCTCGCAGAATATCTCGGGCGATTATGATGTGATCGGACGCTATTTTTACGTCGGGTTCGAAGCAAAGTTCTGACCGCGTTTTTTCGATGCCGCCACCTCCCACGGTGGCGGCTTGATTTGTCCGCAGGAGTTCAAAAATGATCCGTCCCGGGACTGCTGTCCATCTTACTGCTCTTGCGCTGATCCTTGCGTCGGTCGCGACGTCGCCGGCCGCTGCGCAGTCGCTCGAAGGTGTGAAGCGGCCCGAGGGCGAGGCGAAGCCAGTGGGGTATTTGCCCAAGGACAGCATCGACTATCGCCTGCTCGTCGGGCCTCCTCCGGCCCCAGATACCGAGCTCGACCAACTCGACATGGCGGTGTCGCAGCGGTTTCAGGCAGATGTCGCGCCCGATCGCTGGAGCATTGCGGAACTCGACCACAAGCTGGTCTATCCTCGCTTCGACGCGGCGTTTGGACGACCGATCGATCGCGCGCACAGCCCTCGGCTCGTGCAGTTGCTGAACCGGGCGCTGCGCGATGCAGCGGATCCGGTGTGGACGGCCAAGGACGCATTCCAGCGTCCGCGGCCTTATCAGCGCTACCAACTTACGCGGCGGTGCGGCAGCAGCCCGGTTCCCAAGCCCGACCAGCAGCCGCGCGGCGGATCGTCTTATCCATCGGGACACACGGTATATGGTTGGGCCACCGCGCTGCTGTTGGCGCAGGTCGCCCCCCAGCGCGCGTCGATGATCCTCGAGCGCGGACGCGACTATGCCCTCAGCAGGGTGATCTGCGGCTATCATTTTCCGACCGATACGGAAGCGGCGCGCGCGGTCGCTTCGGCTGTTCTCGCAAGGCTGCACACAGATCCCGGTTTCCTTGCCGACCTTGCCGCCGCGCAGACCGAGTATGGCGCTGCAATCTTGCCTGCCCCGGCTTACCGACAGGATGTGTCCTCAACGCCGCTGCAACCGGTCGAAGCGCAAGCCGATGGACAGTAGCACGGGTTCGCCGAACAGATCGCAATCGATCGCAGCTGCCGTCATCATGACATCGAGGGGAGAATTTGCTCCAGCAACATGATTAACGACGCGGTAACCATAGGGGTGCACTGATGCCGCTGCACCCTGCCGACGAAAGGTTTATGTCGCGTCGGCCGACCGGCTAGTCCGCCATCGCCACGACCAGCTTGTCGGGAAAGTTCAATGTGAACGCGCCGCCGCCATCGGGGTGATTGGCGGCCGCTATGCCAATCCCCAGCGCGTCGGCGAAGCCCTTGGCAATGGCCAGCCCCAGCCCGCTGCCGCCGTGCCGGTCGGTACCCGCGCCCTGGGCAAAAGTGTCGAAGATGGCGGTTTCGGTTCCCGGTTCCAGCCCGGCGCCGCGATCGCGGACGGTCAGCAGCAGCGCGTCGGGAGTGCGGCGCCCGATGATCGAGATCGGCCCGGCGTTGCCGCCGTGCTGGGCCGCGTTGGCGACGAGATTGAGCAGGATGTGGTGGAGCAGTCGCTCGTCGGTTTTGACGAACGGCAGGCTCGCCGGAACCTGAAAATCGATATGGTGGCCGCGCAGCATGTCCTTGAGGTCGTGGACGACCCCGGCGACCGCATCGGTCAGGTCGACCGAGGCCATGCTGAGATGGATGCCCCCCGCGTCGATCCGCACCAGTTCGATCAGATTGTCCAGAAAACGGCGCAGGCGCGACAGCTCGGCGCGCGCGGTCGGCAGCGATCGGGCGTCCGGATGCTCGGCGCCGATCGCCTCGATCGCCGCGGTCACCCCGGTCAGCGGGGTGCGCAGGTCGTGGCCGATCGACGACAGCAGCGCGGCGCGAAGCCGGTCGCGCTCCTCCAGCACCGACAGGCTGCGCATCTCGTCCTCAAGATAGAGGCGCTCGTGCGCGAGCGCCGCCTGCCCGATCAACGTCGCAAGCAAGGTCGCCTTGTCGGCGGCAACCGGCGCGCTGTCATCGTCGCGCGCGATGCCGAGCACCGCTAAGACGCCCAAACTGGTCTTGAGTGGGTGGAACTGCCAGTCGGAGGCCAGCAGGGTACCGGTGCCGCGACCGGCGGGTTCGCCGCTGCTCCATGCCCATTCGGCGGCCGCCTGATCGATCGGCGAGATCGTCGCCTCGCGCGGCCGCGCCACGATCGAGGTCAAAATACCGTCGGTTTCGGCGAGCATGACGCAGCGCACCGCCAGCAGCCGCGACACTTCGTCGCAGGTCGCGACCGCCGTCGCCTCGCGGTCCGACGCGCGCGCCAGCATCTGCCCGAACGCCGCAAGCGACGCATTTTCCTCAGCGCTGCGCACCCCGATGCGCGCGCGCGTCCGGAGCCGTCCGGCTAGGTTGCTGGTGACCGCCGCCACCCCGGTCAGCACCAGCATCGTCAAAACGCTTTGCGGGTCTGCGATCGTGAAGGTGTGGATCGGATCGAGGAAAAAGAAGTTGAACGCCAGCGCGGCGGCGATGCTGGCGAACAGTCCCGGTCGCAGACCATAGAGCGTCGCGGTGACAATCACCGGGACCAGATAGAGCAGATCGATGGCGCCGCGCCCGATCAGCGGCTGCGCAAATTTGGCGAGCAGCGTCGTCGCCGCAATCAACACCAGCGCACCCGTATAGGCCGCCGGCTGGCCCCAGCCGCGCAGCCAGCCTTTCCACCCCGCCTCGCTGGTCGTCGTTTCAGGCGAAGGAATGACATGGACGGCCAGATCTTTGGAGCCGCGGATCAGTGTTTCGACCACCGAACCGTGGCGCAGTTCGAACCACCAGCTGCGTTGCGAACGGCCGATAATCAACTGCGTCGCACGCTGCGCCTCGATCTGGCTGCGCAGCCCGGCGATGACATTTTCCGACGGAATGGTGGCGATCGTCGCGCCGAGCATCGCAGCGAGCGACAGGGCCGCGGCGATCCGGCGCTTGGTGTCCTCGTCGAAATTCTCGCTGCGCGGGGTTTCGATATGCACCGCGGTCCACGGCGCGTTGAGTCCGTCGGCAAGCCGCTTCGCCGTCCGTACCAGCGCATCGACCCCCGGCTGCTCGCTGATCGCGACCAGGATGCGCTCACCCGCGGCGTAAGTCCCTGCCACGCCGCTTGCGTCGAGGTCGTGCAGCATCTGGCGATCGACGCTGAGCGCAGCGCGGCGCAGCGCCATTTCGCGCAATGCCGACAGGTTGGGTTTGGAAAAGAAATGACCGAGCGCGCGCGACGCCTCTTGCGGCACATAGACTTTGCCGTCCTTCAGCCGGTCGATCAGCTCGTCGGGCGGCAGATCGACGAGCTTGATCTCGGCGCCCTCGAACACGCTGTCGGGCACGGTCTCGCGCACGCGGACGCGGGTGAAGCTGGCGACGACGTCATTGAGGCTTTCGACATGCTGGATGTTGAGCGTCGTATAGACATCGATCCCGGCATCGAGCAGTTCGGCGACGTCCTGCCAGCGCTTGGGGTGGCGGCTGCCCTCGACATTGGTGTGCGCATATTCGTCGACCAGCGCGAGTTCGGGGGCGCGGTGCAGCACGGCGTCGAGGTCCATTTCGGTGAGCGTCCGACCGCGATATTCGACCTCGCGACGACCGACAATTTCCTGCCCGGCAAGCAGCGCTTCGGTTTCGGCGCGGCCATGGGTTTCGACCACCGCGACCACCACATCGACCCCGTCGCGTTTCAGCGCCGCGCCCTCCATCAGCATCGCATAGGTCTTGCCGACCCCCGGCGCGGCGCCGAGGAATATCTTGAGCTCGCCGCGATCCTCGCGCCGTGCCTGACGCAGCAACGCCTCAGGCGACGGTCTTTTTTCCGAAGAAGCAGGTGTTGGCATGCATGCGGCTTAGCCGAAGGCGGACGCCAGCGCCAAGCGCGCGACGCCGGGACTTTATGGAAACTTTATGCCGATCGGCCAATTCGCCCGCGAAACTTTACGGCGAAGGGGCGTAGCGGCGCCCACATCCTGTCGGATTCCTCGCAGCACCCGCCGCGGGGCCGACTTCGCCGGAGACTGAAACCATGTCCGATATTTTGTGGCTCGGCCTGATCGCGCTGCTTTTTGCAGCGACGCTCGGTTACGCGCGCCTTTGCGACGGGGCGTAACCCATGAGCACCTCGTTGATCCTCGCTGGCGTCACCGCCGCCACCCTCCTCGTCTATCTGCTCGCCGTCTTGCTGCGGCCCGAGCGTTTCTGATCGGAATCTGACATGACCGTCGCCGGCTGGGGCTTGATCCTCCTCTTCGTTGCCATTCTCCTCGCGCTCGCAAAGCCGATGGGGTTGTGGCTGTTCGCGCTCTACGAAGGGCGCGCCACTCCGCTGCATCGGGTCTTCGGCCCGGTCGAGCGCGGTTTTTATCGCCTCGCGGGGATCGACCCCAATGAGGAGCAAGGCTGGCGGCGTTACGCGCTGCACATGCTGTTGTTCAACGTCGTGCTGCTATTGTTCACTTACGCGATCCTGCGACTGCAAGGCGTGCTGCCGGGCAACCCGCAGGGGTTCGGCGCCGTCGGGGCCGACGGCGCGTTCAACGCCGCGGTCAGCTTTACGACCAACACCAACTGGCAATGGTATTCGGGCGAGACGACGATGTCGAACCTGTCGCAGATGCTCGGCCTGACGATCCATAATTTCCTCTCGGCGGCGACCGGGATTGCGATCGCTTTCGCGCTGTTCCGCGGTTTCGCGCGGCGCGAGATGAAGACGATCGGCAATTTCTGGGCCGATATGACGCGCGTCACCCTTTATCTGCTGCTCCCGATCTGCATCGCTTATGCGATCTTCCTGATCGCGAGCGGCGTGCCGCAGACGCTGGCGGGTTCAATCGACGCGACGACGCTCGAAGGCGTCAAGCAGACGATCGCGCTCGGCCCTGTCGCAAGCCAGGAAGCGATCAAGATGCTCGGCACAAATGGCGGCGGCTTCTTCAACGCCAACAGCGCACATCCGTTCGAAAACCCGACCGCGCTCACTAACCTGGTCCAGATGCTGTCGATCTTTTCCATCGGCGTCGGCCTGACCTGGTGCTTCGGCAAGGCGGTCGGCGACACGCGCCAGGGCTGGGCAATCCTCGCCGCGATGGGCGTGCTGTTCATCGCAGGAGTCACCCTCACCTATTGGCAGGAAGCCGCGGGCAACCCGCTGCTTCACCAGCTCGGCGTCGCAGGTGGCAATATGGAAGGCAAGGAGGTGCGCTTCGGCATCGCCGCGTCGGCCCTCTTTGCGGTCGTCACCACCGCCGCGTCGTGCGGCGCGGTCAATGCGATGCACGACAGCTTTACCGCGCTTGGCGGCATGATCCCGCTGTTCAATATGCAGCTGGGCGAAATCGTCGTCGGCGGGGTCGGCGCGGGCATCTATGGCTTCCTGCTGTTCGCCATCCTCGCGGTGTTCGTTGCGGGCCTCATGGTCGGACGCACCCCCGAATATGTCGGCAAAAAGATCGAGGCGCGCGAGGTCAAGCTCGCGGTGCTGGCGATTGCGATCCTGCCGCTCGTCATTCTGGGGTTCACCGCGATCGCCAGTGTCCTGCCCGCAGGCCTCGCCGGTCCGCTCAACAAGGGACCGCACGGCTTTTCGGAGATCCTCTATGCCTTCACGTCGAGCGCCGGGAACAACGGGTCGGCCTTTGCCGGGCTGACCGCGGGCACGCCCTTTTACAACGGCATGCTCGGCATCGCGATGTGGCTCGGCCGCTTCTTCGTGATCATCCCCGCGCTCGCCATCGCCGGCAGCCTTGCCGCCAAACGGCATGTCCCGGCGACCAGCGGTTCCTTCCCCACCACCGGTGGGCTGTGGATCGGCTTGCTCGTCGGGGTCATCCTGATCCTTGGCGGCCTCACGTTCCTGCCCAGCCTCGCGCTTGGCCCGATCGCCGATCACCTCGCGGTGACCGGCGGCCAGCTCTTCTGACGGATATAAAGCCATGAACGCTCCCACTTCGATGTTCAGCACCGCCCTGGTCGTCCCTGCGATGCGCGATGCCGTGCGCAAGCTCGACCCGCGCCAGCTGATCCGCAACCCGGTGATGTTCGTCACCGCCGCTGTCGCCATGCTGCTCACCTTGCTGCTGGTGATCGGCGAACCGGGCCTGTCGATCGGTTTCGAAATCCAGCTCGTCATCTGGCTGTGGCTCACCGTGCTGTTCGGCACCTTTGCCGAAGCGCTCGCCGAAGGGCGCGGCCGGGCACAAGCCGCGTCGCTCCGCGCCACCAAGGCCGAGCTGCGCGCCAAGCTGATGCTCGGGGTTGGCGACACCTATGAGATCGTTGCCGCGAGCCAGCTCGAAAAGGGCGAAATCGTCCTCGTCGAAACCGGCGACCTGATCCCCGCCGACGGCGAGGTGATCGAGGGTGTCGCATCGGTGAACGAAGCCGCGATTACCGGCGAGAGCGCCCCGGTGATCCGCGAGGCGGGCGGCGACCGCAGCGCGGTCACCGCTGGCACGCGCGTCATCTCCGACCGGATCAAGGTACAGGTCACCGCCGAACCCGGTCAGGGCTTCCTCGACCGCATGATCGCGCTGGTCGAAGGCGCCGAACGCCGCAAGACCCCGAACGAAATCGCGCTGACCATATTGCTCGTCGGCCTGACGATCATCTTCCTGATCGCGGTGTCGACGATCCCGGGCTTTGCCTCTTATGCGGGTGGTTCGGTGCCGGTGGTGCTGCTCGCCGCGCTGTTGATCACCCTCATCCCCACCACCATCGCCGCCTTGCTGTCGGCGATCGGCATCGCGGGCATGGACCGGCTCGTGCGCTTCAACGTGCTCGCCAAATCGGGGCGTGCAGTCGAAGCCGCAGGCGACGTCGACGTGCTGCTGCTCGACAAGACCGGCACGATCACCATCGGCGACCGTCAGGCGAGCGAGTTTCGCGCGCTTGCCGGGATCGAGATCGACCGGCTGGCCGAGGCGGCGTTGCTGTCGAGCCTCGCCGACGAAACCCCCGAAGGCCGCTCGGTCGTTGCGCTGGCGCGCGAACGCTATGCGATCCGCGTCGAAACGCTGCCCGCCGGGTCGGATGTGATCCCCTTCACCGCGCAAACCCGCCTGTCGGGGGTCGTCGTCGCAGGCGTGACGATCCAGAAGGGCGCGGTGGACTCGGTGCTCAAAGCGCATCCGCAGGGCGAAAATGCCGCCGTGGTCGAACTGCGCAAGATCACCGAAGAAATCGCCCGATCCGGCGGGACGCCGCTTGCGGTGGTCAAGAACGGGCAGCTGCTCGGCGCCATCCACCTCAAGGACGTCGTCAAAGCGGGGGTACGCGAACGCTTTGGCGAGCTGCGCAAGATGGGCATCCGCACCGTAATGATCACCGGCGACAACCCGCTGACCGCCGCCGCGATCGCGGCCGAAGCCGGGGTCGACGATTTCCTGGCGCAGGCGACACCCGAGGACAAGCTGGCGCTGATCCGCCGCGAGCAGGCCGAAGGCCGCCTTGTCGCGATGTGCGGCGACGGCACCAACGATGCCCCTGCCCTCGCGCAGGCCGACGTCGGCGTCGCGATGAACACGGGGACGCAGGCGGCGCGCGAGGCGGGCAATATGGTCGACCTCGACAGCGACCCGACCAAGCTGATCGAGATCGTCGGCCTCGGCAAACAATTGCTGATGACGCGCGGCGCGCTGACGACCTTTTCGGTTGCCAACGATGTCGCCAAATATTTCGCGATCATCCCGGCGATCTTTGTCGTCCTTTATCCCCAACTCGGCGTGCTCAATGTGATGGGGCTGGCGACGCCGGAAAGCGCGGTGCTGTCGGCGATCATCTTCAATGCGCTGATCATCCCGTGCCTCGTCCCGCTTGCGCTGAAGGGCGTGCGCTATCGGCCGATGCCGGCGGGCCAGCTGCTCGCGCGCAACCTGTCGGTTTTCGGCCTCGGCGGCCTTGTCGCGCCGTTCGTCGGCATCAAGCTGATCGACCTCGCCGTGTCCGGCCTCCACCTCGCTTAAGGACAAATCCATGTTCAACGACCTCAAATCCGCCGTCCGTCCCGCGCTGGTGCTGACGCTGCTGTTCGCCGCGCTGCTCGGCATCGCATACCCGCTGGCGCTGACCGGCATCGGCCAGACTTTGTTCCCGGCGCAGGCAAACGGCAGCTTGATCCGCGACGGCGAGACCGTCGTCGGGTCCGAACTGATCGGCCAGAAATTCGCCGGACCGACCTACTTCCACGGCCGCCCCTCCGCCGCGGGTGCCGACGGTTATGACGCCGCCGCATCGGCCGGTTCGAACCTCGGCCCGGCCGCGCAGGCGCTGACCGACCGTGTCAAGGCCGACGTTGCGACCCTTTCCGAAACGACACCGGGCTCCAATGTCCCGCCTGACCTGGTGACGACCTCTGCCTCGGGGCTCGATCCCCATATCAGCCCCGAGGCGGCTTTTTCGCAGGTGAACCGGGTTGCCGCGGCCCGCGGCCTTCCCGCCGCACCGGTCCGGGCGCTGGTCACGGCCGCCGTCGAGCATCCGGCGCTCGGCTTTTTCGGCGAGCCGCGGGTCAATGTGCTGCTGCTCAATCGCGCCCTCGACCGCACCCGCCCGAAAAGCTAAGGCGGTGCGATGCCGGGCGCCGCGAAAATCCTGATCGTCGAGGACGACGCGCATATCCGGCGGCTGCTGCGCGCGACGATGCAGCGCGCCGGGCACGAGGTAGCCGAGGCGGCCGATGCGCGGGCGGCGCTCTCGCTGCTCGACATCGAAAAGCCCGATGTCGTGCTGCTCGACCTTGGCCTCCCCGACCGCGACGGGCTCGAGCTGATCGGCCCGATCCGTCAGCGGTCGGCGGCGACGATCATCGTCGTGTCGGCGCGCGACGACAGCGCCGAAAAAGTCGCGGCACTCGACCTGGGCGCCGACGACTATCTGACGAAGCCGTTCGACACCGACGAGCTGCTGGCGCGCATCCGGGCGACGCTACGCCACCAGCGGGCGAATGCAGCGGGCGAAGCGGTTTCGGTGATCGAAACCGGTGATCTGCGCATCGATCTCGACCACCGCCGTGTCGAGCGCGGCGGTGCTGAAGTGCATCTGACGCCCAAGGAATATGGCATCCTCGCCGAACTCGCCCAGCGCCCCGACCGCGTGCTCAGCCATATGCAGCTGCTCAAGGCGGTGTGGGGCCCGGCGCATGCCGAACGCGTCGAATATCTCCGCATTGCGGTGCGCGGCTTGCGGCAGAAGCTGGAGGTCGATCCGGCGCGCCCACGGCTGATCGTCAACGAGCTCGCGGTCGGTTATCGCCTGTCGCTTCGCGGCGCCAAGCCGGATTGATCAGCGCACCTGCTGCGCCGCCAGGATGCGCAAGATGTTGCCGCTCCACATTTTTTCGATGTCGGCGTCGGAATAGCCCGCCTCCTTCAACCGCTCGGTAACCTTGGGCAGCGCCGAAATATCCTCGATCCCGGCCAGCCCGCCGCCGCCGTCCCAGTCGGCGCCGAAGCAGATATGATCGACGCCGCCGACTTCGATCGCGCGCAGCACCATTGCCATATATTTTTCGAAATCGGCCGCCCACAGCGGTTCGGTCTTGTCGAGCTCGCGCCACTTGCGATTAAGCTCGGCCTGCTCGGCGGGCGTCAGGGTGCCGATACGCTCATATTGGCCGAATAATTCGCCGCGTGCCGGGGTCATGTTCATGTCGGACATGAAGATCGTCGATATGCACATCGCGCCGCCCTTCGCGGCCAGTGCTTTCAGTCGCGCTTCGTCGAGATTGCGCGGATGATCGTTCGTCGAGCGCAGGCTGGAGTGCGACAGGATGATCGGATATTTTGACAACGCCAGCATCTGGTCGAATGCGGCGTCGGACGAATGGCTGGCGTCGATGACGATGCCCAGCCGGTTCATTTCGGCCACCCATTGTTTGCCCAGCGGGCTAAGGCCGTTCCAACGCGCCTCGCCCGTCGCGCTGTCGGCAAACTGATTGGTCTTGGAATGCACCGGCCCCGCCATGCGGACGCCTTTTTGCTGGAATTCAGCGAGCAGCGTCAGATCTTCGCCCAGCGGATAGCTATTTTCCATCGACTTATACGCGATCAGCTTGCCAGCTTTGTTCAGAGTTCGCGCATCGTCCGCAGTGCGCGCCGGACCGATCGCGTCGCGATGCTTGGTAATCGTCGCGTCGATCAGGTCCGACCGCTCCCGCGCAAACGCCAGGGCATCGGCATAACCCTTGGCGTCGAGCGCGCCCTGTTCGGTGTAGATGACGAAAAAGCCGCCATCGAGGTTGCCATCCTTCATTCGCGGGATGTCAAGCTGGACCATGTCAGCGGTCGCGCCGTGGCGGTCGGCGAAGCTCCACCCCTGCCGTTCGAAATGCAGCGGAGTGTCGAGGTGGGTGTCGAGCACGAGTATCCGGCTGTGTAGCGGCGCTTCAGGCGTCTTCACCGCCTGCTCGCCGGTCGAGCAAGCCGATAGGGCGGTGGCAGTCAGCAGGATCGCGAGGCCCTTCACTTCTTGTCCTCCACCGGCTTCAGGTCGAGATCGTGATAGTCCCAGCTGAAGTCGGCAATCTTGCTCACCGCCTTCATCGTCACCCCGGTTATCTTGCCCTCGGCGTCGAGCGCGAAGGTCACATAAGCGGGTTCGATCGCCGGATCGTCGAAATCGGTAACGAAGCTGTCATATTGCCAATGTTTGAGCCGCCCCGCCATCCGCGGCGTCGAGGTGAAATCGATCGTCAGGCCGGTCGTCGCCGACCCGATCACCACATCGCCATACCAGGGATCGCGGTACCGCCCGGCATAGCCCGGCAGCGAAAGCGAGGGACCGCTCTTCGCTGGCGATGCCTGCGTCTGTTTCAGATATTCCACCCCGCCCGCGAGCCGCGATTGATACCAGTCCTCCCATTTCGCAATCCAGCCATAATCGGGCTGATCAAGATAATGGTCGAGCAGGTCGAAATAGAGGCCGAGGAGCATGCCGCTGTCCTCGCTGTTCATCATGATCGCAAAGCCGACTTTTTTGTCGGGGATCATCACGACGCGGGTGATCGACCCAAACACGCCGCCGCTGTGCTGGACGATGCGGTGGCCGCGATAATCCTGCACCTGCCAGCCCAATGCATAGGCCTGCTGGTTCGGCTGCGCGGGTTTCAGGCTGTCGGGCAGCGGGGTGATCGGCATCGGGGTCACCGGCGCCCACATTTGCTTGGCCTGCTCTTCGCTAAACAACCGCTTGCCATTCGGCAGCGCGCCGTAAGCGAGCTGGATTTTCAGCCACGCCGCCATGTCGTCGGCGCTCAGCGCGAGCCCGCCCGCGGGCGCACCGTTGCGGCCCAGCTCGTCACGTTCGTTCAGCGCCTGTTGCGGGCCGAGACCGCGCAGCGGCCCCGACAGCCGCGCGTGCGGCCATGACCGATTGGGAATGCGGAAGCGGTCCTCGCTGTCGGTCGTCCCGTCTTTCATCCCGCCGGGGCGCAGGAGGCGGTCGCGCATGAATGCCTCCCACGTCTTGCCGGTGACCTCTTCGATCAGCTGGCCCGCGACCGCGTAGAGGATATTGTCATAGGCGTAGGCCGAGCGGAAACTGGTCTGCGGTTTGAGGTAGGCGACGCGCTCGACCGTTTGCTTGCGCGTGAGGTTGGTGCGCGGCACGAACATCAGATCGCCCTGCCCCAGCCCCAGCCCGCTGCGGTGCACGAGGAGGTCGCGGATCGTGATTTCGCGCGTCACCCACGCGTCGTGCATGCGAAACCACGGCATATGTTTGATGACCGGATCGTCCCACGCGATCTTGCCCTCGTCGACCAGGATCGCCAGCGCCGCCGCCGTCATCGCCTTGCCGGTGGAGCCGGTCTGGAACAGCGTTTTTTCGTCGACCGGCGCGCGCTCGCCGAGTTTTCGGACACCCCAGCCGCGCGACAGCGTCGTCTTGCCATCCTCGACGATCGCGATCGATACGCCGGGGGCGCCTATTTTCTGGCGCAATGTTTCGACGGTTTCGGCAAGATTCTTGGGCGGCTCGGCCGAGGCGGGTGTCGCCACCGACAGCATCAGCGACAGGGCAAGCAGGTGGACGGCGTTCATGGGACGGTCTCCAATGGAACGGTTGAAGGGCGCAGCAGACGCCAGACCCCGATGGTGAGCAAAGGCGCGACAAAAACGATCAGGAACAGCCAGGCGAGGAAGCGGTAGCCGCTGGCGATCAGGTCGACGAGGCCGATCTCACCCGCGACAAACATGCAGCCGGTCAGGATCACCGCGCCGATGATGGCGCGCGCGCCGGGCGTCAAAGCGGGCCGCCCGCGGCTCTCGATCGCGCCCGAGATGCGCTCGTTGATCGCATGCACTGCCCCCGCCCCACTCTCGAGCAGCGCGGCAAAGATCATCACCTGAAAAAGCACATGGAACCCCGGCACCGTCATTTGGCGGAGCAGGAAATCGGACGGCAAGGTTTCGGCGCCGATCGCCAGATAAAAAGCCATCATCGCGACAAAGAACAGGATCGCGGGCAGCATCGACAGCGGTCCCGCGATCAGCCCCGCAACCACCGCATCGCGCTGGCTGGTCAGGTGGCGCAGTACCGGCAGAATCACCACCGCGCCGACGATATTATAGCTCGCATAGGTCAGGCCGCCCGCCATCCAGTTGCCCGACGGCGGCGGTGCATTGGCGAACCCCTGCCCGATCAGCCCGCCGAAACTGGCGAGTGCGAGGATCAGGAACAGGCCGTACACCGCGTAGAGCAGGAAAGAGACATATTTGAACATCTGCTCGACCGCGCCGGTGCCCCAGGCCACCACCGCAACAATCGCGACCGCCAGCAGCACCGATCCCGCCACTTCGGGCCAGCCGAAGGTCGCGGCGCCGATGGCCCCCGCCGCGGCGCCGAACACCGCGAGGATCAGGACAACGAAGATGATATAGGCGGCCTCGAACGCAATCCAGCCGGGGCCAAGAAGCCCTTTGAAGAAACTGCGATAATCATAGGCACCGAGCGACCGCGCCAGCGCGAAGGTCAGCGCCGCGACAACGCTCCACACCAACGTCGCGAGCAGCATCGCGGCGAGCCCGCCCCACGGTCCCGACGGTACGAAATATTCGGCGAGCTCGCGCCCGGTTGCATAACCGCCGCCGATGATGACCGCTTTCAGCGCAAAACCGGGCAGCAGGAAACGCTGGAACCAGCTCGACCTGCTGCCCGTCTCGCCCACACTCACGCGAGAATATTTTCGACGAGTGCGTCGAAGGACGCGCCGCCGCGGATCGGGTCGGTGACCGGCAGGCCAAGCCGCTGGCGCTCCGCCGCCATCAGTGCTTCCGCGGCTTCGGCTTCATAGCTTGACGTGTTCAGGCTGACCCCGCCGCAGCGGATCGCCGGATTGGTCCGGCTGCCAAGGCGGATCGTCAAATCGATCACCTCCTCGATCAAGGGCAAGGCAAAGCTCTCCATGCCCAGGATCACCTTGCGCGTCGGGTCGTGGCACACGACGAACACATCGGGCTGGCTACCGTGGAGCAGCCCGAGCGACACCGCGGCATAGGCGGGATTGAAAATCGACCCCTGCCCCTCGATCAGATCCCAATGGCTATCGGGTGCATCGGGGCTAAGGATTTCCGCTGCCCCCGCCTCGAAATCGGACACGACCGCGTCCATCGGCATGCCGCCGCCGGCGATCATGATGCCCGTCTGTCCGGTGGCGCGAAAGTCCGCATCGATGCCGCGTTCGACAAAGGCGCGGTGGAGCGCCAGCGCGGTATATTTCTTGCCGAGCGCGCAGTCGGTGCCGACGGTCAGCAGCCGCTTGCCGCTGCGCTTGCGGCCGGTACCGATCGGGATCGACGGCGGCGGGGTGCGCACGTCGATGAGCCGCTGGCCAGTGCGCTTCGCCGCCTCGGCGAGCGCGGGCAGGCTCGCCAGCCGGACGTGGAGGCCGCTGACGATGTCGAGCCCCGCCTCCATCGCCTCGACCAGCGCGGCGATCCAGCTGTCGCCGATCACCCCGCCCTGGTTGGCGACCCCGATGACCAGCGACCGCGCCCCCGCCGCCCGCGCCTCTGCGGGTGACATCGGCGGCAGGCCGGTGGTGACGGTGCAGCCGCCGATCGCCAGCTCACCGACGCAGCGATCGGCCGCCCAATCGGCCAGACCAAAGGCGGTCTTGGCATAGCCCGCCTCGGTCGTGTCGCCGAGGAACAGCAGATAGGGCTGCGGCAGGGTCAGGCTGCTTTCCAGCCTGCCGATGGGCGCGTTCATCGTTTCCAACTCCAATCCGCTCAAAAGGCCAGGTCGAGCGCGACACCCACCGTGCGCGGCTGGAGCGGCGAAATGCCAAGGAAGCTCGGCTGGTTGAGCCCATTGGCAAAGGTCGAGCGCGCCATTTCGCCCTGATTGTCGAGCAGGTTGCGGGCGTAGGCGCGCAATGTCCAGTGATCGTTGAAGATGATCGAAGCGTTGAGATCGACCGACGTATAGGGCTTGGCCGTCGCGACCAGCGGATCGCTTTCGACCAGCGACAGGCGGTTGCTCGCGTGGCGGATACCGGCGCCGAAGCTACCCTTGTTGCCGCCGCCCAGTTCGAATTCATAATCGGCGCGCAGCGCGCCGCTGAATTTCGGGACTGCGGGCAGACGGTCGCCATCGGCGCCGCTAATGTCGGGCACATCCTCGCTGAGCGTGGCGTCGGTGTAGCTGCCGGTGGCGCTGATCGTCAGCCCGGGAGTCGGACGCAGCGCGAAGCTACCCTCGATCCCCTTGCTGCGCGCCTTGCCGCCATTCGCGCCGCCCGACACGCCGCCGAACGAGCGCACGACCTGGATGTCGGTCCAGTCCATCAGGAAGATCGCGACATCGACCGAAACCATGCGATCGGCGAAGTCGGCCTTCAGCCCGATTTCATAATTCTTCATCCGGTCGGCATCGACCGTTGGCGGGACGTTGGGAACGATGACGTTCGGTCCGCCGGGGCGATAGCCGGTCGCGAGACGCGCATAGAGCATCGCGTCGTCGTTGATGTGGAATTGCGGACTGATCGAATAGGTGAACACGCTTTCGGCCGAGTCGCCGGGATCGTCGGCCTGCGGCACGATCGCGCCCGAGCTGATCTGGCGGAACGTCTGCTTGTTGCGCGCCCAGCGCAGGCCGCCGGTGATTTCGAACTGCTCGCTGAGCTTGAACGTGCCGTTGCCGAAGATCGCATATTCCTTGTACGTCGCAGGCAGGCCGACGATCGCCAGCGGATCGAGCCCCGCGATCGGATTGCCCGCCATGTCGTATGACCGGACAAGCTGCGAATTGCTCGTCGTCTCGTCAGTGAAGAAGCCGCCGATCAGCCATTCAAACCGTCCGCCACTTGGCGAAGCCAGCCGCACTTCCTGCGTCCATTTTTTCAGGCCTAGATCGAGCAGGAACGGGGTAATCCCCGGCGCCACTGCGCCGCCCGTAAGCAACGGGAAAAGCACGCCAAAGGCGTAGCTCGCATCCTGCACCTGCGCGCTTTGCGTCTTGCTGTACGTCGTCGCCGAAGTCAGCGTGGCAGCACCGAAATCATAGTCGAGCGTTGCCGAATAATAGTCGAGATCGACGTCGAAAGATTCGGGGACAAAATTGTTGAACGAGCGACCGTCGCCGAGCCGCGCGCCGGTCAGGTCGGCGGCGTAGAGCGCGTTGCCCTCTGAATCGAGCGACTGCCAGATGCCCGCCAGCTTGACGCTGAATTCGGGCGTTGGCGTCCAGAGCAGGGCAGCACGGCCGCCACGCTGTTCGTAATCATTCTGGTCCTTCAGCGCGGCATTGTTGACGGTATCGACCCAGCCCGGAGTGCTGCGCCATGCGAAGCTGCCGCTGACCGCAAGCTTGTCCTGCACGATCGGCACATTGACCATCACCTGCGCGCCCCAGCCGAGCCCGTCGCCGCCCTTGATTGCGAAGCCCTCAACCCCTGCCTTGACGCTGAACGCATTGGTGTTCGGCTGGACGGTGACATATTTCACCAGGCCGCCGATCGAGCTGGCGCCATAGAGCGTGCCCTGCGGTCCCTTCAGTACCTCGATCCGTTCCAAATCATAGGGCATCAGGTCGATCGTGAACGCCCCGGCGCGGTTGTAGATCGCGCTCGACCCCACCGGCGCATCGTCGAGGTAGATCCCGACGGTCTGGCTGTTGTTGAGCGGTGCAACGCCGCGCAGCGTGATTGTCGTCTGACCGGGCGTGCCGCTGTTGCTGACATTCATGCCGGGGACGTAACCCGCATAGTCAACGAGCGACGCGGAGCCCTGTTGCTGAAGCTCTTCGCCATTCACGACGGCGATCGAGATCGGCACGTCCTGGACATTCTGGACGCGCTTTTGCGCGGTGACGACGATTTCGCCCGCCGCCTCAACCGCGCCCGGTTCCTGCGCCTGCGCCGGCGTTGCGGCGATCAGTGCGGCCATGCTCGCCGCGATATAAAGTCCCTTGTTCATTGCCTTACCCCCAGACTTGCGCCAGCAGGCGGCGGAAATTGCCCCCCAACACGGCTGTGATGTTGTCGTTTGAATATCCCCGGCGGATCAGTTCCTCGGTCAGGTCAAAGACCTTCAGAGGGTGATCGAAGCCGTCGATGTCGATCTTGTCGCGAAAGGCGTAGCTGCCTTTGTAGCTGCCCTTCAGCGCCGCATATTCGGACGGGATCATGTCGTCATAGCCGTGAAGATCAGCGTCCGATCCGATCCCGGCATGATCGATCCCGACCAGCCTGGCGACATGGTCGATATGGTCGGCCATATGCCCGACATTGGCCGGGTCGGTGGTGCGCACGAACATCCGCACCCCGGTTATGCCCATCACCCCACCTTTTGCCGCCAGCGCCTTGATCGCCGCGTCGGTCTTGACGCGCGGGTGATCGACCAACGCGCGGGCGTTGCTGTGGGTGATCGCGATCGGCCCCTTGGCGATCGCGATGGCATCGAGCGTTGTCTGGTCGCCGCAATGCGAGACGTCGACGAGCATGCGCTGCTTTTCCATCTCGGCGATGATCGCAGCGCCATAGTCGCTGACCCCGCCATCGATCCGTTCGGTGCTGCCCGAACCGATCAAATTCTGGCTGTTGTAGGTCAGCTGCGCGCAGCGCAGGCCGAGGCGGCGGAACAGCGCAACATCCTCGATCTTCTCGAAATGCTCGGCGTTCTGGATGCCCATGATGACCGCGCATTTTTTCTCGGCCTTGGCGCGGTCGAGATCCGCGATGCCATCGACCAGCGTGAAGACATGACTGTTGCGCCCGGCAAAACCCTGCCAGCCGGCGAGAAAGGTCAGCGCCTGCTCTTTTGCATCGGGACCGCCGAGACCATAGGCGTTGTGAAAGCCGGTGATGCCGCTGGCCTTGAACTCGGCGGCCTCGGCATCGGTCAAACGGTGGGTGATATAGTCGGCCGAAAGCGTGATCTTGAGCGGCGCCAGCATGTCGATGACGAGCGACGAGGCAACCAGGTCGACCGCGCGGCGCGAATAGCGGCGGCCCGGTGCCGCCGCAAACGCATAAGTCCCCCTGTTCACCATCGGCGCAGACAAGGCGGCGCCCACCGCGCCCGCGATGACCGCGCGGCGCGTTACTGCGAATGACCCCGTCATTCCAGCCTCCCTCTCAACCAAATTTCAATATGACGACTATTGTCCTAATCGGAAAATTGTCAACCCGTTTAGGACATAAAATTGTCATCTATCCCCAAATTTCTGCCGGGCAATGGATCATCCCGCCCCGATATTCGACCCCGGGCACCCGATCGCGCGCCAGGAAGGTCGGTCCGTCGAGGTCGACGATGTCGCAAAGCTGGCCCAGCACAAACGACGGCGCCATCGACAGGCTGGTCCCCATCATATTGCCGACCATCACGTCCAGCCCGAGTTTTCGCGCCTGCCGCGCGATCGCCAGCCCCTCGGTCAGCCCGCCGCATTTATCGAGCTTGATGTTCACGGCGTCGAAGCGGCCAACGAGCGTCGCCGTATCGGCCAGCGTCACCGCGCTTTCGTCGGCGACAAACGGCACAGGCCGTTTCAGCCCGTCGAGATCGGCCTCGCGCCCGCGCTTCAGCGGCTGCTCTAATTGCGCGACGCGGGCCTGGATCAGCACCGGCAGCAGCTCCGCCAGCGTGCGAATGTCATAGCCCTGATTGGCATCGACCCCGATCCACGCATGCGGGCGCGCGGTGCGGATCGCGACGACGCGGGCGATGTCGTCGCCCAAATCGCCGGTCAGCTTGACCTTGATCGGCGCCTCGGGATCGATCGCCAGCGCCGCCTTCGCCATATTGCCCGCACTGTCGGCGCCAAGCGTCAAGGTTGAAGGCAGCGCGCGCGGCGGTTTCAATCCCGCCAGCTCCCACACCGGTCGTCCCGCCTGCTTCGCCTCCAGATCCCAATACGCACAGTCGAGCGCATTTCGTGCGCCGCCCGGCGGCAGCAATTGCTGCAAATCCGCCCGCGTCGCACCGCGCTCGATCGCGCCGCGCACGCGCGTCGCCTCGGCCAGCATATGGTCGATATCATCGCCCAGATAATAGACCCCCGCGCCTTCGCCGAGCCCGACATGCGTGCCGTCGGACAGTTCGGCGACCAGCAGCGCGGTTTCGGTGAAGACATGCCCCGAAATGCGAAACGGCTGGTGGTAGGGGAAACGCTCGACCCGCAGGTCGAGCGTCAGTTCTTGCGTCATTTGCGTGGCCATCAATAAACCATTCCAAAGCCATAAAGGTTGAAGGCGATTGTCACCCAGACCAGCACGAGCGCCGCAAGCACGAGCAGCACTGCGCCGAGCTTCATCGTCCAGCGGCGCTTGTCCTTGAGCGTGAGCCACAGGTGCCAGCCCGCCGTCGCCAGCAAGCCGAAGCTCGCCACCGGGGTCAGGATTCGTAGCAGGTGGATCAGCCAGTCGAGCGGACCGCCCAAGCTGCCGATGTCGGCCGAGAAAGCCGCGATGAGCCCGAGCCAACCGGCCAATGCTGCGAGCACGAGCCAGGCGAAGATTCGCGACAGTCGGTACGCGCGGCGCGACTTGCCTTCGAGCGCGAAGTCGGCCCTAAAGCTGCGCCGCACCAGCGCCCGCACCGGCCACGCCAGCGCGGCGAGCAGCACAATGCCAAGCGCCGCGATCAGCGCCGGGTTGAGCCAACCTGCATTGACGCTTGCCGGGGCGGGTTCGAACACCATGAACGGCGAACCGGCATCGACGCTCCAGCGCACGACACGCCCATCTTTGACCTCGGCAGCAAGGCGTTCGCCTGTACTTGTGTCGCGCCACACGAAAGGTTCGACCTCGACCCAGTCGCGAGCGCCCGCACCCATGCCGTCGAGCGCCGGGAGCGTAATCTTGCCATCCTCGGTCAGCGAGATGTTCGCCTGCCCCAACAGCCCGAGCAGGCTCATAAAGTTGGTGAACGACCCGCGGCTGCTGACATAATTGCCGACCATCATCTCCGCGTGCTGGCTGGCGGTCTTGGCGCCGACGGTTCCTCCCTTGTCGTCGCCCGGCAAATAACGATCGGCGAATTTGTGGAAGAGCGCGCTGCGCACCGCACCCGCATCACCGGCAGCCCCCGCGCTGTTCATCGATACATAAACACCGATGTCGGAATCGGGGAAGAGCCACAGATAGGAGTGGAACCACACGGTATCGCCGCCATGCGCAATCGCGCGCTGGCCGTTGACCCATTGTTCGTAGAAACCGAGCGCCATGCTGTTGAGCGGGCCGACCCCGGGCGCCTTGAAATCATGCATCTGCCTCGCGGTTTCGGGCTTCAACAGGCCGGCGCCGTCGTTCAGATGCGCGATCATGAACTTGCCCATGTCGGCGCCGCTCGCCGACAGGCTGCCCGCGGGTGCGGGGATGACGATCTCGAACGGCTTCGCCTTTTGCGTCACATCGGGATAGCCCTTGGACATATGCGGCGCGAGGCGTGCGGGCAGCGGCTGGCGAAAGGTCGAATGCGTCATGCCAAGCGGCGTAAAGATATGATTTTCGATATAATTGTCGAACGGTTCACCGCTCACCCGCTCGACGATATAGCCCGCCAGTGCGGTGGCATAATTGGAGTAAGCCGGGGTGGTCCCCGGCGCAAACACGCGCTGCGGCAAGGCCAGCGGCATCTGTTCCTTGAGCGTCATCACTGCCTTGGGGTCGCTGCTGATCAAGTGGCGCACCGATTCCTCGAACCCTGCGGTGTGCGTCATGATGTTGCGCATCGTGACCGGCTTGCCCTGATAGGCGGGAATCTTGAAATCGAGGTAGGCGTTGACGTCCTTGTCGAGATCGATCTTGCCCGCCTCGACCTGCTGCATCACCGCGGTCCAGGTCAGCAGTTTCGACACCGAGCCGGGGCGGAACATTGTGGTTTCGGGCAGCACCGGCGCGCGCTTAGCGACGTCGGCAAAGCCATAGCCCTTTTGCAGCACGACCTGGCCGTCCTTTACGACGACGACGACCGCACCGGGGATGCGCGCGCGTTCAAGCGCGTAGGGCAGATAGCCATCCATCCACGCTTCGAGGTCGGCAGCGTCGAGCGTCACCGGCCGTGTCGGCGCTGCGGGAGCGGTCGCCGCGGAGGTTTCGACTTTCTTCGCCGTCGGCGCGGGCAGCGGCCCTTGCGCCGCCAGTGGCAGCGCGGCGAGCGCCGCCAGCCCGATCATCGCCTTGCGGATGAAACGCATCACTTTCCCCTTTTGTCTGGCGCGTCCTGTCTGACCTTGCAGCAAGCCGCGCGACCCCTTACCAAGGGTCAACAGCTGTTAACCCAATAGGGACATAATGATCCTGATTAGAAAATTGTCAAACATGGAATGGAAAAATTGATGGCGGCGCGTGCGGCCCCACCCACTCTCGGCACCGTGATGAAGAGCATTCGCTCGCGAAACGGCTGGACGCTCAAGGAGATGAGCGCGAAATCGGGCATCCCGGTCTCGACGCTGTCGAAGGTCGAGCATGACCGGCTGACGCTGAGTTACGACAAGCTCCAGCAGCTCAGCCAGCGACTCAGCATCCGCATGTCGGACCTGTTCGCCGAGGATGACGGCGACAGCGCCCCGCGCGTTACCGGTCGCCGCAGCGTAGGGACGATCGATCAGGCCGTGCGCGTCACCACCGACAATTACGACTATCATTACCTCTGCACCGACCTGCGCCAGAAACGCATGATCCCGATCATCACCCGCATCCGTGCCCACAGCGCGAGCGAATTCGGCGAGCTCGTCCGCCATCAGGGTGAGGAATTTATCTATGTGCTGGAGGGCGAAATCGAGATTCACACCGAGTTCTACGACCCCGTCGCGCTCAAGACCGGCCAGGGCATCTATCTCGATTCGTCGATGGGCCACGCCTATGTCGTCGCCGACGGCTTCGACGAAGCGCTGGTGCTCGGCGTCTGTTCCAGTGCCGACGACGGGCTGATGGATTCACTGATGAGCCTGCACGGCTGACCCCCTTTACGGAGAAAATTATGCCACCGCCCCGGCGCTTCACCCCGTCCTTGATGCTGCTGTGCAGTTCGATGCTGCTGTCGGCGTCGGTTGCCGCGCAGGCGCCTGCCTATGACCTGATCATTCGCGGTGGCACTCTCTACGACGGTTCGGGCCAGCCCCCGGTCGTCGGCGATGTTGCGATCAAGGACGACCGCATCGTCGCCGTGGGAAAGGTAGCGGGATCGGCGAAAAGCGAAGTGCAGGCCAACGGCATGGCGGTCGCGCCGGGCTTCATCAACATGCTGAGCTGGGCGACCGAATCGCTGATCGTCGATCCCAAAAGCCAGAGCGACATCCGGCAGGGCGTGACGCTGGAGGTAATGGGCGAAGGCTGGTCGATGGGACCGCTCAACCCCGCGATGAAGGCGCAGGAAACCGAGCGCCAAGGCGACCTCAAATTTCCCATCGAATGGACCAGTCTGGGCGATTATCTCGGCTATCTCGAAAAACGCGGCGTCTCGACCAATGTCGCGAGCTTTGTCGGCGCCGCAACCGTCCGCGTCCATGAGCTCGGCGAAGGCGATGTCGATCCGACGCCCGAGCAATTGACCCGGATGCGCGCGTTGGTGCGGCAGGCGATGAACGAAGGCGCGATGGGCGTCGGCAGCTCACTGATCTACGCCCCCGGTTCCTATGCCGAGACCGACGAACTGGTCGCCCTGACCAGCGAGGCCGCGAAATGCGGCGGCATGTACATCAGCCATATGCGCTCCGAAGGAGACCGGCTGGAGGAAGCTGTCGACGAATTGATCGAAATTTCACGCCGCTCGGGCGCCCCCGCCGAAATCTACCATCTCAAGATGGCCGGGCGGAGCAACTGGGGCAAGCTCGACTCGGTCGTCGGCAAGATCGAGGCGGCACGCGCCGAAGGGCTGCGGATCACGACCGACATGTACACTTATACTGCGGGCGCCACGGGACTCGACGCCGCGATGCCGACCTGGGTGCAGGCGGGCGGGCTGGAAGCATGGATCGAACGACTGAAGGATCCCGCCACCCGCGCCCGCGTCGCCGCCGAAATGAAGCAGCCGGGCAGTGACTGGGAAAACCTCTATTTCGGTGCGGGCGCCGACAAGATGATCCTGTCGGGATTCAAGAACGAGAAGCTCAAACCACTGACCGGCAAAACGCTGGCCGAGGTCGCATCGATGCGCGGCAAATCGCCCGAAGAAACGGCGATGGACCTGGTGGTCGAGGATGGCTCGCGCGTCGGCACCGTCTATTTCCTGATGTCGGAAGATAATGTCCGCAAACAGGTCCAGCTGCCGTGGATGAGCTTCGGCTCCGATGCGTCGTCGCAGGCGCCCGAGGGCAATTTCCTGAAATCGGGTGCCCACCCGCGCACCTATGGGAATTTCGCGCGACTGCTCGGCCGCTATGTCCGCGACGAAAAGCTGATCTCGCTGGAGCAGGCCGTGTACCGTCTCACCACCCTCCCCGCCGCGAATCTGGGCATCAAGGAGCGCGGCGCGCTGAGGCCCGGCTACTATGCCGACGTCGTCATCTTTGACCCGGCAAAGATCGCCGACCTGTCGACCTTTGAGAAACCGCATCAATATTCGATCGGCATGCGTGATGTATTCGTCAACGGCGTCGCCGTATTGCGCGGCGGCGAACACAGCGGCGCGACGCCGGGCCGCGCGGTGCGCGGTGCCGGCTGGAACCGCTGCCGATAGAGGGTTTGCCTAAACGCCTGATTTGACATCGCTTTGCGTGTACTAGTCCAACATCGACGGTTTTCGGCGGCAAAATCCCACTGACGCGGGCTTAAATCCGCCGCGCCCGGCCCGTTAATTGTCGCATGACCACGAAAGCGACACCATCGAACGAGCCGGTAGGACGGCTCCTGGATTGGCTGGGGCTCCGCAACACGCGAAGCACTCCCCCTGCAGGACGCCGCGCGCCGCCCGACAGCGGCGGAACGCGCGACCTTGCGCGACTGGCCCGGCACCAGCTGATCGGCACGATCATGGCGTTTTTGATCGACAATGATCTCGACGTATCGCCCGCCAATCTGTTGCTCGCGCACGCGGCCTTTTCGGGTATGAACCCGCATCTGGCGCGGCAAATCACGGCGCGCTCGCAATCGTCCGACGGCATCACCCAGCAATGGCTGAACGAACTCGGTGAGCAGAGCATTGCCCCGGCCGACCACGCTGACCTCGACCGCTTGATGACGCGGCTCGAAACCAACCTCGAATCTTTCCACGTCCACGCCAAGGAAGCGCGGACGGTCACCAGCGACTATGGCACCGAACTCGAACAGCATGTCGATGATCTGGAGCAGCTTCAAAAAACGGGACGGATCGTCTCCAGCCTGGCGGACCTCGCCAAGGTGATGCTGGAGCGCACGCGCAAGGCCGAAGATCATATGCGCAAGAGCGAGGACGAGGCGAAATCCCTGCGCCGCAGCCTCGAACGCGCCAAGCGCGACGCCGAGCTCGACTTCCTGACCGGCCTGCCCAACCGCCGCGCCTTCGAAATCCTGCTCGAACGGCATCATAGGGAAGCGCGCGCCGCGTGCGAACCGCTGAGCGTCGCGTTCTGCGACATCGACGAGTTCAAAAAGGTCAACGATCTGCACGGGCATGAAGCGGGCGACCGCGTCATCAAGGCGATCGCCGACACGCTGTCGCGCATTTCCGACGACCGCTGCCACGTCGCCCGCCACGGCGGCGAGGAATTTGTCATGCTGTTCCGCGGCCTGACCCCGACGCAAGCCGCCGAGCGGCTCGACGAAGCGCGCGAAGGTCTGGCCGATCGGCGGCTGATCAATCGCAAGACCGACGAGCCGTTCGGGCAGATCACCTTCTCGGGCGGCGTCGCCGATGTCTTTGGCTACGGCGAAACGCGCGGCGCGCTCAAAGCTGCCGACGATGCGCTGTACAAAGCGAAAGCCGGCGGCCGCAACCGCATCGAACTCGCCGACCCCACCTGAAACGCCCTTCCCGCAAGGGGACGGGACGCCGCGGATCGTCGCACAACAGCGTGCGATGACCCGCGGCGATTGCCGTGTCGGATGGCGGGCGAAGATGTCATGGCCATATACGTCTGACCCATCGCCAAATCGCGCGATCCGCCGCCATTGCGCACGCCTGTATCCGCGTTGCGAAACGCCGCCCGCGACCCGCAGCAGCGATCATTTCCGATGTCGCTGGCCCCCTCCCCAGGAACGCGTCCGGCCGTCACCCCAATAGTACCAATTTAATACCAATACTACCGTCTGCGACCACGCCCTGCGCTGGATGCCAAGTTTTCGGCGCCGCGTAACTCCAATCTTGACAGCATATGCGATATTGTTATGACGTATGCATTACCAATAAAGACCAACAGATCTTTGGGAGGATCGACATGCTGAAATCAAAACGACTTTTTGCCACCGCAAGCATCATTGCCTATGCGACCTGCGTCTCGCCCGCGGCGGCGCAAGGCACGGAAGCACCCGCTGCCGACGAAATCGTCGTCACCGGCTTTCGGGGTTCAATAGCCCAGTCGATCGACGCCAAGCGCGATCTAGCGGTCATCGCCGACGTCGTGACCGCCGAGGATATCGGCAAGTTTCCCGACAAGAATGTCGCTGAAGCGCTGCAGCGTGTGCCCGGCGTGGTCGTCAACCGCGAATTCGGCGAAGGCGAGCGCGTCTCGCTGCGCGGCACCGCACCCAATTTGACCAAGACGCTGCTCAACGGCCATACGGTCGCAACGGCCGACTGGTTCATTCTCGATCAGGTCGCCTCGACCCGCAGCTTCAACTATCTGACCCTCCCCGCCGAAATCGTCGGCCGGCTTGAGGTCTATAAGAGCCCGCAGGCCGATGTCGAGGAAGGCGGCGTTGGCGGCACGATCAACGTCATCACCCGCAACCCGCTCGATCTGGAACCCTTTGCCGTCTCGGCGTCGCTGCAGGGCGTCTATTCGGACCTGTCGGGCAAAGTCGATCCGCAGGTTTCGGGGCTGGTCAGCTGGAAAAACGCCGACGAAACCTTTGGCATCCTGATCGGCGGCATCTATCAGAAGCGCCGCACCCGCCGCGACGGTCTCGAAATCTTTGGCTATCGCCCCGCCGGTGGCGGACAAACTGCTTTGATTCCGACGCTGATCGGTTCGACGATGTTCGAACAGAATCGCGAACGCTATGGCGCCAATATCGGGATCCAGTTCCGCCCCTCGGACGAGCTCGAGATCAACCTGACGGGCCTCTATTCGCGCTTCAACGCCGACAACTTCAACCAGAATTACCTTGCTTGGGGTGATCAGGCCCTTGGCGGCGGCGGCACGCTCACCAATGCGGTGGTCCAGAACGGCATCGCGGTCGCGGGCACCATCGCGTCGCGGAACAATGGCACCGAAGGCTTTGGCGTCGTCTATGATGCGATCGATCGTCAGGCGGTCGCCAAGACGGTGTCCGCCGATTTCGACCTGACCTGGCGCCCCAGTGACACACTGACCGTCCATTTCAAGGCGGGTTGGACCAAGGCGAATGGCGACACGAGCAACGAGAATTTCATCGAGTTCGCCGGCCCGGGCCGCTTCACCTATGATCTGCGCAGCGGCCGCCCCGAAGTCAGCTTTGGTAGCCCGAGCCCGCTCAATCCCGCGGGCATCCGTCCCGACTTTGCACGCATCCAGTCGGTGACCAACGATGATGAGGAGAAATACTTCTATCTCGACCTCGAAAAAGAGGTCGAATGGGGACCGCTGACGGCGCTGAAATTCGGCGTCAAATATACCGATCATGATCGTGTCGCCGAGCGCTTTGCCACCAACGGCGGCGTGTTCACCCCCGCCCTGCGGTGCGGCGGCGCACCATGTACCTCGGCCAGCTTTGCGACCGGCGGCGGCATGCCCGGCGACTTCCTCGACAATATCGCGTCTGCCGGCACCCTCACCGACTATTGGCGCGTTGATCCCGCCAAGCTGCGCGCCATCTATGCCGCACAGACCGCACCGGGGACCGACCGCTTCCTCGTTCCCGGCAACAGCTATTCGATCAACGAAAAGGCCTATGGTGGCTACGGCCTCGCCAAATTCGGCGGCGACAGCTGGCGCGGCAATGTTGGGGTGCGCGTCATCACCACCGACCAGACGTCGCAGGGCTTTATCATCGGCGGCGCCAACCCGCAGTTCACCAATCCCTTCGGCGGCTTCACGCCGAGCACGGCGAAGCGATCCTACACCGATATCTTGCCGAGCGCTAACCTGGCGCTCGACCTGTCGGACAAGGTCGTGCTTCGCTTTGGCGCGGGCAAGACGGTGACACGCCCCGACTTTGTCGACATCACCCCGGGCGTCGATCTCAACGGCACGCTGTTGACCGGACGCGGCGGCGATCCGAACCTCGACCCCTATCGTGCTAACCAGTATGACCTGTCGATCGAATGGTATCCCGATCGCGAAACGATCGTCGCGCTCGCCGCTTTCTACAAGGATATCCAGTCGTACATCGTCAACACGACGTCGACCGAAACCCTGCCCGGTGTGTTCGTACCGGGTTCGCAACCCGCGGGATGCGTCGCGGCGGGCGGCGGCAATCCCAACCTGTTCAATTGCCCCTATCAGATCAACCGCCGCAGCAACGGCGACGGCGGCCGCAACCAGGGCTTCGAATTCCAGGTGTCGCGCCCGATCTGGGGCGGCTTCGGTGCGGTGGCGAACTACACCTATTCGGATGCCAAAGCTAACAACGGCGATCCGATCCCGGGCAATTCAAAGCATTCGCTCAACCTGACGGGCTATTATGAGAATGACCTGCTGAGCGCGCGTGTGTCGTACAACTACCGGTCGAAGTTTTTCATCGACATCGATCGCGCGGCGCCGCTCAATCAGGCTGCGCTGTCGTCGCTCGATGCATCGGTCAGCGTCAATGTGACCGACGGGATCGCGCTGACGGTCGACGCGGTGAACCTGACCAACGAACCGATCGAGCAATATTCGGGTACCCGGGCACAGCCGCGCGCGACCTATGACAATGGTCGCCAATTCTACTTCGGCGTCCGCGCCAAATTCTGACACTGGGCGCAGCGGCCGTACCAGTCCCTTAACTGGGGCTGGTGCGGCCTTTTTTTTGATCACTCTGCCCCGATCGCAGGTCAGCGGCTCCAGCGCGCAAAGATCGCCGTCGGCAGCAGCAACCCCCGCGCCTCCTCACGCACCGCCAGCTCGCCGCATTCGACCTTGCCCGGAAGATCGGCGAACAGCTGCGCCAGCAACTCGCCGATCGCGAGCGCCGACATGCGGACGGCATAGACGGTCAGGAACAGCGCGCGGCTATCGGCATCGAGCAACTGGCGGCAATCGGTCAGCAGCGGCGCCAACCCTTCTTCGAGCTGCCAGCGCTCGCCGGTCGGACCGCGACCAAATTTCGGCGGATCGAGCAGGATCGCGTCATAGCGTTTCTCGCGGCGCACTTCGCGCGCAGTGAATTTGCTCGCATCGTCCAGAATCCAGCGGACGGGCTTGTCGGCCATCTCCGCCAGCGCCGCATTTTCGCGCGCCTGCCCCACCGATTTCTTCGACGCATCGACATGCGTCACCGAAGCTCCCGCCGCGGCGAGCGCCTGACTGCCGACGCCGGTATAGCCGAACAGGTTGAGAAAGGCGGGATCGGGCTTGTCGGCGACCTGCGCGCGCAGCCAGTCCCATACGGGCGCCATGTCGGGGAAAAAACCCAGATGGCGGAACGGGGTGCATTGCGCGGTGAAGCGCGTTTCGCGCCACGCCAGCGGCCAGCCTTCGGCCGGGACGGGCTTGTTATAATACCAGCGCCCGCCGCCATCGTCGTCGGACGCCGGGATGAATTCGCCGTCGGCGGCCTCCCATTCGCTTGCCGGGAGCGCGGGCGCCCACATCGCCTGCGGTTCGGGGCGGATGAAGCGGTAAGCGCCATAGCGTTCGAGTTTACGGCCATTGCCGCTGTCGATCAGCCCGTAATCGTCCCACGCCTCGCCGACGAGCGTGACGAGTGGCAGCAGCTCAGCCACGGGCGGCTTCCGCCAGGACAAAGGCCTTTACCGCGTCATAGTCGCCCGGCAGGCGCTCATAGCGTTCCTCGCGGTCGAACAGATTGCCAAGCCGCG
Organism: Sphingopyxis sp.; assembly: GCA_016463225.1. Lineage (GTDB taxonomy): Bacteria > Pseudomonadota > Alphaproteobacteria > Sphingomonadales > Sphingomonadaceae > Sphingopyxis. The sequence continues at coordinate 206 of JAEMRT010000023.1, read as the reverse complement.
CGGGCAGCGGCGGCCGCACCCCGGTCGCGCGCTCGACGGCTTCGCGGAATTTTGCCGGGTGCGCGGTTGCCAGCGTCACGACGGGGATGTCGGCGTCAATGTCGAGCGCGCGCGCCGCGGCGAGACCGACGGCGCTATGCGGATCGATGATCTGGCCGCCATGTTCCTGCGCCCAGCGCAGCGCGAGCGCCATTGCGTCGCCGTCG
>JAEMRT010000195.1 GCA_016463225.1 Sphingopyxis sp. | reverse complement strand
CTATACGTCCGCCCGCTCCCTGCAAGGACGACAGAATTTGCCCCCGTGGCGCCCCATATGGCGGCCGCATTCGTTGGGGGTTCAGCTCTAAGGATTTCTACCATGTCTCGCCGCTGCGAACTGACGGCCAAGGGCCCCCTCGTCGGCCACAAGGTCAGCCACTCCAACATCAAGACCAAGCGCCGCTTCCTGCCGAACCTCGTCAACGTGACGTTCATCTCGGAAGCGCTCGGCCGCAACGTGCGCCTGCGCGTCTCCACCAATGCGGTCAAGAGCGTCGACCACAATGGCGGCCTCGACCCCTTCCTGCTCAAGGCCAACGCCGACAATCTGTCGCCGCGCGCCCTCGAGCTGAAGCGCGCCATCCAAAAAAAGGTCGGCGACGCGCAGCCGGCGAAGCAGGCGAGCTGAGATTTTTTGAATAGGGCGGGGGCTAGGTTGCGTCGCGTGGCGTAGGCTTAGCCGAGTAGAGTTTGCGTTGCGGCCGGATCGGAAGATCCGGCCGTTTTTGATTGTGGGGGCCGAACAACTCGAAGCTGGAAAGGCATTGACCACTCGCGCCAAGGTTCTTATTTTGTTCTCAGATCAGATGAGAGCGGAAGATGGCTCGCGAAAGTTTTGAGGCAACGGACGAAACTGTGCTTGAGACTTATCGTTCGCATGCACTGGTGCCCGTGATTTTCTCATATGCGAACTATCGAAATGAGGTGCTTCGAAAAGTTTGTGTTCGCCTACACAACTCCGGGAAGATTGACCTCTTGCAACTTGTCCACAGCGACGAGTTCAATAGCATCGGTAATTCGCAATTCTTTGCTGGCCAGAATTTCTTCCACGAAGTCATCCCAGACTTAACGGCATCAGTGCCGTCAATGATGCGGTGTGTCAAAGCACTGGTCGATAGAGGAGGCAGCGACTTAGCTGCGGGATTCCCGTTCGAGGCGTTCAAGGCTTGGTGCGCCAAAGATTTCCAAAGAGCACGCGAAGTTATCTCAATCGCTCAAACTGACGAAGAAATCGCGAATGGATTTTTGACGACTGCATTGCTTGCAGGAAACTTCGAACAAGACGCAAAAGAATTTGCAATCAATTATACAGATGGGAGGCGGCTTGCCGGGGTGTTTGCACTTGGTCGCGTCACGCACACCGAATTAGCAGACACCAACACCAGACTGGCCCTGTTCGAAGAATTAGTGTCCGACAACGTCGATGACGCACTTTACGCGAACACTCTCCTTGCCACGCTCGAAATTGCAAAAAACTCACCCGAGTCAGACCAAGATTCGTTATTCAGGATAGTAGCTAAGATCAGCAAGCACCCATCACCGGAAGTACTTCACGCTTTTTCTCAAACCCTGGCTCACTATCCCAAGCAACTGACCGATCGAATTCTAGTTTTAGTTCTTGATGCGCTCAGAGGCCTCTCTCCAGCGCAAAAGGGATCGCTGAACGCACTTGACGTGGGCTTATCCCAATTATTGGCTGGACCTGAATCCGATAGGGTCATCGATTTCTTGACCGACTATTTGCCCTTGAACGCCGAAGCTCTCAAATTATCCGACTTGCAAAGCTTTACAAGCTCTCTACGCGACAACCCTACACAACTGCAGAAGGTGCTTCTTGCTTGGATGCTCATAGGAAATGTCGTCCTATGCGAGGGAATCGCGGCTCTATTTCGAAACGGCGAAGACAAGCCATACAATTTTGATACGTCGATATCGCATCTTGACTCCTCCGAACAGACCTTTGTTTGCCGCAAAATCGTGGGCTACCTGTTTACACAGCCCTGCACCGCATCTTCCTTTTTGGTTTGCGTCCTTCGACAATGCAGCGAACTCGTCTCCCAGCAAGTGAGCGAGTTGATGCTCACTGTCATCCTTCGGAACTATAGCGGCGCTGCCAAGGCATATCTTTCAAGCATTTCGCCGGACGATGCTGCATTCACCCGAATACAGCCACTATTACTCGAATCTAACGACTATCTGGCCAATCTGGAGTCGGTCGGCACCATTAAAGAACTGCACCCATCGGAAAGCGCGCGACAAACAGTAATGTTGAAAGACTTTGACCAAATGCAAGACGCAAGAAGGGAGGCCGAAAAACAATCGATCTTCCTCAACTTAGTTAGCCGCTCAGTCATTGCGCATGGACGAAAGACGCTCAGCTACCTCGGCTTGGAAAACAACCGCGAACCGATGGAGATGGAGCTACATCCTCATAGCTTTTCATTCGAGGTGCCACGACAAGAATTCCTTGATCCCGTCAGCACTAGTTATCTCATTCGTGTTCTTCGATCAGAGAGGAGGAATATTTGAAGCTGCTTGTTCGGCAATACCTAGCCTCTCTCAAAGAACGGAACGAACTAGACGCGATTCTACCCGATCTGCTCAGCGAAGTCGGTTTTCATGTCTACTCTCGTCCTCAAAGAGGGACGAGGCAACACGGCGTTGACGTTGCGGCATATGGGCCGGACGAAGATGGCGAGCACAAAGTTTTTCTTTTTTCCGTCAAATCGGGCGATCTGACACGACAGGACTGGGCTGATGGAAGCCCACAAAGTCTTCGCGCGTCTTTGAACGAAATTCGCGACGCTTACATCAGTACTCGCATCCCCGCCGAATATTCGGATCGCAAGATTGTTATTTGCCTCTGCTATGGTGGCGAGCTGCACGAGCAGGTGCAAGATTCCGTGCGCGGCTACATTCGCCAGAACCAGACTGATCGAATTTCCTATCAAGAGTGGAACGGAGACCGATTGGCGAATCTGATTCTATCGGGAATTTTGCGGGAGGATCTTCTGCCGAAGCAGAACCGGTCGAGCTTCCAAAAAGCAGTAGCAATGGTGGACACTCCAGACGTGTCATATCGCTACTTCAGCGAGCTGATAGGCAGAATAGTTAAACAACCTAACTCCCAAGAGCGTGCTCAACTCTCTGCTGCGCGACAGCTAAACATTTGTCTTTGGATACTTTTTGTATGGGCGCGCGACGTCGATAACCTTGAAGCGCCATACCGCGCTAGCGAATTGGTCATTTTGCACGTATGGGAGATGTGTAGACCTCTGATTGGAAACTCCAATAGCCATACTGAAGCGATGGTGTCGGCGCTGCAACAAGTGATAGGGCTTCATCTTTCGATCTCGCTCGAATTTCTTGAGAGAAAGATCCTTCCCCACGTAGGCAAGTTGGACGCCATCGCGACAGCCGTTCATGCTCGAAGCAGCGTTGATATCAATCAAAAGCTGTTCGACTTAGCCGGTCGGATCGCCATGGCCGGAATCTGGCTCCACTGGCTTAGTGACAAAGTAGATACAAGCGTGGCGGCCACCACCCAAGAAGAGATCGCTAGACTGAACGCCAGCGTTTTTAGGCTGATATCCAACAATACCGCACTGCTTCTTCCTCTATGCGACATAAACTCAATCGAGATAGCTATCGTGTTGGTGCTATCTGTTATGGCCCGCACGAACCTAGGCGATGTTCGTCAATGGTTGACGGAAATGGCAAACAGATTGGATTTCACACTCCGAACACACGGCCGGTACACATGTGCCTTTACCGAATATCGATTGTTAATAAATCACCCGAGAGCACGGACCGAGGAATATCGAAAGGAAGCAACGTCTGTTAGCACACTTATTCCGTTGCTCGTCGCATGGCTCGGCGCGCTTGGCGCGAACGAGGAGGTTTCTACCCTGTCAGAGCTCAAACGAACCATTTTGTCCCACTGTACACTGCAGCTCTGGCTTCCTGACGCCGACAGCGAATCCTCTTTCTATTTGGGGAATCACGATCATGGGATCGCCGTAACCGATATACCGATCGACATTCCATCCGATCGGTACCTTGCTGTGGTGTTAAACGCATGCACGAGGAAAACTGCGTTCGAAGGCCTCTCTGCTATTCAGAGTGGGTTTTGGCCAATTGTACTTCTCGCGTGCCGTCACCATCGATTTCCCGTGCCTCCGCAATTCTGGATCCATATGCTTCACGTTGATGCAGAAGGCAGTTTAACGGAAGACAAATCAGCCTCTGGCCAAGATGAGGCTCCTTAGAGCCGATACTAGAATTTCGCTGAATTCACTTGCGAACGACGAATATTTTGCGGCCCTCTCATTTTTTTCATTTTCCGCTATACTCGCCCCGGTAGCATCCCCTGGAGGCGCCTCCCATGGAGCCCGCGCACACCACCTCACCCAAGCCCGAGCCCAAGCATCTCGTCATCTGCTGTGACGGTACCGGCAACGAGATCAGCGAGAACATCTCCAACGTCCTGAAGCTCTATCGCTGCCTGCGCAAGACTGACAAAACGCAGCCGCGGCAGATGGTGTTCTACGATCCCGGGGTCGGCACGGTGACGGAGCCGACGACGTGGCACCGGCTCAAGGCCAACATCAATCTGGTGCTGGGGCTCGCGACCGGCTACGGGCTCGATGACAACGTGCTCTCGGCCTATTGCTTCCTGGTCGAGCATTACGCGCCGGGCGACAGGATCTATCTGTTCGGCGTCTCGCGCGGGGCCTACCCGGTGCGCGTGCTGGCGGGGCTGATCCACAAGATCGGGCTGATCCGCCCCGAACAGGCGAACCTCGCCGGCTCGGGGCTGATCGCCTACAAGCAATATTCCGGCACCGGGCGCGGCAACGACATCAGGGACGTCGAAGAGGTCGCCTTCGACGAGAGCGGGCCGCTGCCGACGGACGCATTCGACCTCGCCGCGCAGTTCGCGCGCATCACCTCGACGCGCTGGCCGACCATCCATTTCGTCGGCGTGTGGGACACGGTGGCGAGCGTGATCGTGCCGCGCCCCGACCGGTTGTTCTGGCCGAGCCTGGAGGAGCTCGCCTTCACGCGGCGCGACCCCAGCATCAGGATCTTCCGGCAGGCGATCGCGATCGACGAGCGGCGGCGCATGTTCCGCCTCAACCGGTACGAGGAGCCGCAGGAGTTCTGGAGCAACCGCTACGTGCCTGATGAAAAGAAGGTGCCGCAGGACATCTGGCAGGTGTGGTTCGCCGGAGTGCATAGCGATATCGGCGGCGGCTATCCGGAAGCGGAGAGCGGGGACTCAAAATATCCGCTGCTGTGGATGATCGCGGAGGCGGAGCAGGCCGGGCTGAAGTTCAACCCGCGCACGGTGAACCAGCTCGCCTGGGGCATCCAGCGCAGGAATTCGCCGTTCCACTATGTCGCGCCGGCCTACACCGGCAAGACGGGCCAATTGCACGATTCGATGAACTGGGCCTGGCGGGTGCTGGAATTCTTTCCGAAGCGCGCGAAATATCGCGAGTGGCCGGAGCGGAAGGTTTATTTCGGCTTCTACATCCCCGATGCCGAGCCGCGCCAGATCCCCGAGGGCGCGCATGTGCATGAGAGCGTCGTGAAGCGGATAGAGG
>JAEMRT010000194.1 GCA_016463225.1 Sphingopyxis sp. | reverse complement strand
CCGGGTGGCATGCGCGCATGTCCAGCCGGCAACGGTAAAGGCGCATGCGCCTGTGAGTAGCAGGTTTCCAACATCCGGCTTCGGTCGTCGCCCCGAGTGGACATAGGTGCGGCGGATGAGGCGAACTAGACAACCGGTCAATCAAGGCGTTGAGGTCGCTGCGACGAAAGTCTGCGGTGCCGGCATACTGCTAACATGGCGCTATTCTTCGCATGGGAGCGCCTGCCATGCCAAGTGACGGCCGATCCCGCAGTGAAGTTGTGCGAGCGCCCGACGACCATGATCTGATCGTCCGCCTCTATCACGAAGAAAATCCGCGGCTGGTGCGCTACTTTCATCGCAATTCGGTGTCGCGGGCCGAGGCCGACGAACTTGCGCAGGAGACCTTTCTTCGTTTCGTACGGAGCGGCGCCGCTCGGATGCTATCATCGCCCCAGGGGTATCTCCGGCGCATAGCTACGAACTTGCTGCGGGACTGGGCGGACCGTTCGTCGACCCGGGTGGACAAGCTGAAGAGTCCGATATCGGATGCCACGGAAATTCCCGCGCACGGAGACCCGCATCGCGCCTTGGCGGCCCGTGACGATCTCGCCTTCTGTGACAAGCTCTTGCTTGACCTGGACCCCGTCGATCGAGAAATATTCCTCCTCAATCGCGTTGACGGCTATAGCTTCCGCGATATCGGAAAACGCATCGGGCTGAGCGAGTGGGCGGTAAAGAGGAAGATGCTGAAGACATTGGACCATCTGATGACAAGGATGGCGAGCCGATGACGCAGGAGCGCGATGGCGAATTTTCCATTGAGGATCAGGCCAGACTCCTCGCTATGGAAGCGCTACGTGATCCCACTACGCGCGCTGCGGCAATGCGTTGGTGTAACGAGGATCCCGAGCGCCGGGCCGCGTTCGATAAAGCCGAAGCTGCGTTAACTCGGCTTGATCCAGCGGCGAGGCGCATTCGCGCGCGTCAACGGCTTTTGAAAGTGGCGATCGCCGCGTCGGTCGCAGGCCTGATCGCCGTGGGAGCCAGCCTTGGCCTGAAGAAGAACGAGGGCAACTCCACTGGGCACCATGACATCGCAGGAGAAACCAATTCCACGCCAGACACTCCACTTGTCCTAACTACCCAAAGGGGCGAAGTCCGCGACGTCACGCTCGCCGACGGTTCCGTCGTGACGCTCGACACAAATAGCCGCCTGCTGGTCTGGATGCGACCGGATCGACGCGATCTGGAACTTGATCATGGCCGGGTCCATTTCATAGTCGCGCATGATCGGTCACGCCCCTTCACGGTAGTCGCCGATGGCGGAGCCACCACGGCGCTTGGAACTGTTTTCGACGTCGAGCGACGCAGTCGCTGCGAAATGAAGGTCGTGCTGTTTAAGGGGCAGGTGACCGTTTCGCCACCATGCGCCACACAACGGCTGTATCTGGGTGCGAACAAGCGATATCTCAAACCTGGCGAAAGAATGCGCTATTTGCCGTCTATCGCACAGGCCGCTTCCATCGTCCCCGACCGTGCGCCGAAAAATGAAGGACAGTGGGTAACCGGTGTGAAAAGCTATGAGGATGAAACGGTAGGCTCGATATTGGCGGAGGTGAACCTCTATTCGAGCGTCCAGTTGATCGCTGCCACGCCGGAAGTTGCCTCGATGCGCGTGAGCGCCGACCTTCACATCCGCAACCCGGAAACGGTCGCAAAGCATCTCGCGCGCTCGCTCGGTCTGACGCTTGAGTTTCATGGCACCGACAGGATCGTTCTAAAAAAATAGCGCCACCGCCGCTCGTTTTGAAATTCTTCCCGTCTGCCCCTTTGAGCGCATCATTCGATGCGCCTCTCATGACACTTGGGGATAGACATGCGAATGGTTCGTGGCGGGTTACTTGTAGGTATTGCAGTCGGTGCGTTGCTCATAGGTTCGCCCGCCAAGGCGCAAGCGGCCAAAGTGATAACATTCGATATCCCCGCGCAATCTTTGACTGGAGCGCTGCGGGAGGTTGCGCGCCAGGGAGGACTGGAGTTTTCCGCGCCAGCAGATCCGCTGCGAGGTCGGCAATCAGGTCGCCTGACCGGGCGCCATACGATCGAGGATGCTGCGCGCCTGTTGCTTGCCGGCACGAAACTCACAGCCCAAATCACCGATGGCGCGCTCATCGTGCAGGACACGACCGCTGCAGCCAGAAATGATGCAACGGGAAACGGCGAAAACGAACTCGTCATCACTGGAACCCGTCTTAAATCTGCCCCGTCCGCGTCCCCCATGCTGCAGTTGGATGGAGACCAAATCAAACTGGCCGGCCAGACCGATCTGGGCCAGGCGATCCGCTCCGTTCCCCAGAATTTTGGGGGTGGGCAGAATCCCGGCGTGGGCTGGGGTGCCAGCGGGATCAACAATCAGAATATCGACTCCAGCTCCACCGCCAATCTTCGCGGGTTAGGAGGAGACGCCACACTGACATTGCTGAACGGCCACCGCCTGTCTTATGGCTCTTTCGTCCAGGCAGTCGATCTTGGTGCCATTCCTCTGGCTGCCGTCGAACGGATGGACATTGTTGCTGACGGGGCGTCGGCGATCTACGGGTCCGACGCCGTCGGCGGCGTGGTCAATATCGTCCTCAAACAGGGATATGATGGTGCCTCTGTGGCTGCGACCTTGGGCGGCGCAACCAATGGAGGCGATTTCCAGCAGCAATATAGCGCCGTTGGAGGCAAGGATTGGGGATCAGGCAGCCTGATTGCGGCTTATGGCCACCAAAGCAACAGCGCCATCTATTCCGGTGATCGCTCTTACACAGACTATATGCCAGACAAAAACACGCTTTACCCCCGGACCGTGCAGAACAGCGCCGTTGTCGCGTTGCGTCAGAGCGTTGCTCGCGATGTCGAGATGCTTCTCGATGCCACCTACAGCCGGCGCAATTCATTCATGTCCTATATCACGGACTATGGCTTGGCATATGAAGAACGGCCCGCCGTCACGTCCTATTCTGTGACCCCATCTGTGCGGGCAGGGCTGGCCCCAGGATGGAACCTCACTCTTTCTGGAACCTATGGACAGAGCAAATCTCAATATGACGAGCAAGCGTTCCAGGATGACGCGCTAGATTATCGGTCCTGGGGACATTATCTCAACAAGCTGGTCAATGTCGAAGGCTACGCCTCCGGCAGTCTGAAGGGAATTGCCGCGCGCCCCATCGATCTGGTGATTGGCGCGGGCTATCGTTACAACAGCTATAGTTATGCGCCTTCGGGCGTTCCGCTCGATGCCGGATCGGTCAACAGCTATTACGGCTTTGCCGAAGCGGCCTTGCCGCTTGTCGCGCCGGAGGATGGCAACCGACTTGCCCATCGCCTGATATTGAACGGAGCTATACGCTATGAAAATTATCCCGGCATGGCGTCTGTCGCCGTTCCCAAGCTCGGTCTCATTTACGGGCCAAACCGCGCTTTCGATTTAAAGGCAAGCTGGGGACGTTCCTTCAAGGCCCCTACCCTTTCGCAACAATTCCAGCAGCGCGAAGCCTATCTCTATTCTGCCGGCCTCTTGGGCGGCTCGGCTTTTCCAGCTGGTTCGACCGTGCTGATCGACTATGGCGGCAATGTCGATCTCAAACCGGAAAAAGCCGAAACATGGTCGGCAACGCTCGATATTCACCCGCCCGCCCTCGACAAGTTCAGAGCGTCGGTCAGCTATTTTCACGTCACCTATCTCGACCGCATAGTCCAGCCTGTCTCGGGCGCGGCATTGTTCAATGCGCTTTCTGATCCGGCCTATGCCGCCTTTGTCGCCTATGATCCGTCCAGCGAGGAACTACAGCGGATCATATCGGCGGCATCGAAATATTATGATTATAGCGGCGGGACCGGACTCAGCCAGACCATCGCCATCCTCTATGATCGCTACGTCAACGCCGCACGGCAATCGGTGCAGGGCGTCGACCTGTCGGCCCAATATGAAATTGCATTGAAAGGGCTTTCATCGCTGACGGTCAGCGGCAACGCCTCATGGCTGTGGTCGAAACAAAAAACGAGCGACGACGCGGGAGAAATCGTTCTTGCAGGAACGATCTTCAATCCGCCCCATCTCAGAGCCAGAGGCAGCGCAATATGGACGGACCAGAAATGGACTTTTGCCGCCTATCTCAATCACGTCGGCGGTCTTGAAGATAACCGGAGCACACCGTCGCTGAAAATAGCTTCACAAACGACACTCGATCTTTCCGCCCGCTTCGCACTTCCCGATAGTCAGCCTGTTCTTGGCGGATTGACGCTGCAATTGAGTGCACAGAACGTCTTCAACAAACGCCCTCCCTATGCAAGGCCGAGCGGGGGCTACAGCTATTATGTGAATTACGATTCAACAAATTTCTCGCCGGTCGGGCGCTTTGTCAGCCTCACCATCTCCAAAGACTGGTGAGGGTGTCGACGATGCCAGCTACGAGGCAGCGGCCGCACCATGTCGCAATTACAAAGAGAGGGCTTTCGCGCAATTGGCGTTCAACTGGCGGCTTGGTCTTCCTGTCCCTTCTGGGGATTGCCCAAGCGAGTGCGGAAACACGCCAGTGCCACCTGCCCGACCTTCATACGGTCGGAGAACGAAGGGCCATTGGTACCAACGACCTGATACGGTTGAGGGACTTTGGTGGGCCTGGCCTTGGCAACGCGCCTGCACCGTTCGCGCTCTCGCCAGACAGGCGATTTGCGGCGCTGCAAATGCGCCAAGCCGACCCGGCTACCGACAGTTATTGCACCGCGCTGGTACTCATACCCGTCAGAGGCGGGGGCAAGCCATATATCATCGATGACGGGGGTCTGATTATTGCGTCCACCTCCACCCGTTATGGCGTGACGGACCTTCCGCTCGGCACGCCCAAGCCTGCCCTGATCGCCTGGAACCCGGCCGGCAGACTGCTTGCCTATACGAAATCCTTTCCCGACCGTTCGGAAATCTGGATCCATGATCTTGTCGGTCTTGAGTCCAGGCGGCTGTCGAGCAGCCCGGTCGATGTTGAAGCACTGTCATGGTCGGATGATGGTGAGCGGTTGCTCTATGCAAGCCGTCGGGATTTACCGGCGGCGCGGGACGCGATCGTTGCAGAAGGAAAAACCGGATTTCACTACGATGGTCGCTTCTGGCCGCTTTCAAGTGACATGCCCCTCCCCTCGGCCGATGTTCCGCTCATCGATCAGTCGCTCGATGCCATGACCGGGAAGACCCAGCCCTTTCGGCCATCCGACAAGCGCGCGTTGCATCCAGCAGTTCAATGGCCATCGGCGAGCGTCACCTATGCCCAACGCGGTTCTCGCACGGCCTGGAGCGCGCCTGCCGATGAGGGAATCGATACTCCGTCCCGGTTACAGATTCGCATGGGCAACAGGCGGCTCCCTTGTCGCACAGCCTCGTGCAGCGGGGTCAACTCCCTATGGTGGTCGGATGATGGCAATACGCTATATTTTCAGCGGCGCACGGGCATCGGTAATAGCCGGACAGAGTTTTTC
>JAEMRT010000193.1 GCA_016463225.1 Sphingopyxis sp. | reverse complement strand
GCCCTCCACCGTGCGCAAGGTCGCCAACGCGGTGAAGGACAGCAAGGCGCCCGCCATCACCCGCGCCGCCGCGATCCTGCGGCTGCTGGGCAAGAGCGATCGACCGCTGGGTGTCCAGGCGATCGCCAAGGAATTGGGGCTGGTCCCCAGCACCTGCCTCTATGTGCTGCGCGCGCTGACGGAAGAGGAACTAGTATCCTTCGATCCCGACACCAAACGCTATGCGCTGGAGGCGGGCGTGCTGACGCTGGCGCGGCACTGGTTGCGGCGCGACCTGTTCAACGATCTGGCACAGCCCCATCTCGATCGACTGGCGGGGCGTTTCGGCCTGACCATGTTGGGTGTGCAGGCGGTGGGACTGGATCATATGATCGTCGTCGCCATGGCGCAGTCAGGCAGCGGGTTCCAGCTCAGCACGCAGGTCGGGAGTCGTTTTCCGGCGCTGATCAGTGCGACGGGGCGCTGCATCGCGGCGTTCGGTGATTATCCGGTGGCGGAGTTGAAGGCGCGGTTCGACCAGTTGCGCTGGGACGATCCGCCTGCGTTCGATGATTGGATGGAGCAGTTGCGCCGGACCCGCGAACAGGGATTTGCGGTCGATGAGGGGCAATATATTGCGGGCGCGACCGTGGTGTCCGCGCCGGTGTGGAAAGGCGCGGGAAGGCCGGTTCATGCGCTGGTCGCGATTGGCATCGGCGCGGCGCTGGGGCGGGAGATTGGCGCGTTGCAGGCGGCGCTCGTGGAGGCGGCGGATGCTCTGTCGGGGCAGCTAGGCGGCGGCGCTTAGCAGAAAATCCGTTCGCTTCGAGCGTATTCGAGAAGCACCGCGCGCAGGTTTCTCGACGTAGTTTATCCTGAGCGCCTGCCGCAGGCGGGCAGTCGAAGGGCTCGAAGCGAAGAGGTTTATGTGGCGGGGCGTAGCGCCAGCACGCTGCCTTCGGCGTCGCCCGACAGATAGAGGGTGCCGTCCGGCCCGGCGGTGAGGCCGCAGAAATTGATCATCGGTCCGGCCATGTCGCCGATCGGTCCGAGATATTTGGGGGTGATGCCGACAGGGGCACCGACCGGCAGATGGGTTGCGATGGTGCGTTGCGCGCCGCTGGCGGGATCAAGTGCGATCAGCGATTTCGTCTGAGTGTCGACGACATAGAGGCTGCCGTTGCTGATCGTGATGCCTTCGGGGCGGCCAAGCCCTTCGGCGACCGTTTCAGGCTGGCTGCCCTGTTGCAGCCTGACGATGCGGCCCTTGCCCGCTTCGGCGACATAGGCGGTGTCGCCATTCACCGCGACGCCCATTGGCTGGTCAAGGCCGCTGGCGATTTCGCGCACCGCGCCATTGTCGGCGACATGCACCCGCCCGCTGCCCTGTTCGGCAAAGACGATCGCGCCGGCGGCGTTGACTGCGACGCCCATCAGCCGGTCATGGCCGTGGCTGATGAACTCGCTGGCCCCCTCCCCCGGTCGATAGCGCGCGAGGCTGCCGGTGCCGGTGGTGACGATCCATTCGCCCAGGCGCGCCCCCGGTGCCACGCCGCGCATATAGCCGGGGCAGCCGGGATAGAAGATCATGCCCGCCAGTTGGGGGGCGTCGCCGGGGCGCAGCGTGTAGCCGAAGGTGCCATCGGCGACGAAGATCGTCCCATCCCCGTCCACCGCCAAGCCAAGCGGCCATTGCAGTGCGCGCGGGACGACGGAGCGGACCTTGCCGTCGCCCAGCAACTCTGTGATCTCGCCGGGGATGCTGGACACGAAGATGCGGTCGCCGATGAAGCTGACATTGTCGAGACCGGGACCTAGGTCTGCCAGCACTTCGCGGGTGCCGCTGACCGGGTCGATGCGCAGTACCTGACCGCTGGCGACCTGGGTGGTGACGATCCGCCCCTTGCTGTCGAACTTGACCGAATCCGGCACGCCCAGATCGCCAGCGACGACTTCGGGCGCACCGCCGTTGAGGTCCACGCGCCAGATTTCATTCGCGCCCATGACGGGAAAATAGAGCTTGCCGTCCGGGCCGACCTGAAAGGCGTTGGCCATGGGGATATTGTCGAGGATGAGGCGTGGTGCGCCGCCGTCGAACGGCAATTCCATGATCCGCGCACCCATGCGACATTCGCCCGCGATCAACCGGCCCTGATGCCAGGTGATCGGGTTGGCGACGGGCATGTCGCCATGGATGATACGCGCCTGCCCACCAGGCGTCAGCATCGACACGCGGCCTTCGGTGATTTCGGTGAGGTAGAGATTGCCTGCCTCATCGAACACCAGATCGTCTGGCGCGACGATATCGCCGCCCATCGGGCTGATGGTCGAGATGGTGCCACTGTCGACGTCGATTGCGCTGACCTGGCTGCCGCCGACCTGCGCGACATAGAGGCGGCCATCCGCGCCGGTGGCGAGACCGTTCGCGCCATAGAGGCGGCTGGGCGGGGTGAGCCGTTCGAGGCTCCACCCCTCCCCTGCCGTCATACCGCTACGCGCGATCCGGCCGTTCATGTCAGGCGTAACCCAGCATGGATTTGACTTCGAGATATTCGTGGAAGCCAAATTCGCCCCATTCGCGCCCGTTGCCGCTGCGCTTGTAGCCGCCAAAGGGCGCGTGGAAATCAAAGCCGCCATTCATGCTGACCCAGCCGGTGCGCAGGCGACGGGCGACCGCGTGGACCTGCGCGGTATCGAGGCCGTTGACATAGCCGGCGAGGCCAAATGGGCTGTCATTGGCGATGGCGACCGCATCGTCGATGTCATCATAGGGAATGATGACCAGCACCCGGCCGAAAATCTCTTCGCGCGCGATGACCATGTCGTTGGTGCCAAGGAACACGGTCGGGCGGACGAACCAGCCCCGCTCGATGCCGTCGGGGCGACCGGGACCGCCCGCAATCAGGGTCGCGCCTTCGGCCACACCCTTGGCGATATAGTCCTGAATGATGTTGTACTGCGCCTTGGACACGACCGGACCCATGGCGACATCGCCTGCCGGATCGCCGACGGTGACGGCGTCGGCCGCAGCCTTCGCCGCTGCGAGGGCTTCGTCGAGACGCCCGGCGGGAACGAGCAGGCGCGATCCGGCGCTGCAGGTCTGGCCGCTATTGCCCATCATGCCCGCGGTTGCGCCAGTAACGTTGTCCGCCAGCGCCGCGTCGTCGAGTACGATGAACGCGCTTTTGCCGCCCAGTTCCAGGCCGACGCGCTTGACCGTGGTGGCAGCATCCTTCTGGATTTGCACGCCGACCGGTTCGGAGCCGGTGAAGCTCACCATATCGACATCTGCATGGGTCGAGAGCGCCGTGCCGATGACGCTGCCCTGGCCCTGGATCATGTTGAACACGCCGGCGGGAACGCCCGCCGCGTCGATGATTTCGGCGAGAATCTGGGCGGAGAAGGGGGCGAGCTGTGGCGGTTTGAGGATCATGGTGCAGCCGGTGGCGAGCGCGGGAAAGACCTTTACGCAGGTCTGGTTCATCGGCCAGTTCCATGGCGTAATGAGGGCGCAGACGCCGATCGGTTCGCGACGGATCATGGTCGCGCCGCGCAGTTCCTCAAACGCGAAATGTTCCAGCAGTTCGATGGCGGTCTGGAGATGGCCTGCGCCAAGCCCGACATGGAAACCGTTGGCCAGGCCCGATGGCGCGCCCATTTCCTCCCGGATGGCTGCGCCCAGATCAGGCAGGCGGCGCTGATATTCGGCCTGGATCGCGCGGAGCAGGTCAAGCCGCTGTTCCCGCGTCGTTTCCGACCAGGCGGGGAAGGCGCGGCGGGCGGCGGCGACGGCCTTGTCCACGTCCGCTGTCGAACCCAGCGCGATGTGGCCTGCAACCTGCTCGGTCGCCGGGTTGATGACCTCGGCGGTTTTGGGTTCGACCGGATCGACCCACTGGCCGTCAATGTAGAATTGCAGATGGTCGCGCATGGATTGGCCTCCTCTGGAGTAGTCGAGGGGTGTCTCGACAATGATAGCGAGACACCCCTCCGTCTGCGCTACGCGCAGCCACCTCCCCTTGCAGGGGAGGATGTTTTACTGCGTGCCTTCGGCGTACCAGGTACGGAATTCGGCATATTTGGGCATTTCTTCCGAATTCGCCTTGGGGTCGATCACGACATGGACCACCCCCACCTTGCCGCTGGCATAAGCGCGTTCGATGGCGGGTTTGATGTCCTCCGCGCGGGTCACATATTCGCCGTGGCAGCCAAAGCCTTCGCCAATCTTGTCGAACCGGACATCCTTGCTCCAGTGGGTGCCGGTTTCTTCGGTGCCAGGGCCAAAGGTGCGCTTGTACACGCCGACTTCCAGACCCCATTGATTGTCGACACCAATGACGCAGACCAAAGGCAGCTTGGTGCGTGCGGCGACTTCCAGTTCGGCGATGTGGAACATGAAGCTGCTGTCCGACGTCAGCAACATGCCGGGACGGCTGACCCCGGTCGCTGCCCGATCCGCCAGCATCGCGCCGGTGGCATAGGGGATGCCGGTGCCGATATGCCCGAAATTCTGGTTCCAGATGACGTCGTTGGGCTTGCACTGCGAATAGGTCCACTGGAACACCACGCCCGCGCCGCCATCGCGGATCAGGATGCCGTCCTTGGGGAAGGCTTGGGTCGCTTCCACCGCCAGCCGCGCCGGGTGGATGGCGACGTCGCCGCTGCCGTCGCTCTTGGTCAGCGATTCCGCCGCCAGTTCGTCCAGCTCGGCCTGACCGTCCCGCATGAAAGCTTCCAGCATCGGGGCGGGTGCGCGCGGCGTGTCCTTCAATGCTGCGACCAGTTGCGGCACGACGCCGCGCAGATCGCCGACCAGCGGCACGTCGATCGGGCGGTTGACGCCGATCGCCGACGGATCCTGCTCGACATAGATCCACTTACGGATCGCTTCATTCTTCATCCAGTAGCGCCATTTGCCGAAATGGACCGGCTCGCCCAGTTCGGTGCCGAGCGCCAAGACGAGATCGGATTCCGTTACCGCCTCGATCGACGCCTTGGAGAATACATATTGGAAGGTGCGATCTTCCAGCCCCTTGATGTAGCTGGTGCCGCCAGACGTCTGGATGACGGGGCAGTTCATGAGGTCCGCCAGTTCCTTGACCGCCGCGCCGGAGCGCGAGGTGTGGACGCCATGGCCGACCAGCAGGATCGGGTTCTTCGCCGCACGGATCAGGTCAGCAGCTTCCTTCACCCGGTCGATGTCCGCCCCCTGATTGACCAGGCGATAGCGTGCCGGCACCAGCGGCGCGGGCAGGTCCAGTTCTTCCAGGATGATGTGGCTGGGATATTCGATATAGACCGGGCCGGGCGTGCCGCCCATCGCCTTGCGGATGCCTTCGCGGATCACCTCGTCGGTCTGGTCAGCATATTCGATCGATGCGGCATATTTCACCGAATTTTCAAACAGCGGCATTTGCTTCACGAACTGGATGCGGCCACGGCGGACGCGCTGTTCGGTGACGCGGGCGCGCTGGCCCGACAGGAAGATGACCGGCGAATGTTCGACCAGCGCGCACTGGAT
>JAEMRT010000192.1 GCA_016463225.1 Sphingopyxis sp. | reverse complement strand
CGGGTGGCGCTGCGGCGTTCACCGCGGACAGGCGTGCGCGCGCTTCGTTCTTTTCGATTTCGGGCAGCAGCGCGAGCCCGCGCTGGCGCTGGTCCAGCGGGATCAGGCTGTCGAGCTGGGCGAGCCGCGCCGATGCGATGCCAAGCCCGGCGTCGCTGGCGCGCTTGGTCAGCGCATAGGCGCGCGGCCAGTCCTGCGCGGCAAGGTCACCGTTGAAGAGCGCCGTACCGAGAACATATTGCGCGCGCGGTTCCCCGCGTTCGGCCGAGCGGGTGATATAGGGCATCGCTTCGTCGCGGCGGTTGGCGGTGAACAGCACGAGGCCGAGATTATCCTCGGCCTGCAAATGCCCTTGCCTGGCCGCACGGCGATACCAGACTTCGGCCTGTGCGAGGTCGACGGCGACGCCGCGACCGAGCTTGTAGGCCTGACCCAGGTTGAACTGCGCATCAGCATCGCCGGCGATCGCCGCGGGCCGCCACTGGGCGACGGCGCCCTGATAATCGCCGCGCTGCCAGGCATCGACACCATCCTTGACGTCGGCATGGGCGGGTGCGGTCAGCATCGTTGCCGCAATCAGCGGCAGTGCCAGCGAAACGGCGGTGCGGAATTTGCGCATCTTACTCTCCAATGACTTGCATCGCTGCAGTCCCGCGAGTTTCCTAGCGTGAAATGGCTAACACTGCGTTAGCAACATGCATCCTGCGCCGTATCTGATCCATTTCGGTACAAATGTCTCTTGAGGCCTTGTTTACCATGATGGCGAGCGGGCCGTTCACCTTCTTTCCATCATCGTTAACTCAATTTTAGCGCCCCGCATGGCATTCCACCGCCAATTCGTGGTTTTTCAGGGGGACAGCTGTGCGCGTTTTGGCATTGGCTTCACAAAAAGGCGGGTCGGGAAAAACGACCTTGTCGGGGCATCTCGCGGTACAGGCGCAGCTAGCGGGCGCAGGTCCGGTCGTCCTGATCGACATCGATCCGCAGGGCTCGCTCGCCGACTGGTGGAACGAGCGCGAGACCGATCTTCCCGCGTTTGCGCAAACGACCGTGGCGCGGCTGGCTTCGGATCTAGAAATCCTGCGCCAGCAGGGCTTCAAGCTCGCGGTCATCGATACGCCGCCGGCGATTACCATGGCGATCCAGAGCGTGATTTCGGTCGCCGAGCTGATCGTCGTGCCGACCCGGCCGAGCCCGCACGATCTGCGCGCCGTCGGCGCCACCGTCGATCTTTGCGAACGCGCCGGCAAGCCGCTGGTGTTCGTGGTCAACGGCGCGACCCCCAAGGCCAAGATTACCAGTGAAGCCGCGGTTGCACTGTCGCAGCACGGCACCGTCGCCCCGATTACGTTGCATCACCGCACCGATTATGCCGCGTCGATGATCGACGGCCGCACGGTGATGGAGGTCGACCCGAACGGCCGCTCGGCCGACGAGATCCGCCAGCTGTGGACCTATATGAGCGACCGGCTCGAAAAGAATTTCCGCCGCACCATCTTCGCCGCACCGGTCCCGACACAGGGCAATTATGGTGCAGTTCGCCCGATGGGCGGTGGCTTTGGCCGCCGCATCGCTGGCCAGTGACGGGAGGGATCGGAACCATGGGCGAACCCAAACCACTCGCATCGCTGAGCGCTGGACTGCTGGCCCGCAAGGGCGGCGCGCGTCCCGCCATGCGTCGCCAGCCGCTCGGCAGCGGCCCCGCACCCACCAACGCCGTCGGTTATGACGACCTTGGCTGGAACGATATGGGCTATGACGTCGATCCCGATCAGTCGGGCGAACCGGCGCGGATGCTCGATCTGAAGCCGCTGCTGACGGGGTCGGTGCTGGCGCATAATGTCGAGGCTGAACAGGCGCTCGAAGACAGCGTCGGTCACGAGCTGACCGATGCGGTTGCCGAGGATTATGCCGCGGAAGATTATGGCGCCGATGCTTTTGAAGCCGAAGCGCATGAAATCCCCGAAATCGTCCGCCAGCAGGAATCGCTGATCGACCGCGTCGCCGCCGTGGCGCGCAAGGTCGAAGCGCGACCTGAACCGAAACCGAAGAAGGAAAAGGCGCCGCGCGCGCTGCGGGCTCGCGAAAAGGCGGCCTTCACGCTGCGGCTCGACGCCGAGCGCCATCTGCGCCTGCGGCTGGCGAGCGCGGTGACCAACCGGTCGTCGCAGGTGATCCTGACCGACCTGCTCGACGAATATCTGACGACGCTGCCCGAAATCGACGCGATGGCGAGCCGCCTGCCGGCGGCGCGTCCGACGCGCCAGACAATGCCGCGCTGAACCAGTCCAAGGGGAACCCTGACATGAACCGCAAAATGCTGATGAACCTCGCCGTTTCGGGCTTTGTCCTGAGCGTCGCCACCGGATGCAGCGGGATGGGCGCAATGGCCGATGCGCCGTCGCGCGCCGCGGGCAAACCCGCGGTTGCCGCCAAATCGGCCGATCAGGCGCGCGCCGCGCTCGAAGCGGGCAAGGTCAGTAAGGCGGTCGGCCTGGCCGAAGCCGCGGTTGCCGCAAGCCCGCGTGACGCGAGCTATCGCGCGCTGCTGGGGCAGGCTTATCTGTACGACGGTCGTTTTGCGTCGGCCACCGCCGCGCTGACCGAAGCGATGGAACTGGGCGCGACCGACAGCAACACGATCATCGCGCTGACATTGGCACAGATTGCGCAGGGCAAGAGCGCCGACGCGATCGCGCTGCTTCAGGCGCACCGCGACACGGTGCCGGCGTCGGACATCGGGCTGGCGCTGGCGCTGGCCGGCGATAGCGAAGGCGCGATCTATGTGCTGACCGACGCGGCGCGCGCGCCCGAAGCAAACGCACGGACGCGGCAGAATCTGGCGCTCGCCTTTGCCCTGTCGGGCCGCTGGGCGCAGGCGCAAATCCTTGCGTCGCAGGATCTGTCGCCCGCCAAGCTCGAAGCGCGGATGATGGAATGGTCGAAACTGGCCGAAACCCCGAACGCGCAGTTGCGCGTCGCCAGCCTGATCGGCACCAAGGCACAGCAGGATGCCGGGATGCCGGTCCGTCTGGCGCTGAGCAATTTTGGCGAGACGCAAATGGCGGCCGCCGACGCACCTGTCGAACTCGCGAGCGCCGATCCGGCGCCGGTCGCGGCTTATGCGCCGCCGCCCCCGGTGCTGGCCGACGCCGGAAATACCATTCGCAGCATCGAACTTCCGATGCCTGAGCGTACCGCCGATGGCGTCGTGCCGGTCACCGAACTGCCGCAGCCGAAGGCCGCGGGCGAAGTCATTCTGGCGGACGCCGCCCCCTATCGCGCTGCTCCGCGCGGTGAGGGTGAAGGACGCATCCGTCCGGCGCAGCAGCAGGCGCTGGAACTGGCGACTGTTCTGATCCCGAAGGCGATTGCCTTCAATGCGAAAAAACCGACCGGTTGGGCGGTGCAACTCGGCGCCTTTGACAGCCTTGGCATCGCCAAGGAAAAATGGGGCGGCCTGAAAAAGCGCAGCGCGATGCTGGCCAGCTTCCCGGCATCGAGCCACGCCGCAACGGTGAAGGGCCGAACCTTCTATCGCCTGACGGTCAACGGCCTCGCAACCCGCGCCGATGCGACGAGCCTGTGCAACGAACTGAAGGCCCACGGCCAGACCTGTTTCATCCGCGCGATGGGCGGCAGCGAGAGCATTCAGTGGGCGTCGAAAGCCAGCCCGCTGCAGCTTGCTTCGCGGTAATTCGAAAACTCTAGCCTGTCGGCAGAGTCCAAGGAAAAGGGGTGCGGTCGCAAGGCTGCGCCCCTTTTTCTGTTTGGGGCGGACGCCTTCGCGCCTGGCTCCTCGCATTCACGTTATCCCGGCGAAGGCCGGGATCTTACCGATGCGGAGACACGAAAGGATGAGATCCCGGCCTTCGTCGGGATGGCGAGGATAGGGAAGCCCGCTGTGTCGCTGATTGGCGGCGAGGTGTGGGCCTGTTTGATCCTCCCTGTCGCGTAGCGATGGGGAGGTGGCAGCGCGAAGCGCTGACGGAGGGGCCATGACGCGAGGTTGCTGCCCCTCCACCACTCGCTTCACGAGCGCTCCCCCTCCCCATGGCTTCGCCACAGGGAGGATTGCTCGCTTTGCGGACCGTTCCGCACACCTTGCCCGCTGCTCTGCCGCGTGCAATAGGCGCCGCCCCTCCGATCCACAGGAACCGCCATGACCAGCCATGCTACGGGGCGCGCGCTCGGGCTCGATTTCGGGACCACCAATAGCGTCGTCGCCCTGACCGACGGGCAGGGCGGGTCGGAGCTGGTCGAATTCGCCGGAGATGACGCGACCGGCGCAGTATTCCAGTCGGCGCTGTGCTTCTGGGAAGAAGAGCGCGCGTGGCAGGGGATTGCGCACGAGGCGGGGCCATGGGCGATCGCGGAATATCTTCAGTCGCCGCTCGACAGCCGCTTTGTCCAGTCGTTCAAGAGCGTCGCCGCGAGCGCGTCGTTCGAACGCGCGCTGATCTTCAACAAGCCGTACCGGTTCGAGGATATGGGGCGGCTGTTCCTGCAGCGGCTGGTCGCGCATGCCGGGGGGCGGCTCGATACGCTGCCGCAGCGCGTGATCGTCGGGCGGCCGGTCGAATATGCCGGGGCGCGGCCCGATGCGGCGCTGGCGCGGCAGCGCTATGACGCGATGCTCGAGGCCTTTGGCACCGAGATCATCTATGTGCACGAGCCGCTCGGCGCGGCGCACAGCTATGCGGCGCGGTTGACCGAGCCTGCGACGATTCTGGTCGCCGATTTCGGCGGCGGCACCACCGACTTTTCGATCGTGCGGGTGGCCGCGCCGGGAAGCGCGCGGCGCTGCGTGCCGTTGGCGTCGTCGGGGATCGCGATTGCGGGCGATAGGTTCGATTACCGGATTGTCGACCAGCTGGTGCTGCCGTTGCTGGGCAAGGGCGGGCTGTATCGCTCGTTCGACAAGCTGCTCGAAATTCCGGGCGGGCATTTCCGCGATTTCGCCGACTGGTCGCGGCTGGCGCTGATGCGCAACCGGCGGACGATGAACGAGCTTGAGCGGTTGCAGCGCGACGCGGTCGATCCCGCGCCGATCGGGCGGATGATCGCGCTGATCGAACATGAGCAGGGTTTTCCGCTCTATGATGCGGTGGGACGGCTGAAGCGCGCGCTGTCGAGCGAAGAGGAGGCCGAGTTTCGCTTTTCGGGCGACGGGTTAGAGATCGGGGCCGATGTGCGCCGCGCCGATTTCGAGGCGTGGATCGCCGACGATCTGCGGCGGATCGAGGCGGCGATGGATGCGGCGCTGGGGCGCGCGGCGGTGGCGCCGGACGGCATTGATCGCGTGTTCCTGACCGGTGGATCGTCGCTGATCCCGGCGATCCGGGCGCTATTCGAGCGGCGGTTCGGGGCGGAACGGATCGCGAGCGGCGGTGAGTTGACGTCGATCGCGCATGGGCTGGCGTTGATTGGTGAGGAGGATGATCCGGGGGAATGGGCGGCTTGATGGGGGCGGGCGGCTGTTGCGGTCTCTTCTCCCCGCCCTTTTAGGG
>JAEMRT010000191.1 GCA_016463225.1 Sphingopyxis sp. | reverse complement strand
GCTCGGCGGTCAACAGCGCGATCAACCGCCCCGCCGCAAGCGCATCGGCGAGCTGGTAGCTGAGCAGATTGGCGATCCCCAGCCCCGCCTCGGCCGCCGCCAGTGCGCCATCGACCGTGTTGAGCACCAGCCGTGGGCGCGGGTCGAGCCGCCAGCGGCCGCGCGCCAGCTGCCATTCGCCCGTCGCGCGCGGCCCCATCGTCCCGATCAGGTCATGCCCCGCCAGCTCGGCGATCGTCTGCGGCGCTCCGCGCCGCGCCAGATAGGCGGGGCTCGCGACCAGCATCTGGTGCACCCAGCCGATCCGCACCGCCTTCAGCCCCGAATCGGCGAGCGCGCCGATCCGCACCGCGACGTCGATCCCTTCCTCGACGATGCGGACGTTGCGATCGATCAGCATCATCCGCACCATCAGCTCGCGGTGCCGCGCCATCAGGTCGCCGACGACGGGCAGCACATGCAGCCGCCCGAACATCACCGGCGCGGTGATATAGAGCTGACCGCGCGGTTCCGCCGCCGCGCCGCGCAGTTCGCGCTCGGCCCCCGCCAAGTCGGCGAGGATGCGCCGCGCCTGCTCCAGAAACGCCGCCCCCGCATCGGTCAGCGCAACCGCGCGCGTCGAACGATGAAAGAGTAGCGTCCCCAGCCGCGCCTCCAGCGCCGCGATTCCGCGTGTCACCGCGGGCGGCGAGCTGTTCAGCTTGCGCGCTGCCGCCGCGAACCCGCCTTCGCCCGCGACCGCAACGAACATTTCCAGCGTCAGCAACCGGTCCATGGATTGTTCCACTTATTGGAATAGAGTTGTTCCATATGCGCCTGTTATCACGCCTTCTGCAATGATCTAGATACTGTCCGGCGAACGAAGGCATGTCCCCTCCCGGCCTTCGTTCGCTTTGGTTGCGGAGATCCGACATGGCGCAAAATTACCGGCACACGCTGTTCAGCGAACCCGTCAAAGCCCTGCAGGAGCGCCACGGTTCGCGCGCCGCCTATCTCAAGATGGACGCCGGTGCCGACGGCACCCCCGACGCGCTGACCGCCAAGGAACTGGACTATATCGCGCTACGCGACAGCTTTTACATCGCCAGCGTCAACGCCGACGGCTGGCCCTATATGCAGCACCGCGGCGGCCCCGCGGGTTTCCTTCGCCACCTCGACGGCAACCGCATCGCTTTCGCCGATTATCGCGGCAACCGGCAATATATCAGCACCGCGAACCTCGCGGGCAACGACCGCGTCTCGCTGTTCCTGATGGATTATCCGAACAAGGACCGGCTGAAGCTGGTCGGCCACGCGCACAGCGTCGAACTCGCCGCCGATCCCGCGCTGGTGACGTCGCTGATGCCCGAGGGCTATCGCGCGGCACCCGAGCGCGCCTTCCTGATCGACGTGATCGGGTGGGAGTGGAATTGTTCGCAGCATATCACCCCGCGCTTCACCGAGGCCGAAATCGCGGCCGCAATCAAACCGATGGCCGCCGAGCTCAATCAGCTGCGCGCCGAACTTGCGGCACTCCGCGCCCCCGCATCAGGAGAATGAGAATGAGGATGATCCAGCTTCACGGTACCCCGCGATCGGGCAACACCCACAAGGTCCGCATGGCGCTGACCTTCCTCAACCTGCCGTGGGACGAGCAATTGACCGACGCCGCCGCGCGGCAATCCGACGCGTTTCGCGCCATCAACCCGATGGCGCAGATTCCGCTGTTCATCGACGGCGATTTTCGCCTGCGCGACAGCCAGGCGATCCTCGCCTATCTCGCGGCGCGCCACCGCCCCGGCAACTGGGACGGCAACACCCCCGGCGAGCGCGGCGAGATCGCCGTCTGGCTGTCGCACGCCGCCAACGAAATCGCGAACGGCCCCGCCACGCTACGCCTCTCGCGCCAGTTTGGCACGACGATCGCCGAGGATCAGGCGCAGGCGGTCACCGCGCGCTTCCTGCCCGTCATCGAGGCGCATCTGGCACAGCACCGCTGGCTCGTCGGCGACCGGCTGACCATCGCCGACCTTGCCGCCAGCCCCTATCTGGCGCTGGCGGGCGAGGCCGACATCGACCTTGCCCGCTGGCCGGAGATCGCCCAATGGACACAGCGGATCGCGGCACTGCCCGGCTTTCCCACGATGCCGGGCTGGCCCGCGCACCCCGCCAGCTAAGGAGCCTTCCGATGCCCTATGTGAACATCAAGATTACCCGCGAAGGCGCGACGCCCGAACAAAAGGCCGAACTGATCGGCGGGGTCACCGACCTGCTCCAGCGCATCCTCGGCAAGAACCCCGCGACCACCGTCGTGACGATCGACGAGGTCGAGCTCGACAATTGGGGTATCGGCGGATTGCCCGTCACCGAATTTCGCGCCGCGCAGGCGGCAAAGTCCCCGCCGCAATGACCGCGAACAACGCCCCGACCTTCGCGATCATCATGCTGCTGACCGGGATCGGCATCCCGATTCTCGCCGCGCTCAACGGCGGGCTTGGCGGGCGGCTCGGCAGCCCGATGGCGGCATCGATGATCCTGTTCGGCCTCGCCTTCCTGATCGCTACCACCGGCGCGCTGGCAACCGGATCGGTCGGCCAGATCCGCTTTTCGTCCGACATCCCGTTCCACTTCTACTTCGGCGGGCTGTTCGTCGCTTTCTATGTCATCGCGGTGACCTTCATCGCCCCCAAATTTGGGGTCGGCAACGCGATCTTCTTCGTCCTCGTCGGCCAGCTCATCAGCGCCGCGGTGATCGACCATTTCGCGCTGTTCGGCGCTGCGCGCTTTCCGGTCGATGCGAAGCGCTTCGCGGGCATCGCGCTGATGATTGCGGGGGTCTGGCTGGCGCGCCGGACGGGCTGAGCCGCCCCTTACATATGCGCGGTGACCGCGGGCGCGTTCCACCAGTTGTTGCCCGCACCGTCCATATACTGCACCGGCAGCGCCGCCATTGCTGCGTGGTCGAGGTCGTCGAGGCACGCGATCGCGACCGAATAATAGGCGCCGCCGATCTCTTCGACATAGCCATGGCCGAACGGCGCGACGCCGCATGTCTTGCAAAAGACATGATGCGCGCTGTTCGACCCGAACTGATAGTCGGACAGCGCGGCGGGGTCGGTCAGCAGGCGAAAGGCATCGGGCTTGATCTGCGCGCTCCAGCCGCGCTTCTTGGTACAGATCGAGCAGTTGCACTTGCCCGTCCCTGCTTCGAGATCGATGTCGGCTTCGAATTTGACGGCGCCGCAGTGGCACGAACCATGATGGGTCTTGAGCATCGAAAATCCTCCGGTCTGGCGCGCGCCGTCACCCGGCGCCGCTCACCCGGCCGGAATAGCCCGCCCCCCTGACAGATCATGTCAGGAGGATGCGTCGTAGCCGCTGTGCCGCCAGAAATCGGCCATCAGCACCGCGCGGCGGCGGCCATAGCCGGTATCGCCGATCCGCGCCGCGGTCACCCGGTCGATGCGGAAGCTGCGGAAATCCTGGCGCAGCAGGCACCAGGCGGCGATTACCTGCTTCTCCTCGAAATAGGCGAGCACCGCGGGCCAGATCGCGCGTTCGGTGACCGCGCCCTGTTCGTCCGCATAGGCGATGTGCAGCGTCTTTTCGGCGCGCATCGCTTCGCGCACCGTGGCGAGCAGCGGCGCGTTGGTCTCGCGCCAGCGGCTGCTCACCGGCCACAGCCCCGCCTCGTCGATCCGCCGCTTGAGCTCGTCGGGGCTCGCCGCCGCGATCTTCGCCAGCGCCAGCCCCGCGGCGCGCGACAGGCTGCCGTCCTGCAGCCCTTCGACCCAGCGAGCGCCGAGCACCAGCGCCTCCAGCTCGTCAGCGGTGAACATCAGCGGCGGCAGGAAAAATCCCGGGCGCAGCACATAGCCGACCCCCGCCTCGCCCTCGATCGGGGCGCCCAAGGCGATCAGCGCCTGGATGTCGCGATACAGCGTGCGCACCGACACGCCCTGTTCTTCGGCGAGCGTTTCGGCGGTCACCGGCCGCCGGCGGCGGCGCAGACCGTCGATGATCGCGAACAATCGTCCTGTCTTGGCCATGCCATCCTCTCGCCTGCCGCGTCGTCGGCCCGGCATAAGGCGGCATCAGCGGCGGCGAAAGGTCCAGCGCATCGGCTTCGACCCGTCGACCAGCGAAATCGTTGCGGTCATCGCATCGCCGCCGCGGACATAATGGATGCGCTGGGGATAATCATGCGCCGGATTTTCGAACGTCGCGCTCATGCCGTCGCGCCGCACCAGCGGAAACACGACCGGCGCCCGTCCGCCGGGCTGGGCGATATAGGCGGGGGCGCCATCGGCACCCGCCGCGATCCGCAGAAACTCGAACTCGCGCAAGCTGTCGCCGCGACCCGAGCGGCTATGCCCCAGCATCACTCCGCCGCGCGGCGCCGTCCAGCTTTCCTCGGTCCAGCGGTCGCCCTCCTCGCGGCTCCACTGCCCCGCCATCCACGCGAGATCATCGACGCTCGCCGCCGGACTTGCGGCCGCCAGCACCGCCGCCGCCGCCATGGCCAAAATTGCTTTCATACCCGCCTCCTGTCGCACCCCGTCTGGCAGCTTCGCCGCATGCCGTCTTGCACCGACACGACAATCATCGTCTAACCGCGGCGATGGACTATCGCGAGACCCCGCCGCCACCGCATCTCGCCGGGCTGGTCAAGGCCCGCTGGACGCTGACGGGCGGTGGCGCGGCGGATCTATGGGCCGAACAACAGGCAACCCCCGACGGCTGCGTCGAGATTATCCGCCGCACCCGCGGGCGCTCGCGCTGGGGCGACGAGCAGCCCGCCAGCTTTGTCGTCGGACTGGTCGATCGCCCGCAGCCGTTCGAGATCAGCGGCGACGCGGCGTTCGAGGCGCTGCGGATATGGCCATGGGCGTGGGCTCTGATCGGCGACATCCCGCTCGCCGCGCTCCACGGGCATTGGCAGAACATTCCCGCCCCCGATTTTGCCGCCATTGAAACGCGCCTGAGTGCCGCGACCGCGCTCAACCGGATCGGCGCTGCGATTGTCGCCGCCCCCAGCGTCGCGGCGATGAGCGCCGCCACCGGCATGGCGCCGCGCGCGCTACAACGCTGGTTCGCGCGCCACGTCGGGATGCCCCCGCGCCGCTATCTGCAGCTGCTGCGCTTTCAGGGCGCGTTCGAAACCTTGCCCGGCGAAGCCAGTCTGGCGGGCCATGCCGCGGCGCAGGGTTTCGCCGATCAGGCGCATATGGCGCGCGCCTTCCGCGACCTCGCGGGCGTCCCTGCCACCACCGCGCGCCGCCGCGCGCGCGGGCCGTTCCTGACCTGACGACGCGGCGGCGGGCCGGGCCGCAAAGACTGCACCAGTACACCGACAGATTGTGCGCCCTACAAAGCCGCTGATATATTGGGGCCATGATCGCGCGTCTTGCTCTTGGCGTCCTCGCCGCCTTCGCCTTTGCCCTCCTTGCGCTGCCGCAGCCCGCCGCCGCCGCTTACCCCTGCCCCAGCGGCCCCGGGCCGGGCGAGGTGCAGGTCGGCGTGTCGGGGGGCAGCCACGGGGTCGCGGCGG
>JAEMRT010000190.1 GCA_016463225.1 Sphingopyxis sp. | reverse complement strand
TTTCAACACCGCCGAAACGCGGCGATCCGACGGGGTCAATTTCCACGGCGCGATCACCGCTTATCAGGCGGGCGCGACGGGGCAGGGGATTTTGGCGGGCGTCATCGATGACGGCATTGATGAAGACAGTCCTGAATTTGCCGGACGGATTTCGTCTTTCTCTGCCGACCTTGCCGGATCGCGGGGAATCAATGGCGAAGGCACGCACGGCACCAATGTTGCCCAAATCCTGCTCGGGGCGAAGAATGACGCGGGCACGAAGGGTATCGCGTTCCACGCCAATCTGCTCGTGCTGCGCGCCGACCGGCCGGGCAGCTGCGCGACCGAGGATCCGGCCAATGACGAAAGCGGCTGCCAGTTTCCCGAAAGCGCGATCGCTGCCGGGCTGGACCGTGCGATCACCGCCGGTGCGCGCGTCGTCAACATCTCGCTCGGCGGCGGCGACCCTCCGGGGACGACGCTGCGCAGCGCGGTGGCGCGCGCCACCGCGGCGGGGATCATCGTCATCCTGTCGGCAGGGAACGAAGGCGACACCACTGTGGGCGGCAATGATCCGAACAACCCCGAACCCTTTGCGCAGGGGATGCGCGACGCCGGCGGCGGGCTGGTCATCATCGCTGGTTCGGTCAACGAAAATGGCGTCAGTTCGGATTTCAGCAACCGCGCGGGCCTTTATGCCGGATCCTATCTGGCGGCGCTCGGCGAGGATGTCTGCTGCGCGTACAAGGATGGCGTGATCGAGACCGAAGGCAATTTTGTCTTCGTCATCAGCGGCACCAGCTTTGCAGCGCCACAGATCGCGGGCGCGGTGGCGTTGCTTGCGCAGGCGTTTCCGAACCTGTCGAGCCAGCAGATCGTGCAATTGCTCTATCAGTCGGCGCGCGACGCCGGGGCGATCGGCGACGATGGCGTGTACGGGCAGGGCGTGCTCGACATCGCGCGCGCGTTCCAGCCGATGGGGGCGACGACGCTCGCCGGCACCGCGACCGCGGTCCACCTCGGCAGCGCGCTCGGGATGCTCGGCGGGCCGATGGGCGATGCCGGAGCTGGGCGCCCGGGGTCGACGATCGGTCTCGTCGCCGACGGTTTCGGCCGCGCCTTCAGCGTCGATGTCGGCCAGTCGCTGGCGCCGCGTCGCCCCGACGGTAAATTGTCGGGCGCAATCGGCGGCTTGATCCGCCAGCAAAGCGCCGCCAGCCACGCGACCGCGCTGTCGCTTGTGACGGCGTCGGGGGCGGGCAGGGGCGATGCGCTGGCGGGACTATCGTTCTATGACGCGCAAGCGGCACGCACTCTCGCGGCTTCAGTGGTGACGCGCCTCGACGCCCGCACGAGGATCGGCTTTGCGGCGGGCCGCGGAACCAGTGGATTGCTGGCCGGGGAGCGCGGCGAGAGCGGGCATGCGATGCTGATCGGCGACGGCGCGCACGACGGTCTGGGCTTTGCCGCCAGCCCCGGTATCGGGTCGATGCTGCGCCACAATATAGCGGCCACTCACCATGTCAGCATCGTTCTGGAAGACGGCTGGGTGTCGGGCTCGCACTGGCAGGACGACCCGCTGCTCCGTTATCGTTCGGGCCGCGACAGTCGCTACCACCGCGTTGGCGCTGCATGGGACGCCCGCTTCGGTCCGGCCCGCGCCGCGCTGGGCGGCAGCTGGCTGCGCGAATCGGACAGCCTGCTCGGTGCGCGGCTCGGTCCGGTTTTCGGGTCCGGCGGCGCAACCAGCCTTGTCGGTGATACGAGCCTCGGCATCGACCTCGCGGGCGGCTGGAGTCTGTCGGGTGCTTGGCGGCAAATATGGACCCGCCCCGATCGCGGCGGTTTGATCGCGGGCGGTGCGCTGTGGTCCTCGGCTTTTTCGGTCGACCTTGCCAAGGCGGGGTTGTTCCGCTCTGGCGACCGCGCCGCGCTCCGTTTTGCGCAGCCGCTGCGCGTCGCACACGGTGGCATCGACCTGCTGCTGCCGGTCGCGCATGATTACGCCAGCGGTAAGACCGACTTCGGCCGCCGTACCTATAATCTCGCGCCAACGGGGCGCGAACTGGTGGTCGAGGCAAGCTATGCGTTGTCGCTGCTCGGCGGCGATCTGATCGCCAACGCTTGGGTACGCCGCGATCCCGGCCATATCGCCGCGATGCCCGATGACAAGGGCGCTGCGCTGCGCTTTACGCTGGGCTTCTGATCGGCTTTAACACATCCCAACGTCAAATCAGGGGATGCCAGAATGAAATCAACCCATTGCCTTTCGCTCGCGCTGCTCAGCACCGCGCTCGCGACGCCGCTCGCCGCGCAGGTGCCCGCGCGCACCGTGATCCACGCCGGACAACTGCTCGCCGAACCGGGCAAGCCGGCGCGCGGTGCATCGACGATCATCGTCGAGGGCGGCAGGATCGTCGCGGTCACCGACGGCTATCAACCTACCGATCCCGGCGCGACGCTGATCGACCTCAGGGACAAATATGTCCTCCCCGGCCTGATCGACAGCCATGTTCATCTGACCAGCGACGCCGGCGGCATCGCGGGGCAGCTCGAAGAAATCACCCTCAGCCCAGCCGCGCAGGCGTTCAATGCCGAGGTCAACGGCATGAAGACGCTGCGCGCCGGTTTCACGACCGTGCGCAACCTCGGCGATGGCGACGGCGCGACGCTGGCACTGCGCGATGCGATCCTCGCGGGCAAGGTGCAGGGGCCGCGCATCGTCGATGCGGGTAACAGCATTTCAGGCAGCGCCGGGCATATGGACGGCTCGCTTGGCTATCGCGACGAGCTGCGGCCTTTCTTCGCGGGCGCGGGCAACACCTGCAACGGCGCCGACGATTGCCGGCGCGCGGTGCGGTTGCAGATCGGGCGCGGCGCCGACGTGATCAAATTCGCCTCGACCGGCGGGGTCAACAGCCGGATCGGCGCCGGGCTGGGCAAGCAGATGTTCGACGACGAGGCGCAGGCGATCGTCGATACCGCGCATCTGTTCGGCAAGAAGGTCGCGGTCCACGCGCACGGCGCCGACGGCATCCGCCTCGCGATCGATGCGGGGGCCGACTCGATCGAACATGGCACGATCCTGGATGAGGCGACGATCGCGGCATGGGCGAAATCGAAAACCTATTATGTCCCGACGCTGTCGACGGTGAACGGCTATAAGGAACGCATCGCGGCGAACGCCAATGCCTATGAACCCGACGTTCTGGCCAAGATCAAATGGCGCATCGAAATCACCGGCAAGAGCCTCAAACAGCTTGTCCCGCGCGGCGTGCGCATTGCCTTTGGCACCGACGCGGGGGTGTCGAAACATGGCCGCAACGGCGACGAGTTCGAACTGATGGTCCAGCACGGCATGACCCCGGTCGCGGCGCTGAAAGCGGCGACGGTGAACGCCGCCGACCTGCTCGGCCTGTCGAACGAGATCGGCACCATCGCACCGGGCAAGAGCGCCGACATCATTGCGGTCGCCAGCGACCCGCTCGCCGACGTGCGGGTGCTGAAAAAGGTCGATTTCGTGATGGCGCGCGGGGAAGTGGTCGACTGACTAGAGCGCGCCGCGCAGCGTCAGCCAGCGGTCGAGTTTGACGCCAAAACCGATCGTATGCGCAGCGCTGCTCGACGGCAGGTCGATGATCGCGATGGCGTCCAGCGGCGGCAAATGCCGCCGTCCGGTCGCGAAGGCCTTGCCGCCGTTGAAGGCGATCATCCGCAGCTCGGGCAAGGTCGCGATCAACGCCGCCAGATCGTGCGGGTCGGCCTCGCGGATGTCCGAATCGCTGCTCGATCGTCGCTCGGCCGTGCGGATGACGTCCCACAGGCCGATCTTCGCGGTGCGCAGCATCGCCAGTCGTGCGGGATAGTCGCGCTCGGCCAGCGGTTCGCCGATCACCGCACCGACCAGCCGCCAGAACTGGTTCGTCGGATGCGCATAATATTGCCGCTCGGCGAGCGACCGTGCGCCGGGCAGGCTGCCGAGGATCAGCAGCCGCGTGTCGGGGGCCACATGAGGGGCAAAGCTGGCGTGACGAACCGCGGACATCGGTAACCGATAGCCGGGTCCGATCGGCGCAACAATCTTGCTGACCCCTTGACCCCTACCCTTGACCATTGAGGGAATCGCCGCTAGGGGCCGCGTCGATCGAAAGCGGCGCTTAACCGCCGCATTCGGTTACAACAGCGCTGAACATTGCTGGCGCGGATGGAGCCTCCGGACGATCAATTGCGATTGGCCGGGGTCTTTTGCTGTTACAAGGTCGCTCGTTTTCTGCGGATTTCCGTGGGCTTCGGACTGATGCTTCATCCACCGCGGTACAGTAACCGTTCGCTCTGATGGGCGGACATTTAAAGGTGAAGCATTCATGCCCACGATCAACCAGCTGGTCCGCAAGGGCCGGACTCCCCAGAAGGTGAAGTCCAAGGTCCCGGCGATGGACGCAAACCCGCAAAAGCGCGGCGTTTGCACCCGAGTCTATACGACCACCCCGAAAAAGCCGAACTCGGCACTCCGCAAGGTTGCGAAGGTCCGCCTGACCAACCAGCGCGAAGTCATCACCTACATCCCCGGCGAAGGCCACAACCTCCAGGAACACAGCGTTGTGCTGATCCGCGGCGGCCGTGTCCGCGATCTTCCCGGTGTGCGTTACCACGTCCTGCGCGGCGTGCTCGATACGCAGGGTGTGAAGGACCGCAAGCAGAGCCGTTCGAAGTACGGCGCGAAGCGTCCGAAGTAAGGGCGCCGCTTTTTCTGGTGAATTGATCGTCCCGATGTCGCGTTTGCGCCGGGACGCTGTTGGTAAAGGAATATCCTATGGCTCGTCGTCGTCGTCCTGAACGCCGCGAAATCCTGCCCGATCCCCGTTTCGGTGATACGGTGCTGTCGAAATTCATGAACAGCGTCATGCTGGACGGGAAAAAGTCGGTCGCTGAAAACATCGTTTACGGTGCGCTCGAATCGGTCGAAGCCCGTGCCAAGAAGGAACCGCTTGGCGTGTTCCACGAAGCGCTGGCGAACATCCGTCCGAACATCGAAGTCCGCAGCCGCCGCGTCGGTGGTGCGACCTATCAGGTTCCGGTCGAAGTCCGTCCCGACCGCGCGCAGGCGCTGGCGATCCGCTGGCTGATCACCGCGGCGCGCAACCGCAGCGAGACGACGATGGCCGCGCGCCTGTCGGGCGAACTGCTCGACGCGTCGAACAACCGCGGCAACGCGGTGAAGAAGCGCGAAGACACGCATCGTATGGCCGAAGCCAACCGCGCTTTCAGCCATTATCGCTGGTAACAGCGAGAGAGTTTAGACTCCCGCTGGTAATTGCCGGGACGCCCCGGCGTCTCGCAATCGCAACAATTCTTCCTATATCGGGGGCGGCTCAACAGGCCGCCCCCCACATCCAAGGAAAAGACCATGGCACGCAGCCATCCGCTCAGCATGTATCGCAACATCGGTATCATGGCGCACATCGACGCCGGCAAGACCACGACGACCGAGCGTATCCTTTATTACACCGGCAAGTCCTACAAGATCGGCGAAGTCCATGACGGCGCCGCGACGATGGACT
>JAEMRT010000074.1:15119-21324 GCA_016463225.1 Sphingopyxis sp. | reverse complement strand
GACCAGGGGATGATGTCGATCTTTTCGCCCTGCATTTCCTGGACAACCGCCTGAACGCGGCTGCCCTTCATGCCGACGCAGGCGCCGACCGGGTCGATGCTGCCGTCATAGCTGATGACGCCGATCTTGGCGCGCGAACCCGGGTCGCGGGCAGCGGCCTTGATCTCGATGATGCCGTCGTAAATTTCGGGGACTTCCTGCGCGAACAGCTTCTTCATGAAGTCGGGGTGCGCGCGTGACAGGAAAATCTGCGGACCGCGCGTTTCGCTGCGCACCGACAGGATCAGCGCGCGGACGCGGTCGCCGACGCGCATCAGTTCGCGCGGAATCTGCTGGTCGCGGCGGATGACGCCCTCGGCGCGGCCCAGGTTGACGACGATGTGGCCGAATTCGACCGACTTGACGACGCCGGTGATCAGTTCGCCGGCGCGGTCCTTGAATTCTTCAAACTGGCGCGCCCGATCGGCTTCGCGGACCTTCTGGAAAATGACCTGCTTCGCCGACTGCGCGTCGATGCGGCCGAGATCCACGGCGGGCAGCGGATCGACGATGAAGTCGCCCAGCTGGGCGTCCTTCTGCAATTTCTGCGCGGCGGCCAGATCGACCTGCTTGAAATAATCTTCGACCGTCTCGACCACCTCGACGACGCGCCACAGGCGCAGGTCGCCGGTCTGGACGTCGAGCTTGGCGCGAATGTCGTTCTCGGCGCCGTAACGGGCGCGCGCCGCACGCTGGATCGCTTCTTCGATCGCCTCGATGACGATCGTCTTGTCGATCATCTTCTCGCTGGCGACGCTGTTGGCAATCGCCAGCAGTTCGGCGCGGTTGGCGGAAATGGCAGTGGCCATCAGTCCTGTCCTTCTTCTTCCAGTTCGTCGGCGCCTTCGGCTGAAAGCGGGACGGTTGCAGCAATGAGTTTGTCGGTGAGCACCAGCTTGGCCGTATCGATCGCCTCGAACGGCAGTTTGTGCTCGACTTCTTCCTTGTCCAAAATCGTGACGACATCGCCGTCGATCCCGACCAAGAGGCCGTTGAAGCGCTGGCGACCGTTGAGCTTTTCTTTCAGCGTGACCTTCGCCTCATGCCCCGCCCAGTCGGCGAAGTCGCTGCGGCGGGTCAGCGGCCGGTCGATGCCGGGCGACGATACCTCCAGCCGGTACGCCTGCTCGATCGGATCCTTGCCCGCTTCCTCCAGCGCGTCGAGCTGCACTGAAATGCGGCGCGACAGATCGGCGCAATCGTCGATCGTCAGCTGGCGCGTTTCGGGGCGCTCGGCCATCACCTGCAAGGTGGGATCGCTCTCGCCGCCAAAAAAAGCGACGCGCACGAGCGACAGGCCCATCGCCTCGGCTTCGGGCGCGATGATCGCGGTCAGGACGTCAAGATTGGCCAAGTCAGTCTTTCAAATCGGATGACCGGCAAGCAAGAGGGTATAGCCGCCGCGGCCCGCGGCCCCGACGTCCCAACCGGCTAACCATGTCAAGAAGTGCGCTGCATATAGGCCGCAGCGGGTGAGTCGGCAAGGGGGAATGGGCCAACCCGCCATCTTTCAAAAAAGTGCGCAACCTCACAAACACTGGATCGATAGCTTGTCATAAGGCAAACCATGACCATGCTGAAAATTCTTCTCGCCATTCCGGCGCTTTTTGCGACCCAGGCCAATGCGCCGGGTTCGCACGCCCATCTCCCGGGCGTCGCAAACCCCGCTCCACAAACGATTAGAACTCCAGGAAAGCCTCGTTTTCGAGAGGGCGCCAACCACTACAACCTTCAATGCGGGCCGAACAAATGCGTGATTGAAGCCGCCGAATTTTCGTTCGATGTCGAAAAGGCAGGCGCCATGATCACGATCAAGCCCCGCACCTTTACCAATGACCCGCACGGTATGCTGATTCGCAATGGAAGCAAAGTCGACCAGACCCAACTCAGCTTTGTGCCAGAGAAAATCTTCCCCGGCGGCGGACACTATCTCGTAGGGCCGGGAGACGACATAATTGAATGGATCAAGGGGCGTGACGGAGTAGCAAGGATATCGGCTCGGGAGTTCATCGATAGAATTCGACACACTCGATCTCTATATATCATCAGTTCGCAGCGAATGGGTTATGACACAATTGGGAGCGAAACTGTAAAAATAAGAACGGCAGATTTTGTCAAAATCGTCGAACGCGCGCGAAAGAAACTGCGCTAATTCGAAACCGCCTTGCTTCGGCATGCATTGGACGCCAAACGCAAAGCCCGGTTCCGGCGATGCACCGCATCGTCGTTCTTAGCCTGCCGAACGACGCGCTCGCCGCCGGACAAACAGCGCGGTCAATATGCCGAACAGGCTGATCAGGAACGCCGTCGATTTGATCGGCTGCGCCGCCGCGGCAATCTCGGCCAACCCGTCATCGCCGGCGAATCGCAGCGCCTGGATGAACTGGCAGATCGTCTCGATATAGTCGCCGACGCACACGACGATCGCGGCAATCATGATCATCCAGCCCAGTCGTTGCAGCGCTGGCTTGTCCGCGGCGCGGAACATCCGCCCGCCGCAATAGGCGCCAAAGGAATAGACCGCGATATAGATCAGGTCCAACGCGATCGCCCACCGCGCAATGTGCATCACCCCCGCCGCCTGCCAGGCTGCCTGAATGGCATCGACGCGCATCGCGCTCCCGGCCGATTGATGGTCCCTGATCCCCCATGGCGAGACATCGTTCACAAACAGGGGGTTCATCGCGATCATGATGGCCAGAATGAGCAGCCCGCCCAGCCAGAAGCGCCAGAATTTTCGCTCGAATCTGCTTCCGTCGTTCATGCCGCCCCCACCCGAATGATTCGATGCTATCCCGAAAACCGCTGGCGCGCCCTCGAAGGCAGCGACGGTAGCATCATGGCGCCCGTCGAGGCATTTGAAAAGCAACCGGTACAACGATACCGCGAAGTGCATGGGCTGGGCGACCTGCCGCCATTACCCAAAGCCGGCTGTTCAAGACGGAGTGACAATGGAAGATGCGAGAGGATTTTGGCAAATCCTTGCGTATTGGTGCGACCAGGCTTCGACGACCGGCGCAAAAGCTTGACTTTTCGCCAGATTTGTTGCAGTCCAGTATCGCTAACGTCGCCTGCGACGGAAATTTGATGCCTACAGGCTGATACTTCCCTTCACGCGCTACCAGCTCCTCCGGCGCTTTTGCCGGTTGATTATCTGTTTTCGTGAAAGGAAACATCCCATGCCCATCGGCACCGTAAAATTCTTCAACAGCGACAAAGGCTATGGTTTCATTGCCAATGAAGATGGTTCGGGCGACAGCTTCGTCCACATCACTGCCGTCGAGCGCGCCGGCATGTCGACGCTGAACAAGGAACAGCGCGTTTCTTACGAGCTGGAAACCGACCAGCGCGGCAAGACCTCGGCTGTCAATCTTCAGCCTGCATGAATGAACTCCGGCCCGGCGTCCCTGGGGCGCCGGGCCGGACCATTCGCCGTTCGCTCGGCACCAAGCTCGCTCCTGCCCCAAAGGATGATCCAATGGATATGAACGAGCTTTTTTACCGGCACCAGATGGCGCTGATGGCCGTCGGCAGCCGACGCGGCGCCAGTGCGCACCATGCCGATTTTGACCTGCCCGGCCATTACGCCGACCGCATCGACGCGTATCGCGTACGCCGCGGCATGAGCCGATATTTCGCCCTGGCGGCACGTCCGTCAGCCGCATCGATCGGCGCCGCCTAAACCCAACCAGCTCGACTTTGATCTGCTTTTCCAGATCCGCGCCCTCGTCGGCGCTGCGACGCGCGAACGCATCGCGGGTTAGGCCTGCTGAACGCGGCAAATTCCATTATCGCCGCGTCAGCCCAAATACGGGATTGCGCCCGGCGCATCGTCTATGCATTTAACAAGCCGAGAGAATTTTGGCCCGGACGATGACTGTGCGAGCCGTCACAGCCCGCCGGGCTCCGGACATGCAAAACCGCGACCGCAGCCATTCACCCGCCAGCAAACGGAACCGCCATGCCAGCCAACCTTCGCCGCATCATGCAGACAAAATCCGCGCTCGCCGTAGCCCTGCTCGCACTGGGGGCAGCCGCCCCCGCGCACGCCAACCAATGGCTCGTCTATACCGGCGGCGACCGGCCGAACCGGACCTTTACGACGATCGACGAGGATTTTATCTCGCCCGAGTTCAACAGCGATACGCGCTTCAAGGTCGAGGCGACCACCGTCTATGAAGCGCCGTCGGCGCCCGACTGGTCGACCGCCAACTATCATATCGACTGCAAGCGCAAGACGCTGAGCATCGACATGGTGCAGATCAGCCCGCGGACCGGCGCGTTGCGCCGCGGCCCCGATGTGGCCGACCATGCCCCGGCCAATGTCACCGAACATCAGATCATCACCTTCGGTTGCGACAAGGGCGGGAAACGCGCGGCGCAGCGCGCCAGCGAGCGCGAGGCGAACAACGATCCGCGCAACTTCATCTATATGGGACCGATCAGCCTGCCCAAGGTCGTCGACGCGGCGTGGGAGAAATTGTGGACCGACGGCAAGCGCCCCGCCTACAGCAGCAACGTCTCGATCGCCGACCAGAACGCCCAGGTCGAAAAGATCATGAAGGAAAAGCAGGCGCTGGTGGCCCAGGCCAGCGCGATGGCCGAGCGGAGCCAGCGCGATGCCGACACGATCGCCGCATCGCAGAAACTCCGCAAGGACCGTCTGAAGCGCGAAAAAGAGGTCGCCCCCGCGCTGGAAGAATGGATCGGCCGAAGCGAGGCCGAGTTGACGTCGGCATGGGGGCCCCCGACAAGCCGCACCAAACGCGGCAACCTGAGCGCCCTGGTCTATCGCCGGACCCATAGCGAAAGCTACGATGCGCAGGTCGGACAGGTGGGCAAGACCGCCTATATGGAGAAGCGCGAAAACCAGTTTCACTGCGATGTAACGCTCGGTTTCCGGGGCGGCGTCCTCGAGGATTATTTCACCGAGGGTGACCGGTGCCAGATCTTGTGGGGACCGAAATGATGAGGGCATTTTCGACAATGTTCGGCGGTATGGCCGCCGCCATCGCCCTGCCTTTTGCGGCGCAGGCACAGGCCCCGGGATCGGGAGACGATCTGGAATATGTTACCGAATATACCGTGATGATCGGCGCGGAAGACCGGGTCAGCAGCGCGGGGACGACATTGTCGGAACCTGCCGCCATATTGAAGCAGAACCGGTATAATTTTCACGTTCGCGGCATAAACCAGACCGGCGACAGCCCCGACAACTATTTCGGCGACAAGACGCATCGCGCCGAAATTGGCAAGGCAGCCGTCGAGTTCGGTGATGACGGCGCGCACGCGAATCTCGTCAACGGCACCTTCCAGCTATTCGTCACCGCGATGCGCCCGAAGGGCGGCGGTCGGCTGACGCTGTTCGTTGCGACGTCCGACGGCGAGCCGGCCGATGATTCCGCCGATGATCCGGATGCCGGCGCGACGTCCATGCCGGCGTCGGCAGATCAAATTCCGGTAGCGTTCCACGACCGATGGGCGGCGTCACCAAGTGCCTGCACGTTAGACGGCTCGCTGGAAGTCCTGTCGATCGACGGCGCGGGCGTGCATCAGGCCGAAGGCGAAATGCTCGTAACCCACCTGGAGCGGGCCAACAATGGAGCGCGCATCACGATCGATGCCCGCAATTCGGGCGGCGGCGAAGAATGGGAATCGACCGAAGAGTTCTTCCTCTCACCCGACGGCAAAACGCTCGACTGGCGCCAGTTGAGGCCCGGGAACGGGCAGTTCGTGTCGCGGCTCACCCGGTGCGACGACGACTAGTTTTGCGTTAAGGCCCGTCGTCCCGCCCGTTCCGCCGCGGAACAACCATTTCATGCTGCAACATTTTGTTGGCGTTTAAGCGTATAAGGCAGATTGGCATCCATCCGCGCGAATCGGCGTCGGAAGGGGCGACGGAATTTGATGATTGATGAAGCCCGAACTCAACCTGACCGCCCGCTCGACGTGGCGCGACCCGGTGCCGGAAAAACCGGCGGGGCCGGGGCGCGCCTTTTGGGCCGCGATCGTCGCGGTGATGACGGTGGCGTGTCTGGCGTTCCTGCTGTCGAGCGGGCAGTTGCGCGCGCCCGCCGTGTTTGGCCCCTATAGCGTCTCGGTGCCGCTCGATTTCC
The DNA here is from genome assembly GCA_016463225.1 of Sphingopyxis sp. GTDB lineage: Bacteria > Pseudomonadota > Alphaproteobacteria > Sphingomonadales > Sphingomonadaceae > Sphingopyxis. The sequence continues at coordinate 15,169 of JAEMRT010000074.1, read as the reverse complement.
GCGCCTATGACCCCGCGCGCTGGGCGATCATGAATGCCGGGGATTATGAG
>JAEMRT010000074.1:0-15109 GCA_016463225.1 Sphingopyxis sp. | reverse complement strand
GCCCGATCCCGCCAGCGTCGGCTTTGGCGATGCCGCCGCCCTCCCGCCTGCCGACCCCGCGCTGCTGCGCGACGAAGCCTTTGTCGGCCCGCCCGCCAAGCCCTATGTCTTTCGCGGTGTCACCGCGCTCGACCGCGAACGCGCGCATTATTGTCTGACCGCCGCCATCTATTATGAGGCCGCGTCGGAAACCGACGACGGCATGCGCGGCGTCGCCCAAACCGTCATCAACCGCGTCCGCCACCCGAGCTTCCCGAACACCGTGTGCGGCGTCGTGTTTCAGGGATCGCAGCGCGCCGGCGTGTGCCAGTTTACCTTCAGCTGCGACGGCGCCATGGCGCGCGCACCCAGCAAGCCCAACTGGCTGCGCGCCAGCCGCGTCGCGTCGGCGGCGCTGGGGGGCTATGTTTTCCCCAAGGTCGGCCTCGCGACCCATTATCACACCCAGGCGATCTGGCCGCGCTGGGGCAAGAGCCTGGTGATGACCAACATCGTCGGCGCGCACATCTTCCACCGCTGGCGCGGCCGCTGGGGCATGCCCGACGCGTTCCGTGCGCCGTACCTCGGCCGCGAGCCGGTGCCCGGCCCCTATCTGCCACTGGCGCAGCAGCTTGCGATCCTGAAGGGTCAGGGCATCGCTCCCGGCGCCGGCCCCGCGCCGATGCTCGGCGGCCCCGGCGCGCCGCTGCCCGATGTCGCCGCGGCGCCGCTGCCCGGCGCCATGGCTCCGAGCGCCCCCGTCATGTCGTCGCCCATCGCCGTGCCAGCTCCGGCGCCCACCTACGCCGATCCACGGCTCAACCAGTCGGGGCAGGTCCGCGAAGAATTCCGCGGCAGCGGGGAGTGGAAACGCTGACGCGATCAGGCTAGCCTGCCTGCCACACGGCAAGGAGGCTTTCATGGGACATGTCAAAGGCATTGGCGGACTGTTTTTCCGGGCATGCGACCCCGACGCGCTGAACGCCTGGTATAAGGAACGGCTGGGCATCGGCGCCGGCTGCAACGCCGACGACACCGGGCCGATCGACGAATGGACGTGGAACGTCACCGCCGGGCCGGTGGTGTTTGCGCCGTTCAAGGCCGACACCGATTATTTCGCTGCCGATCGCCAGTTTATGATCAACCTGCGCGTCGACGACATCGACGCGGTGCTCGCCCCGTTTCACGAAGCGGGCGACGAGGTGATCACCAGGGACGAATGGAACGACCCCGCTATCGGCCGGTTCGCGCGCGTCCACGACCCCGAGGGCAATCCGATCGAATTGTGGGAACCGCCGACGGCCAAATAGGCCGGTTCTGCTCCCCTCCCTGCAAGGGAGGGGAGAAATATCACCGCCCCTGGCTGCGCCAGCGCTTGACCACCCGCTCGAGGATCTCTGCCTCGCCGCCGGTTTCTTTCCACAGCTTCGAGAACAGCGGATCGCTCGACGCGGGCCGCTTGTCCTCTTCCAGCGTGTCGAGATAGACGCGGATCGGGATCGACACGCCTTCGCCGCACACGATGCATTCGCGGTTGCGCAGCGCCGGGATCGAGTCGATGAACCCGCGCGCGCCTTCGGGCATCGCCGCCTTCACGAAGTGCTGGTCGCGCTCGTTGTTGAGGCGCATCGAAATGATCGTGCCACACTGCGACAGCACGCCTTCGGCCAGATCGGATGGACGCTGGGTAATCAGCCCCAGCGACACGCCATATTTGCGGCCTTCCTTGGCGATCCGTTCCAGAATCTTGCGCACCGCCTGCCCGCTGCCGACGTCTTTCGACGGAATATAACGGTGCGCTTCTTCGCAGACGAGCAGGATCGGGCGCTGCGGCTCGCCGCGCGACCAGATTGCATAGTCAAAGGTCAGGCGCGACAGCACCGCGACGACGACGCCGGTAATGTCCGAAGGCACCCCCGACACGTCGATGATCGAAATCGGCCGGCCATCCGACGGCAGACGGAAAATCTTGCCGAGGAAGCCCGCCATCGTGTCGGCGACGAGCATGCCCGAGAACATGAAATTATAGCGCGGGTCGGCGCGCATTTCTTCGATCTTGCCCTTGATCCGCATGAACGGCGCCGACGAAGTGGCCTTGTCGAGCTTGCCCATCTCGTTGGTCAGGATGCTGAGCAGGTCGGAAAGCAGGTAGGGGATCGGCGAGTCGACCGTGATCTTGGTCATGCCTTCGGCCAGCCGGTTCTTGGTGCGCGCCTGCAACAGACAGCGCGACAGCACGTCGCAATCAGCCTGACGGTCACGCCCTTCGGCGGTCACGAACACTTCGCAATGTTCCTCGAAATTCATCAGCCAATAGGGCATGGCGAGGTTATCGACGTCGAACAGTGCGCCGATGCCCTTGAACGCGGCCGAATATTCGCCGTGCGGATCGATCATCACGATATGGCCCTGCGGCGCGAGTTCGCAAATCTTGTGGAGGATCAGCGCGGCGCTGGTCGATTTACCCGTACCGGTCGATCCGAGCAGTGCGAAATGCTTGCCGAGCATCGCATCGACATAGAGCGAGCCGCGAATATCCTTGGTCGGATAGACGGTGCCGATTTCGACATGCGCGCGTTCGTCGGCGGCATAAATCTGTTTGAGGTCGGCGCTGGTCGCCGCGAACACCTGACTGCCCGGAATCGGATAGCGGGTGACGCCGCGGCGGAAGTTCGAGATGCGGCCGGTGATCTTTTCCTCTTCGCCTTCGCCGAGGAAGTCGATCGTCGCGAGGATCAGCCCCTCGCTGCGTTCGTGCAATTGCTGGTCGCGGATGCTGGCGATCAGCCAGATATTGCCGACGCGGACCTTGACCTGCGCGCCGACCTGTCCCGCCATCGCCACCGCCGCGTCGCTCGACGCCGCCAGTTTGCCGATCGTCGCGGCATCGAGCAGGATGCGCGAGGCAGAGCCCGAAATGTCGATCACTTCGCCGATCATCAGATCGTCGCGATGATGGTTGATCGCCGGCGCTACCGACGCCGCGGCGCCGCCGCCCGCAAGTCGAACATGCTGTGCCGCGGTCGAATCTCCGGCGGGAAATCCGCCACCCTGCATATCCATCAAAACGCCCCGCCTGAAAAATGGTCCCGGACGCGGGTATCGCAGACGAGAGTAAATATAGGTTAAAGGTGGCTCAACGACGGCGGAAAATCGCCGATGCAGCATAGCCGAGCAGCAGCGACAAGATGACCGCGGTCAAGCCGTAGAGAAAGCCGTGGCGCTGCGCCGCCAGCGCGACGAAGCGTTCGAACCCGGCCTTGCGGATCTGGACGTCGCGCGACGCAACTGCCAGCACGCGGCCGCGGCTGATCAGAAAGGTTTCGGCGCGATAGGTACCGACCGGGACGCGCGCGGGCACCGGAATGCGGGCGCGATAAAGCACGCCCTCGGTAATCTCGACCGCCGCCGGATTTTCATAGAAAAGGCCAAGACGGCGATAGAGGTCGGTCAGGCCGGCTTCGAAGCGTTCGAGCTTGGTCGCTTCCGAGAACTCCGTCGGCGACATCGACAGATTGGCGAGCCCGAGCTCAAAGATCGCCGCGGTGCGTTCGTCGACCAGCTTGTCGATCGGGCGCGACGATCCGATCGCGTAGAAACCGGGCGAGGTGCGCAGGCGGATGCTGCTGGCGTTGACCCATATCCCGGCAACGCGGCGCTTTTCGCGCAGCACGATCGGGCGCATCGGACCCTTCAACACGACGACAATGTCGGCGCGGTCGTCGGGCAGCCGCTGGCCGGGATAGAGGATCGCGCCGAACAGCAGCAATTCCTCGCCGGTAAAGCTGTACTGAATGTCGATCGCGCGGCTCGACACGTCGGGTACAAGTCGCGGATCGGCCGCCTGCGCCGCGACCGGCGCAAACATCAGCGCGAAGATCATCAGAACCGAGGCACGCAACCCGGTCATTGCACCGAATAGATTTCATCGGGGCGGATGAATAGCCCGACCGCCATTTGCAGCGCGACCAGCAGCACGATCACCGCCAGCGCCAGCCGCAGATATTCAGGCCGCGCCTTTTGCGCGAAGCGCGCCCCGAACTGCGCGCCGACGACGCTGCCCAGCAGCAACAGCGCCGCCAGCACGATGTCGACGGCTCCCGTCGTCAAAGCGTGGACCATCGTCGTCGCAATCGTCACGAACAGGATCTGAAACAGCGAGGTGCCGACGACGACCTGCGTCCCCATGCCAAGCAGGTACAGCATCGCAGGAACCATGATGAACCCGCCGCCAACCCCGAGCAGCATTGTCAGCACCCCGCCGATCATCCCGAGCAACAGCGGCGCCAACGGCGAGATATAGAGGCCCGAGCGATAGAAGCGCCAGCGCAGCGGCAAATTGGCGACCATCGGATGATGCCGCCGCTTGCGCGCTGGCGCCGGCAATCCGGCCTGCGCGGCGCGAAAGCTGCCCCACGCCTCGCGCCCCATGAATGTCCCGACCGTCCCGAGCAACGCCACATACAGGATCGAAATCACCGTATCGATCTGCCCCCACGCTGTGAGCAGTTCGAACAGACCGGCGCCAATCAGCGACCCGATCAGGCCCCCTGCCACCAGCACCGCGCCCATCCGCAAGTCGACGCCATCACGTTCGAGATGCGCCATCACCCCCGACACGCTCGCCCCCGTGACCTGCGTCGCGGCCGATGCCGCGGCGACGGTCGGCGGGATGCCGTAGAAGATCAGCAGCGGCGTGGTCAGGAACCCGCCGCCGACCCCGAACATCCCCGACAAAAACCCGACGCCGCCGCCAAGCAAGACGATGACCAGGGCATTGACCGACAGATTGGCGACAGGAAGGTAAAGGTCCATGGGCCTCGAAACATGCGTCTGCGGCGTAAAACTGCGCCGAGTCCCATGACCCTAGACCATTTTTCCGGGGCGGGGAATCGGCTGAACCGCTATTTTTGCGGCGGCTTAAAAGTCGCTGGCGAGCGTCAGCGCAAGCCCGCTGGCGGGGCGCGCGTCGCCCGCGATGCGCTGGCGCCAGTCGAGCGCGATCCGGCTGCCTTCGCCAACATCGGGCAGGCGCAAAGTCAGCCGCGGTCCGACATCGACGCGCGCCGCGCCCGGCTGCACAGCGCCCGCCGCTAGCGCGCCGACCCGCAGCGGCGAACTCTCGTCTGGCCCAAGCCGGCGGTCGATCACAATCGCCCCATCGGCAAACCCGTCGCGCCGCCGCGCCCCGACGATGCCCGCCTGCCCATAGGCTTCGAGCCGGAACCCGTGCGGCAGCACGACGTCGCCGACACCGCCGCTGACCATCGCGGCCAGCGCTGTGCGCCCCGCTCTCCCCACGGCAACCCGCTGCTCGACCGCGACATCGACCGGCCAATGTCCCACCGGCGCAAAGGCCAGCCCGAAGGCCAGCTCGCGCTGCGCGGGACGCCGCACCGCGATTGTCGCGCGGCCATAGGCGCGCACGCGACCGGTGTCGCCAAAACCATAGCCAAGCCGCAATCCCGCCTGGCTGCCGCCGAGTTGGCTTGCCGCAGTAATGCCGCCGGGGGCGATCAGCCCGCCGTCACGCAGATAGAGCCAACCGCCGAGCGACCAGCCAGCCATCTGCCGCCGCATCCAGAATGGCCTCCCCTGCCCCGGCTCGGCGTGCGTGGCCGTGGTTGGCGGAAACCAGTCAGTCATCGTGCGCGGCATGGCCGATCGCGCCGTGCCGCCGGGGGGCTGCGGTAACAGCCGCGCGATCAACACGGCGCGCAGGCTGTGGCGATCGGCAGTGCCCTCTCTGCCAGCCGAAGAATTGCCCGATTCGGGCACCAACGGGGCGCTCACCGTCGCGATCGAAGAAGACGCGTCGACCAATCCCGGTACCTTCGACTGACCCCATCGCCCGGCCGGCTGCCTGCCGATCGGCGCGGCGGCGTGCGCAGTCCTGCCGAGCGCCCAACCGGTCGCCGCAAGAGGCGTCGGCACCGACCAGAGCGGCGTTCCGACTTCGGGCAGCGGCGGCGCGACGTCGGGGCTCCAATGCGCTGCAACACGCAGCATGGTCCAGCCGCCCACGCACAGAAGCAGAAAGCGCAGCGGCCGCGCATCGCGCCCGATGGCGAGCCGCTGCATGCTCAACGACCCACCACCGGCGCGGCGACAACGTCGGTGGGCATGTCGCTTTCGCGATGCTCGGTCTTGTCCCACACGACTTCGCCCGACCGCAGTATTCGCCAGTAGATCAACATCGCGCGCCGCGCCGCCAGCATCGCTATTACGTTGGCGACAAAAGCGCGCGGCACGGCCCAGGCTGCCTCGCGCCATCCATAGCATCGCCCGGCGAACAGGCTGCGCATCGCCAGCCGCCAGACCAGCAACAGCGCGTTGAGCGCCAGCAGCATGCGTATCCCGTCGCTTACGGCCACAGCCTCCCAGCCGAACAAGACTTGCCCAGCCCAGCCGAACGCGGTCAGCAGCATCCCGGCATAGGCCGCCAGCAGGATCAGCGCAGCGAGCGGCGCACGGCGATCGCGCCACAACATCCAGCGGGCGAGCCAGATACGGCTGGGCTGAACCGTCGGCCCGTCGCGCCGCGACCCGGGCCAGCCGAGATGGTCCCATCCCGCCAGTGCAATCCCCGCGATCCACCGCGCCTTTTGCCGCACCGCAGCGTCGGCGCGATCAGGGAAGGCACCGCGCGACACGACCCGGTCGCCCGCAAGCCCCGTCTCGTCGACAAACCGCGTGCGCAGACCATAAGCGCCGATCACCATGCCAAGCTCATAATCTTCGGTCAGGCTGTTGCAGCGAAAGGGATCGCCGCCGCGCTCGAGCGCCAGCAACGCGAGCGTATGGCGCGTCAACGCGCAGCCGACCCCCGCCGACGGCAGCGGCATACCCAACCGCGAGCGGACGACCAGCTCCTTGCCATGCGCCTCGGCAAACTCGTCGCCATAATGACCGCCGATCCACCGCGCCCCGCACGCGATGATCGGCACCACCGGGATCTGCACCATCGCGGCGTCGTTCAAATGGCGTCGATACAGCGCAATCTCGCCGGGATGGACATGATCCTCGGCATCGTGGAGGACGATCGCGGCAAAGCGCATACCCTCGGCGCGCTCGTCCTTGCCCAGCGCCGCCCACAGCCGATTGAGATTGTCGCCCTTCGTTGTCGGCCCCTCGCGCTCATTGACCACCAGCCGCAAGCGGCGATCGCTGGCGACCAGCGGCGAGATCGCAAAGAGCGTCGCGGCGTCATTGGGGTAACAGCCGATGTAGATGCGGACGTTCTCGCCTTCCCACGCAGCCAGCGAGCGGCGCAGCATCGCGGCCAATATGCGATGTTCGTCCCACGCCGGAATGAAGACGGCGATGGTACCTGCCAGCGGCGGCTTGCCGGTCGGGCGCGCCTGACGCTCGCCGCGCGTCCCCAACCACAAGGCATCGAACAACAGGTCGTCGAGGCCGATCAGCAAGATACCCACCGATGCGAACAGCATCAGTTCGTGGCTGGCCCCCAGCACCAGCCATTCCAGCCATACGGTCGATAGCGCCACCCACCAGCCTCGTGCCACCGTGGCGCCATGCCACCCACGCCGATATTGCTAATGCACGAGGTGAATTTGTAAAGCTGGACGCATGGAGCTAGGACACCGCCAATCCCCCATGGCCTGTGAGACATAATCGACCCATGAACGGCAGTTTTCCGCCTCGTTCGGCGATCCGCGACTTTCTCGAAAGCGAGAGCGCCGGCGGGATGCTGCTCATTTTCTCCGCCATTATGGCGATGATTGTCGCCAATTCGTCGCTCGGCACTGTCTATCACGAGGCGATCCACGCGGTGACCGGCCCGGTGCTGTCCGACAAGCTGGGTGCGATGACCGTCCATCTGTGGATTAACGACGGCCTGATGGCGGTCTTTTTCTTGCTCGTCGGGCTGGAGATCAAGCGCGAGTTCGTCGACGGGCGGCTCGCCAGCTGGGACCGGCGGCGGCTGCCGTTCATCGCGGCAGCGGCGGGGATGGCGGTGCCCGCGGCACTGTACCTGATCTTCGCCGGATCGACGCCGGGGCTGGCGCAAGGCTGGGCGATCCCCGCCGCCACCGACATCGCCTTTGCGATGGGGGTGCTCGCGCTGCTCGGCCGCCGCGCGCCGACGTCGCTCAAGCTGTTCCTCGTCACCGTTGCCATCGTCGACGACATGGGCGCGGTGGCGATCATCGCGCTCTTCTATACCGCCAAGATCAATCTGCTCGCCCTCGCCGCTGCGGCGGCAATCCTCGGCGCGATGTTTGCCATGGGCCGGCTCGGGGTCAAAAGCCTGCCGCTCTATCTGCTTGCGTTTCTCTTCCTCTGGTACGCGGTGCTGCTGTCGGGCGTCCACGCCACGATCGCCGGCGTGCTGGCCGCGATGGCGATCCCGTTCGAGCGCACCCCGGGAGCGCCCGACAGCCAGACTTCGCCGCTCCACCGGCTCGAACATGGTCTGCATCCATGGGTCGCCTTTGCGATCGTACCGCTGTTCGGCTTTGCCAACGCCGGGGTCGATGTCGGCGGGCTGACCGCCGACCAGCTGTTCGCGCCGCTGCCGCTCGGCATCGCGGCAGGGCTGTTCCTCGGCAAGCAGATCGGCATTTTCGGCAGCGTCTGGCTGGCGGTCAAACTGGGCATTGCCGGCAAGCTGCGCGGCGCGACCTGGCTGCAAATCTATGGCGTCGCGATGCTGTGCGGCATCGGCTTCACGATGAGCCTGTTTATCGGCGGCCTCGCTTTTCCGGGCAACGCGCTGCTGATCGAGGAAGCGAAGATCGGGATTTTGATGGGGTCGCTCGCCGCGGCGCTGGTCGGCTTTGCCGTGCTGCGCTTTGCTCCGCTCCACCCCGGGCATGATGCGGTCGAACGGGAGTCCGACGCCGAGATTGCCGCCGACGGCGATGTCGGAGACACGTCCGAAGACAGGGAGCCGGTACCCGCGTGATGCACCGATCGATAACGCTGGCGCTGGTCGCCGCCACCATCCTGTCCGGCTGCGCGACGCGCCAGACCGCGCGTGCGCCCGGCACGTCCGACGTCGCGGCGATCGACGTGCGCCGCGCCCCGGCCTCGGCGCAGGCGCTGAACGATATCGCCGCAACATACCTCCGGCTGACGCTCGAGATCGGCACCCACGAGGACGGCTATATCGACGCCTATTACGGGCCTGCCGAGCTCAAGATCGCGGCCGAGGCCGCACCGCGCGACAAGCCCGCCCTGCTCGCGGCGACCCGCGAGTTGACCGCGCGGCTCAACGCCATCACGCGCCGCCTGTCCGACCCGCTCGATCGCCGCCGCGCCGCCTTCCTGCGCGCCCAGCTGCGCGCCGCCGAAACGCGGCTGATGATGATGGAGGGCACGCGCTTTGCCTTCGCCGATGAGGCCGAACGGCTGTTCGGGGTCCGCCCGCAGCTGAAACCGCTCGCCAGCTATGACCAGCATCTCGCCGCCGTCGAGGCGCTCGTTCCCGGCGACGGTCCGCTCGCGGGGCGCGTCGAGGCCTATCTCGATCGCTTCACCATCCCCCAGGACCGGCTGCAAAAAGTCTTCGACGTCGCAATCGCGCGCTGCCGCGGCCGCAGCCTCGCGCATATCCCGATGCCCGAGGGTGAGAGTTTCCGGCTGGAATTCGTCACCGGCAAAAGCTGGAGCGGGTATAACTACTATCAGGGCGGCTACCGCAGCCTGATCCAGGTCAACACCGACCTGCCGATCCGCCTGTCACGCGCGCTCGATCTGGGGTGTCACGAAGGTTATCCCGGCCACCACCTGCTGAACATGAAGCTTGAGGAAAAGCTGGTCAGGGAGCGCGGCTGGGCCGAATTCAGCGTCTATCCGCTCTACAGCCCGCAAAGCCTGATCGCCGAGGGGACCGCCAATTACGGCATCGACCTCGCCTTTCCCGAAGCCAGCAAGGCCGAGACCGAGCGCGACGTGCTGATGCCGCTCGCCGAAATCGCGGTGCCGTCGGATGATCGCTACTGGCAGCTGCTCAAAGCGATCAACGCGCTGGGCGGCGCACGGCTCACCATCGCACAGCAATATCTCGACGGCGTCATCGACCGACCGGCCGCGGTGGCGCTGACCCAGAAATATATGCTCGTCTCACCCAAGCGCGCCGAACAATCGGTCAGCTTCACCGATCAATATCGCAGCTATGTCATCAACTATGGCCTTGGCGAAGCGATGGTGCGCGCGCACGTCGAACGCGGCAAGCCGGGCCGCGACGAGATGTGGCGGCGGATGGCCAGACTGATCAGCGAACCGACGCTGCCCGCGAACCTGCTGACCAAATGACGGGCGCCGCGCCCTTGCTGTAGCTCGGCCAATCGGGATCGCCACGGCGCCCCCCGGCGGGGGTGTATCCGCACGGCTGATCGCACCGATCCGCTCAACCGTGCCATTTTTTGCAAGAGAATCCCCATGCTCGGCAAAACCGACATCCACACCCGCCTCGAAGCCCCCGTCCTCAAGGACTATGGCGTTTACCTCGCGGTCGACCGCCTGCTCGACTGCCAGAAACCGCTCGCTACCCTTGTGACCCCCGACGAACTGCAATTCCAGATCGTCCATCAGGTCGAAGAATTGTGGATGAAGCTCGCCGCCTTCACCCTCGCCGAAATCGACCAGCATTTGCGGGACGGCCAGATCATGCGCGCCATCACCCTGTTCGGCCGCGTCCATATGCTGCTGCGGATGATGACCGACCAGCTGGCGCTGATCGAAACGATGAGCCCCTATGACTATCAGGCGATCCGGCTCCAGCTCGGCAACGGGTCGGGGCAGGAAAGCCCCGGGTTCCAGATGCTGCTCACCCTGCCCGCCGGGCTATGGGACACCTACCGCGCCAAATATCTTGATCCGCAGGCCCGCACCCTCACCGACATTTACGACACCGGCTATGCCCACGACGAAGCCTATATGGTCGCCGAAGCGCTGATCGAGTTCGACGAGCTGTTCCAGAAATTCCGCGCCCACCACATCTATCTCGTCCACCGCTCGATCGGCATGGGATCGAAAGCGATCAGCGGTCGCGCGGTGGACCTGCTCGACGCCGGCGCGCGGCACCGCTTCTTCCCCGAACTCTGGGCGATCCGCGCCCAGATGACCGACCGCTGGGGCGCCGAATATGGCGTCAAACGCGTCAGCATCCGCCATGGCGACGCGGGGCATGGCAGCGGGGTTTAAACCGCCCTAAATATCCACCGCAATTTTCCCGAAATGCCCATTCGCCGCCTGATGCCGGAACGCATCGGCCAATCGCTCGAGCGGGAAATGGTCGCTGATGATCGGGCGGATGCCGTTTGCTTCGATCCCGGCGATCATGTCGAGCTGTTGCTGGCGGCTGCCCACCGTCAGCCCTTGCACCCGCAGGTTTTTCGCCATCAGCAGCGCGGTCTGCACCGGTCCGGCGAAGCCCGCGAGGACGCCGATCAGCGCGACATGGCCGCCGACGCGGGTTGCCATCATCGACTGGTCGAGCGTTCCCGCGCCGCCGATTTCGACGACGGTATCGATCCCGACCCCGCCGGTCAGTTCGAGCGCCTTTGCACCCCACGCCGGCACATCCTTGTAATTGATCAGTTCGTCGGCGCCGAGCGCCTTCAACCGTTCCAGCTTGGCATCGGACGAGCTCGTGGCGATCACCCGCGCGCCCGCGGCCTTGGCGAATTGCAGCGCGAACACCGACACCCCGCCGCTGCCCTGCACCAGCACCGTCGAGCCCGGCCGCACCGCGCCATCGACGAACAGCGCGCGCCATGCGGTCAGCCCGGCGCAGGTCAGGGTCGCGGCTTCGGCGGCATTGTACCCCTGCGGCACGCGCGTGAACCAATGCTGCGGCGTCACCACCACCTCCCGCGCATAACCGTCGATGCCGTCGCCCGGTACGCCGCGAAACGCCGTCGCGGGCGGGGCGCCGTCGATCCAGTCGGGGAAGAAGATCGACACCACGGTGTCGCCGGGTTGGAATTGCGTGACCCCCTCGCCCACCGCCTCGACCGTCCCGGCGCCGTCAGACATCGGGATGCGCCCGTCGGCGGCGGGGATCATGCCCATGACGACGGCATAATCATGAAAGTTGAGCGACGACGCGGTCAGCCGCACCCGGATCTCGCCCGGCCCCGGATCGCCGGGGTCGGCCAGATCGGTCAACGTCAGATTGTCGAGCGAAGCAGGTGCGCGAAGCTGGACCGCCCGCATCATTCCGCCGCCATCGCCATTTCGACGCGCTGCGGGCCGCGGATCACGCCGCCGGGTGTCGGCCCCTGCATCGCGCCGTCGCGGAAGGTGACTTCGCCCGACTTGATCGTCGCGATATAGCCATCGGCCTTTTGCAGCAGACGTTTGCCGCCCGCGGGCAGGTCAAAGGCGAGCCATGGCTTGCCGAGCTTGATCGCGTCCATATCGATCACATTCAAATCGGCGAGATAGCCGGGGGCGAGCACGCCGCGATCTTCGAGGCCATAGAGCAGCGCCGTATCCCGACACTGGCGCTTCACCGCATGTTCGAGCGCGATCCGCTTGCCCGCGCGGTCGCGCACCCAATGCTGGAGCATGAAGGTCGGCGACGCGGCATCGCAGATCGTCCCGCAGTGCGCGCCGCCGTCGGACAGGCTGTTCACCGTATCGTCGGCATGCTGCAAATCCTCGAGGAAATTGAGGTTGCCGTCGCGGTAGTTGAGGATCGGGAAATAGATGAAGCCTTTGCCGTCGTCCTTCATCAGCAGCTCATAGGCATATTCGTCGGGCGACATGCCCGCCGCGGTGGCGCGCGCCATGATGCTTTCGTCCATCTTCGGCTCGTAATTGAAATCGGGGTCCATTTCGAACTGCACCGGCCAGCCGAGCGCGACGATTTTCAGGAAGTCGATGATGTCGCTTTCGGGCCAGACATTCTCCTCGGCAATCATCCGCGCCTTGAACGCCGGGTCTTTCAGCTTTGCGAGTTGCTGATCCCACGGCAGGTCGATGATCTCGTTCCACGCCGGCTTGAAACGGAACGGATGCACCGTCCCCTGCCACGCCATGATGATGCCGTTGCCGCGCAGCGCGATCTGCGCGACGATGTTGGCGCCGGTCGCATTCTGGCGCCGCATTTCCGCAATCTGCTCCTCGAGCGGCAGTTCCTTGGCGATCGACTGCAGCGCCGCGAAGGTCACCGGCAGCCCGGTTTCGCGGCTGAGGTCGCCCATCCACTGGAACTCGTTCCACTCGCGCTTGAGGTCGCTCGCCATCTCGAACACGCCATAACCGACGCGCCCCATCGCGCGGCCGATCGCGATCAGCTCCTCGGCGGTCGCGGTGGTGCCGGGGACAAGCTCGCCGTCGATCGATTTGTGGAGCACGGTGCGGCTGGTCGAGAAACCGAGCGCGCCGGCGCGGATGCCTTCCTCGACGATGCGCGACATTTCGGCGATGTCGGCATCGGTGGGGATTGCGCCGGGTTTCTCGCGGTCGCCAAGCACATAGGCGCGCACCGCGCCGTGCGGGACGTGGCACGCGACATCGACGGTGCGCGGCAATTTCTCCAGCGCGTCCATATATTCGGGGAATGTCTCCCAATCCCATGACATGCCTTCGGCGAGCGCGGTGCCGGGGATGTCCTCGACCCCTTCCATCAGCGAAATCAGCCAGTCGTGGCGATCAGGCTTGGCGGGGGCGAAGCCGACGCCGCAATTGCCCATGACGACGGTGGTGACGCCGTGCCAGCTCGACGGCGCCATTTCGGCATCCCACGTCGCCTGCCCGTCATAATGGGTGTGGACGTCGACGAAGCCGGGGGTGACGATCTTGCCGCTGGCGTCGATTTCGTCGCGCCCCGCGGCCAGATTCTCGCCGACGGCGACAATGCGATCGCCGTCAACCGCGACATCCGCGACAAAGGGCGCTCCGCCCGAACCATCGACGACGGTGCCGCCACGTATCACCAGATCAAACATCCCGACTCTCCCGATCTTTTTAGTTTCACGAAGAAACCTATCATCAAAATCGCGATATGCAAATAAACCGGCGAACGGGCCGCGATGCTGTTATACCGATGCGATACACCACGGGAGTCGATGCCATGATCCGTCCACTTACCCTCGCCCTGCTGCTCGCCCTGTCGGCGACTCCCCTCGCCGCCAAAGAAGCCGCGGCGACCGACTATGCCGCCGCGCTCGCCGATCCGGCGCGCCCCGCCGCCGACCGTGAACGCGACGCGGCGCGCAAACCCGCCGAGCTGCTGGCGTTCGCGCAGATCGCCCCAGGCGAACAGGTCGGCGATTTCGTCATGGGCGGCGGCTATGTCACCCGGCTGCTCGCCGCTGCCGTTGGCCCGACCGGCAAGGTCCACGCCTTCCAGCCCGCCGAGTTCATCGCGTTCAAGGCGCAATATGGCACCGATCAGGCCGCGGTCGATGCCGCCTATGCCAATGTCGATGCGGTCGCGGGTCCGTTCGCGGCGCCCGCCTTTGCCGAACCGCTCGACACGATCATCACGGTGCAGAATTTCCACGATCTCTATCTCAAACCCTTTCCCGAAGGCACCGGCGAAAAGGCGAGCGCGACGCTGTTCGCGGCGCTGAAACCCGGCGGGACGCTGGTGATCGTCGACCATAGCGCCGCCGACGGAACGGGAACAACGCTGGCCGACAGCCTGCACCGCATCGACAAGGCGGCGGTCGTCGCGGCGCTGACCAAGGCCGGGTTCCAACTCGAAGCGGAGAGCGACCTCTACCAACGCGCCGACGATCCGCGCACGACGAACGTCTTCAACCCCGCGATCCGCGGCAAGACCGACCAGTTCACCCTGCGCTTCCGCAAACCTGCCTGAAGGAACATCATGGCCGACGATGATTATGTCTATGACGAGGCGAGCGGCGAATGGATGGCGGCGGGCGACATCGCCGCACGCGATGCCGCCGACGCTGCCGGACCCGAGGTGCGCGACGCGGTCGGCAATTTGCTGGCCGACGGTGACACGGTGGTGCTGGTCAAGGATCTGACCGTCAAAGGCGCGGGGCAGACGTTGAAGGTCGGCACGGTGATCAAGTCGATCCGCCTGACCGGCGACGCGCAGGAAATCGACTGCCGGCATGAGGGGATCAAAGGGCTTGTGCTGCGTGCGGAGTTTGTAAGGAAGCGGTAGCCCTCCCCTCCCTGC
>JAEMRT010000073.1 GCA_016463225.1 Sphingopyxis sp. | reverse complement strand
TGCTCTCATCATCGCCCGCATTGGCGGCCTTCTGGTTGATGAAGGTGTCGATCGCGACGGCGGTCTTGCCGGTCTGGCGATCACCGATGATCAGCTCGCGCTGGCCGCGGCCGACGGGGACGAGCGCGTCGAGTGCCTTCAGGCCGGTCTGGACGGGTTCGTGAACCGAGGTGCGCGGGATGATGCCCGGCGCCTTCACTTCGACGCGCATGCGCTTGTCGGCCTTGATCGGACCCTTGCCGTCGATCGGATTGCCGAGGCCATCGACGACGCGGCCGAGCAGGCCCTTGCCGACGGGGACGTCGACGATCGTGCCGGTGCGCTTAACCTGGTCGCCTTCCTTGATCTCGGCGTCGCTGCCGAAGATCACGATGCCGACGTTGTCGGCTTCGAGGTTCAGGGCCATGCCCTGCACGCCGTTGGCGAATTCGACCATTTCACCGGCCTGGACATTGTCGAGGCCGTGGACGCGGGCGATGCCGTCGCCGACCGACAGCACCTGACCGATTTCGCTGACCGTGGCGTCGGTGCCGAAATTGGCGATCTGGTCCTTGATGACCTTGCTGATTTCAGCGGCGCGGATTTCCATTGTTTAGCCTTTCATCGGGGCAATTGGGCGTACGGGCTTTCAGCCCTTCATCGCCTGGGCGAAACTGTTGAGACGGGTACGGATGCTGCCGTCGATCAGCTGGCTGCCCAGCTGGACGACGAGGCCGCCGAGGATGGCGGGATCGACGGTCGTCGCGACGGAAACGTCGCGCCCGACACGGGATTTGAGGTTCGCGGTCAGCTCTTTGAGCTGCTCGGCGGAAAGCGGGTGCGCGCTGGTGACCTTGGCGGTCACTTCGCCGCGATGATGGGCGACGATCGCGTCGAACGCATCGATCATCTTGGGCAGGTCAGCCAGACGGCGATTCTCGGCGAGCACGCCGAGGAATTTGGCGGTCAGCGAATCGAGCTTCATCGCCTTGGCCACCGCGCCCACCGCATTGGCGGCATCGGTGCGCCCGACGACCGGGCTGGCGATCAGCGCCGACAGGTCGGCCGATTCGGCGAGACCCGCGCGCAGGTCGCTGAGGCTTTTGGCGACCGCGTCGATCGCGTTCGATTCGCGTGCCAGATCGAACAAAGCGACCGCATAGCGGCCCGCGAGGCCCGCCGTGATGTTGCCTTGAATGCCGCCGGAATTCTCCACGCGTGAAAGTCCTTTGCTACGATCCCGTGGGGGATGGGCCGCGCGGGTTTTAAGCGGATATTCGGAAATATCCCCCGCAGCGAAGTCGCGGCGCGCCTAGCAACGATTTTGCTGCAATGCAAGGCGGTGGTGGGGACTCAAATCGCTATCTCTTGTCCGTTCGGCCCAAGCCTTCGCGAGGGCAGGCTCTGAGCTTGTCGAAGGGTCGTTCTTTCTTCATTGGTCGCAGACAAGGGGAACCGTGCTTCGGCAACCCCGGATCAAGTCCGGGGCCGAAAGGAAGAGAGGACAAGTGGTGGGCGAGATGATTCGGATGGCGATGGACGATGGCGCCGAGATCGCGGTCTATCATGCGCAGCCCGAGGGAGAGCGGCGCGGCGGGCTGGTGCTGGTGCAGGAAATTTTCGGGGTTACCGACCATATTCGCGAGCTGTGCGACGACTATGCTGCCGACGGGTATGAGGTGCTGTCCCCGGCGCTGTTCGACCGCGAGCATCCGGGGTTCGAGAGCGATTATTCGGGGCCGCAGTTCGAGCGCGCGGTGCAGCTGGCGCGCGAGCTGCACCCATTCGAGCAGAGCCTGAAGGATGCGCAGACGTGCATCGACGCGCTGAAATCGAAAGGCCCGGTGTTCATAACCGGCTTTTGTTACGGCGGTTCGGTTGCGTGGCGGATGGCGCAGATCAGCCCCGATGTCGCCGCGGCGAGCGCCTATTATGGCAGCCTGGTGCCGACGATGTTCAAGGACGAGGCGCCGCGCTGCGCCGCGATCGCCCATTTCGGCCGCTTCGACGGCGGCATCCCGATGGAGGGGGTCGAGGCGCTGATCGCGCAGAACCATCCGACCGCGCAGATCTTCGTTTACGAGGCGGGGCACGGTTTCAACAGCGACCGGCGCAAGGACTATCACGAACCGAGCGCCGAGCTGGCGCGCGAGCGGACGCTGATGCTGTTCAAGGCGTGTGGGGGGTGAGCTTCGCCAAGCTTGGTTTATTCGTCCTCGTTCTTGTCGTAGCGGCGACGGCGCTGCTTTACACGCAGCAGCGGCGGCTGATTTTCCCGGCGCCGAGCCAATATCCGCAGGCGCCGCCGCCGGGCTTCCGGCTCGTTCACACCCAGACCGACGACGGGCTGCGGCTTTCCGCTTTCCACCGCCCCGCCCAGCCGGGGCAGCGCACCATCCTCTTCTTCCACGGCAATGGCGACAATCTGCTCGGCGCGATCGAGGCGACGCGCGGGCTCGCGGCGAACGGCAACGGGCTGCTGCTCGTCGAATATCGCGGCTATGGCGGTAATCCCGGATCGCCGGGCGAGGCGGCGCTGTACCGCGATGGCGAGGCGGCGATGCGCTGGCTGGCGGCCGAGGGCGTTGCGGCGCGCGACATCATCGTCGTCGGTAACTCGATCGGATCGGGACCGGCGACCGAAATGGCGTTGCGCCATGATGTTGCGGCGTTGATGCTCGTGTCGGGCTTTTCCAGCCTGCCCGATGTCGTGGGGGAGGCGATGGCCTTCGTCCCGCGCGGGCTGGTGCGCGACCGCTTCGACAATGTCGGCAAGCTGGCGCGGGTGAAGGCGCCCGTATTCCTGATGCACGGCGACGGCGATACGCTGGTGAAGCCCGCCAATCTGGCGCGACTGCGACGCGTGCAACCCGATGCGACGGCGGTGCTGGTGCCGGGGGCGGGGCATGAACTGGCATACACTCCGGCGGCGCAGGCGATTCTGGTCGATTGGGTCAACAGAGATTTAGCCGCCCGGCCCTAGATACGGCGCGCTGCGGCCGCATAGGCTTCATTGCGCTCGCGTTTGCCGACCGCGACGACCTGCACCACAATGCGGTCGTCGAAGACGCGATAGACCAGCCGGTACCCAACCTTGCGAAGCTTGATCTTGTAGCAATCGGGCATGTTGTGCAGCCGCGCCGATGGTACGCGCGGATTGCCCAGCCGTTCGCGCAGCTTTTTCGCAAATTGCGTCTGGACCGTCTTGTCGAGCTTTTTCCATTCCTTCTCCGCGTCGCGAAGGAAGGTCAGCTTATAGGTCGTCAATCGCGACCTCGATTTCCTCTTGCCCTGCCCGCTCGCGCACGATTTCGGCCAACCGCATATCGTCGAGCGCGTCCATAATCTCCTCCCACGCCTCGGCGGGGACCAGATAGGCTTCGGGCGTGTTGCGGTTGAGGATCGCAACCGGCGCGCCGTCGGCGGCGCGGATGGCGGCCGACGGGTTCTTTTTGAGTTCCGAAATGCTGATGCCGTAATCGGCGAGAAGTAGCTTTCCCATGACCTGTTAATAGGTCTTTTAACTGGTCATGTCAAGGCGCGGCCGCCGGTTTGACCGCAGCCGCGCTGCCCGCCGCGGGCTGGCAGCGATAGACGAGCCGTTCGTTCGGGCTGGCGGGCAGCGCGCTGCGGATCGCGTCCTGCTGCGCGGCGAGGCCGGCGAGCGCGTCGGGGTTGGCGGTGCAACCCTTGACCGTCGCCGCGGCGCGGATTTCGCGCGCCTTGGTCATCGCCTCGGCATCGAGCAGATAGCGATCGACGCGATAATCGCGCCCCGTCGCATCGATCGACGCGACAGTGACCGTCGCTTCCTCATTAGGGACGAGGATGCGCTGCCAGCGGTCGTCGGCGCCCTTGGTATATTGGGTGCGGTCGTTGACGCAGCCGCCGGCGCCGATCGTCACCGGTACGTCGGTGGTCGCCGATACGGTGATGCGGCTGCGATCGGTGCGGATGGTGCAGAGGAAATTGCCCTCGGCCAGCTTGGGTTCGGTGGTCGTGGTGGTTGGCGCGTTGTCGGCCGCACTCTCGGCGCGCGCGTCGGGGCGGGTGACGAACAGGATGGCGGCGCCCAGCATCAGCACCGCGCCCGCGCCGCCCGCGATCTTCGCCTTGCGCATATTCTGCTGGCTATAGAAAAGCAGCCCGGCGCCCGCTGCCAGCGCGCCGATCACGAACAGCACCCCGGCCAGCGCGATGCGGTTCTCGCGCGACGCCAGGGCTTCCTCCTCGGCGCGCGCCTGCTTGAGGTCGCGGTCGAGCTGCGCGGCGGCGTCTTTCGCGGCATTGGCTTCGGCGCTGGCGCGCGATTCGGCGTCCATCGCGGCGCGGTCGCGCGCGTCGGCTTCGGCGAGCGACAGGCACGGCGTGCCGACGCTGGCGTAGGACTGGTCGGCGTCGGTCAGAAAGCGCGTCAGTTCGCGCGCCGAAATCGCAAAGGCAAAGGGCGAATCGCCGTCGTCGGCGCGGGTGATCGCGGTGTTGATCGCGGCGATCCGGCCGCATGTATCGACGAGCGGGCCGCCCGAATTGCCGCGCGAAATCTTGGCGGTGTGGATCAGCATCGCGACCCCGTCGACGCTTTGGGTGTTCGACAGATTGCCTTCGCTGCGCGTCGGAGTGCGCGGGGTGATATAGTCATTGGCGCTGCGCGCGGTCGCCAGATCGACATTGCCCGGATAGCCCAGCGCGACGATATCGGCGCCCGATTCGAGCGGGCCGGTATAGATCGCCGCGGCGGGCAGGCGCGCCTCGGTGATTTCGATCAATGCCAAGTCGCGCGCGGTATCGATCGCGATCAGTTTCGCGGCATAGCTTTTCTGCCCCTCCGACGGGACGACGCCGAGCGCGACATTGTTCGGATATTTGACCGCCGATTCGACGACATGCGCGTTGGTGACGATGCGCGTCGGCGAAATCGCAATGCCGCTGCCATGGCCGAATCCGACGACCTCGCCATCGACCATCGCGACGGTGACGACGCGGACGACGCTGCGCGACGCGGCGCTGATGTCGTCGGCCGCATGCGCGGGCAGGATGAGGGCGAAGAGGGCGAGGAGCAGGGGGAGGAGGCGGATCATGGGGCGCACCCTAGCCGGGCGCGGCGTGAAGGCAAGCGGGCTAGATGTACGGCCCCCACATCATCATCCACGCCCCGCCGCTGCCCGCGAGGATGATGAGGCCGCAGACCACCAGCAGTGCCGCGACGCCCTTGCGCGCCGCGGGCGTGCCGTGCGCTGACGCACGCAGATAGAGTTCGGCGATCGCCAGCGGGATCAGCGAATTGGCAAAGGCGAGGAAGATGTCGAACGGGCCGTCGAGCGCCTTGCCGATCCCGGCGCCGCCGGTCGCCATCCCCCACGCCATATAACCGACGCGCATGAACCACACCGCGCTCGCCACCGCGAACAGCCGGATCGCCCAGCGGCGGTGATCGACGAACTGGCGGTGGCGCGCGGCCTGCCATGCGAGCGCGGCGAAACCGACAATGAGCAGCGCGTCGAGGGTGATACCGAAGGCGCCCGCGAGCGCGAGCCAGCTGCCGCGCCCCCATGTCATCCACAAGCCGCCGAGCGCGAGGGTCAGCGCGCTGAGCAGATAGAGCCGCCCGTTCCAGCGGTGCAGCGCGGGCCAGCGGCTGCGGATCGCCGGGACCAGCTGGACCAGGCCGCCAAAGGTGATGACCGCCGCCATCAGCACATGGACGGCAAAGAAGCTATTGCCCGCGGTGTCGCCCGCGACATAGCCGGTGATGATCGGCTTGTCGTTCCAGCCGGCAAAATTGCCGGTCAGCGTCCGCGCATAATAATAGAGCAGGATGAACGCGACGAACAGCAGCTGCCCCGCCGCGATGGTCAGATAACAGAAGGTCGCGGCGCGGCCGAGCCAGTCGGTGCGGCGGGCGGGCTTTGCCGCGGTGATCGATGCGTCGGTGGTGGCCACGGCCCAACTCCCCATTTCAGGCGGTCTTCATGCGCTGAGCCATTAGGTGAGTCAATGATATAATACAGTAACACACTATGGATGCAGGTTTGAACGCAAGCATCGGGACGCGGTGTCCTGTTTGCCACGGCATAGGGGTCCGACAGTCAGAAAGGACGATGTGATGACCTACCAGATCCACGGGCTCAGCCCCGACCGCTTTGCGCCGCTCTTCGCGCTCGATGATACCGAACTCGCCGCGCTGAATGCCCGCCGCGTCACCGCGACGTCCGACAGGGGCTTTCCGTGCCGGATCAGCCTGCAGGATGCGCGCGCGGGGGAGGAACTGATCCTGCTCCACCATGTCAGCCACAATGTCGCGACGCCGTATCGCAGTGCCTATGCGATCTATGTCCGGCCGGGCGTCGACGCAGCAAGCTATCGTGACGAACTGCCGCCGGTTTTCGAGGGGCGGCCCATCGCGCTGCGTGCCTTCGATGCGGAGGGCATGCTGCAAACCGCACGGCTGGCGGGACCGGGCGAGGCGGATAGCGCGATCCGCGACCTGTTCGCCGACCCCGGCATCTCCTATATCGACGCCCACAACGCCGCGCACGGCTGCTTTGCGGCGCGGATCGAAAGGGACGGGGCATGAGCACCGCCGACATCATGACCGACGACACGCGCTGGGCAGCGGTGCTGCGCCGCGACCGCGCGCTCGACGGGCGCTTCGTCACCGGGGTGCTGACCACCGGAATCTATTGCCGGCCGAGCTGCGCCGCGCGCCATCCGCTCCGCGACAATGTTCGCTTTTTTGCCGACGGCGCCGCGGCGCGCGCTACGGGCCTGCGTCCGTGCAAACGTTGCCTGCCCGACGATGTCGCGCGCGACGAGGGCGCGGTGCTGGCCGCGATCCACGCGATCAAGGCGAGCGAGGAGCCGCTGGCGCTCGCCGATCTTGCGGCGCGCACCGGCTATTCGCCGACGCATTTTCAGCGCGTCTTCACCCGCCACACCGGGCTGTCGCCCGCCGCCTATGCCCGCGCGCTGCGCGAGGAACGCGCGCGGCAGGCGCTGAGCGAGGGCGGCCGGGTGACCGATGCGATTTACGACGCGGGCTTTTCGGGGCCGTCGCGTTTCTATGACAATATGGAGGGACGGATGGGGATGACGGCTTCGGCGTGGGTGAATGGCGGCAAGGGCGTCGAGATCCATTGGGCGGTGGTGCCGACGAGTTTGGGCGACATGCTGGTCGCCGCGACCGACAAGGGGGTGTGCCGCCTGTCGTTCGCCGAAGGGCGCGCGGCGTTGGAGCAACGCTTCCCCGCCGCCGATCTGGTCGAGGGTGGCGACGAGTTTGCGGCGCTGCTGACGCAGGTGGTTACGGCAGTCGAAGCGCCGACGCAGGGCTTCGACCATATCCCGATCGACGTCAAAGGCACTGCTTTTCAGGAAGCGGTGTGGCGCGAACTGCGCCGGATTCCGGCGGGCGAGACGCGCAGCTATGCCGACATCGCCGCTGCGGTCGGCAAGCCCAGGGCGGTGCGCGCCGCGGGGAGCGCCAATGGCGCAAATAACGTGGCGGTGCTGATCCCGTGCCACCGCGTGGTCCGCAGCGACGGGACGCTCGGGGGCTATGCTTACGGCCTGCCGATCAAGGAAAAATTGCTCAAGCGGGAGAGTTTTTGATGTCTGACAAGATTGCTGAATTTCGCGCGCTCCACATCCCCGGCGACCCGTTGATCCTCGTCAACATCTGGGACGCCGGGAGCGCCAAAGCCGTTGCCGCCGCCGGCGCCAGGGCGATTGCGACCGGCAGCTGGGGGGTCGCGTCGGCGCAGGGATCGTCGGACGGGGAGAATTTTCCGCTGGCCGAAGCGCTCGCGAATCTGGCGCGTATCCTGACCGTCACCGACCTGCCGGTCACGATCGACATGGAGGCAGGCTATGGCGACGATCCGGCCGCCGTTGGGGCATCGGTGGCGCAGGCGCGCGACGCGGGCGCGGCGGGGATCAATATGGAGGACCGGTTGCCCGGGCAGAAGGAGCTGTTGTCGCCCGCCGAAGCGGCGAAGCGCTACCGCGCCGCCGCCGACAGCGGGTTGTTCGTCAATGCGCGCTGCGACCTGTTTCTGGGGCGCGACGTGGCACAGGACGGCGACACGCTGGTCGCCGCGACGCTCGAACGCGCGCGCGCCTATGCCGACGCCGGGGCTGGATCGCTGTTCGTGCCCTTCCTGCTCGATCCCAAATATATCGGCGCGATCTGCGACGCCTCACCGCTGCCGGTGAATATCCTGCGCGGCAAGGGCGGTCCGACGCACCGGGAACTGGCGGGCCTTGGCGTCGCGCGGATCAGCCATGGGCATCAGCCCTGGGCCGCGGCGATGGCGTGGCTGACCGCGCAGGCAACCCAGGTGCTCGGCGGCGGCGAACCCGATTATTGATCGGCGTTATTGATCGGCGTCAGCCTTATCCGACGCGCCGCCGCCTTCGCTGGTGGCGGCATCGTCCCCTTTGCGCATCGACTCGATCTGGGCGAGGATCTGTTCGCCCTGTCCACTGTCGTGCGGATCGAACGCCACGACTTTGGCGAGCCGCGTGGCGCGATCGAAGTCGCCATTGCGCGCTAGCGCGAAAGCATAGGCGATGCGCGCGCTGGCGCTTTCGGGACCGAGCGCGAAGGCACGTGCGAGCCCGGTGACGGCAATTGCGGGCGGCGTGATGCCTTGCTGGAGAAAGCTGTCATAATAAGCGTAAAGCGGGACCGGATCGTCCGGATCGGTGCGGTTGGCGAGGATGATCGGCTGGCGCGCGGCTGTCCAGTCCGCGCTCGTGACCGTGTCGCGCTCGCCGAGGTCGTGGATCATCATTTCGCCCGATAATATATTGGCGCGAACATGCTTCGGCTCGATGGCCAGTACCTTGTTGGTCGCGGCGCGCGCCGCCGCTGCGTCGCGCTTCTCGTCGCCCAGATCCCATTCGGCACGTGCCAGTTCGTACCAGATCTGGGCATTGTTGGCATATTCGGCAGCCAGCCTTTTCAATCCGTCCCGTACCTCTGTCAAATGTTCGCCGTCGCGCGTGCTCCGTCGTTTGAGTTGCCATTGTACCAGCGCATCCTCGGCAGGGGGGAGCGACGTTATCGTGATCGTTCCTGGGACGGGGATGGGGTTTACCGAGGTCATATAGGTGAGCGAACGGCCGAGATAGCGCTGGAGGTCGCGGTCGAGCGCAGTCAAGTCGCCGAAAGCCGCGACCGCCGCCTTTTTGCTGTCTTCGCCGCGATTGATCGCTTCGATATAGGCGGTGAGCTGTCCTGCGCGATCGGAATTATAATAGAGCATATGCGTCAGCAGCCATGCGCGGCCGTAATAAACGTCCATCTGGCCCGAGGAACGCATCTCGCGCGGTTGTTGCAGGAGCAGTTTCTCCACCGGGATGCGGGGCATGTTGATCAACCCGTGCGCCCGGAAATAGGCAGGACGGCCCACCTCCGACTGGCCCTTGCCCGTGAAGTCGGTCGTCGAGTAAAATTCGGCGAATCCCTCGATGAACCACGCCGGAAACGCCGCGCCGAAATAGCGTTTCATGAAATGATGGGTATATTCATGAAACAGCGTTTGCTGTGATGAGGACGCCCCTTTGAATTCGATCACCTCGCGATGCGACACCGCATAGCTGCCGTCGAGGTCGGCACTATAGAATCCGGCGATGGACGACCCGGCCTTGCCCGTCGCCAGCCGCCCCGCGTCGGCCGCGCGGGGGACCAGATAGATGGTCAGTCGGTTGGGTTCCTTGCCGCCCGGCACCGCGAGCCGCAAGCGCAGCGTGGCGTCGAAGCGTTGCAAATTTTCCGCAAAGCTGCGCAGCGACCGTTCGCTGCTTTCGCTGTAGATGATGAAATTATCGGTGTCTGCGCGCAGCCATTTGGCGTGCGCCGGCGTCGTCATCGCGGCCAGCGCAACCGCGATCGATATCAGGCGAATCCCGTGCATGCCGCTGCTCCCCCGGTTGGCATCTTGCCGCCTTGCTGCCAGCGCATCAGGTGACAGTAAAGCCCTGTTGTGCCTATACAAAGCTATACGGATCAATATCGATCGCGAGCCGAGCCTTGCTGGGCCAGTCGATGCTGGCGACCCAGTCGCGGATCGTGCCTTGCAGGTCGAAACTGCGCGGCGCGTGGAGGAGCAAGCGAAAGCGGTGGCGGCCGCGGAGCATCGCGAGCGGGGCGGGGGCGGGGCCATAGACCGCGAGTCCTTCGGCGACCGGCGCTTTCGCCCCCAACCGCTGCGCAACGCCGCGCGCGACCTCGATGTCCTCCGACGAGATGACGAGCGCGGCGAAGCGGCCATAGGGCGGGGCGCCCGCCTGTTTGCGTGCCGCGGCCTCGGCGGCGTAGAAGCCGTCGCGGTCGTTGGCGACGAGCGCCGCCATCACCGGGGCGTCGGGCACGCGGGTCTGGATCAGCACCTCGCCGGGCTTGACCCCGCGCCCGGCGCGCCCCGCGACTTGCGCGATCTGCTGAAAGGTGCGCTCGGACGCGCGCAGATCGCCGCCGTCGAGCCCGAGGTCGGCATCGACCACCCCGACGAGGGTGAGGTTCGGGAAATGATAGCCCTTGGTAACCAGCTGGGTGCCGATGATGATGTCGACCAGCCCGCCCTCGACATTGGCAACGAATTCGGCGGCTTTCGCGGGCGACCATAAGGTGTCGCTGGTGACGATCGCGACGCGCGCCGCGGGAAAGCGCAGCGCAATCTCGTCGGCGACGCGCTCGACGCCGGGGCCGCAGGCGACGAGGCTGTCCTCGTCCTCGCATTCGGGGCAGAGGCGCGGCGGCGGCATGACATGGCCGCAATGGTGACAGGCAAGGCGGTGGACGAGACGGTGCTCGACCATCCACGCGGTGCAATTGGGACACTGGATGCGGTGGCCGCAGGTTCGGCAGAGGGTCAGCGGCGCAAAGCCGCGGCGGTTGAGGAACAGCAGGCTCTGCTCGCCCTTCGCGAGCCGGTCGGCGAGCGCATCCACGAGCGGCGGGGCGAGCCAGCGGCCGCGGTCGGGCGGGTCGCTGCGCATGTCGATCGCGGCGAGATCGGGCAGGGTGGCGCCGCCGAAGCGCGCGGGCAGGACGATGTGGCGATAGCGCCCCGCCTCGACCATCGCGAGACTTTCGAGCGCGGGGGTGGCGCTGGCGAGCACGACCGGGAGCCCTTCGAAATGGCCGCGCATCACCGCGACGTCGCGCGCGTGATAATGGACGCCGTCCTCCTGCTTGAAGCTCGTCTCATGCGCCTCGTCGACGACGATGACGCCGAGCCGGGCATAGGGAAGGAACAGCGCTGAGCGCGCGCCGACGACGATCTTTGCTTCGCCCGCCGCGATCGCATGCCAGGCGCGGCGGCGCTCGGCCGAGCGCAGGCCCGAATGCCACGCCACCGGTTCACAGCCGAAGCGCGCGGCGAAGCGCGTCAGCATCGGCTCGGTCAGCGCGATTTCGGGGAGGAGGACGAGTGCCTGTTTGTCCGCGGTGATCGCGGCGGCGATCGCCTCCATATAGACTTCGGTCTTGCCTGACCCGGTGACCCCGTCGAGCAGCAGCGTCTCGAATTTTTCGGCGGCAACCGCATCCGTCAGCTGCGCGGCGGCGGCGGTCTGTTCGTCCGACAGGTCGGGCGGCGCGAAGGCGGGATCGGGGTGGGGGTATGGCTGGTCAGCCGATACCGCTACAGCTTCGAGCGCGCCGGTGTTGACCAGACCGCGGATCACCGCGTCGCTGACCTCGGCGAGCGCGGCAAGTTCGCGCACCATGCCTTGCCGGTCGCCGATCTTTTCAAGCGCGACGGTGCGTTGCGGCGTCATGCGGGCGGGGCGTTCACCGGTGGCGCGATATTCGACGATCGGGCGCTTGGCGTCGGCAAAGGCGACCCCGGGCAGCACCATGCGCAGCACCGACCCCGGCGGCGCGAGATAATAATCGCTGGTCCATTCGACGAGGCGGCGTAGCGGTGCGGGAATCGGGGGGACGGGCACGATTTCGTAAAGGTTGCGGAGGCGGTTGTCGCCGACCGCCTCGGGCGCGCCGAAACTCGCATCCTCCCACACCACACCGCCCATCCGCCGCGGGCCGAGCGGGGCAATGACGACACTGCCGAGCGGCGCCTCGCTACCCTGCGGGACACGATAGTCGAGCGGGCCGAGGGCGGCGGTGAGGAGGAGGACGCGGGCGCGGGTCATGGGTGGGGCAGGATATAGGTTGCGCGGGGAAATAGGAAAGCGCCGCTTACGATCCGTCGCCCCCGCGAAGGCTGGGGCCGCAATCGGCCTTGCGCGTCCGTTCCAGCGGCCCCCGCCTTCGCGGGGGCGACGGCTAGCCCGCTACGAGCGCCGCCTTTTTGACCACCCGCTTCGCCGGTTTTGGCCGCCGGAACCAGAAGGTCCACAGGGTCAGGCTGCCCAGCAACGCCAGCACCAGCCCCGATGCGGTCATCAACAGGCGATAGGGCAGCCCGCCGACCTTCGCCGCGTGGAGCGGATAGGCCATGTTGAACGCCTGCGCGCCGGTGGGCATCGCCAGTGCGTCGCGCGATCCGAGCAATTTGCCCGTCGCGGCATCGAACCACAGGGTCGAGCGCCCGTTGGGCAACCATTCGCCGGGTTGTTTCATCCGCAGGCTGATCGGGTCGCCCGGCTGCCGCGGTTTGCTGAGGATGCGGAATTCGGCATCCGGAAAGCGCGCCCGCGCGGCGGTCAGCATTGCGGTCCAGTCGGGATCGGCGGCGAGTGGCCCGCTCTTGTACTTCGGCGGCTCGAGCGCTTTCGCGGTCTCGGCGACCGGGCCGAAGGGCGCAACGACGATCGCGGCAAAGGGACGGAAGATCATCATCGTCCCGGTGACGACCGACAGCAGGAGGAGCGGCGCGACGACGACGCCAAGGTCGCGGTGCTGGGTGATGATTGCGGGGCGGCTCATCCGCTTCGGCCACAGCCGCAGCTTGAACGTCTTGCGGGTGCGCCACCATAGGATCACCCCCGAGATGACAAAGAACAGTCCGGCCAGCCCCGCGATCCCGATCACCCATTCGCCCGCGTCGCCGGTGAACAGATGGTGGTGGAAATCGAACAGCCAGATTTCGGGGCGCTCCCACTGGCTCGCCCAGCGCGCCACGACCTCGCCCGACTGGCTGGCGTAAAGACCCGCGCCCTCCTCGAACCGCATCTGGTGCAGCCCGAGACGCTGGCTGGCGTAGATGATCCCCTGCGGATCGCCGGGCATCGCCAACAGCTTTTCGGTGGTCGCCGCGACGGTGGCGAGATCGGTGACCTGCGCGTCACCCGCGTGCGGCAAGCCGATCCACTCTTCCTTGTGAACGAGGATGGCGCCCGACAGGCCGAGCAGCGCCAGCACGAGGCCGATCAGCCCCCCGGTCCAGCGGTGCAGCGTGTCGAGCAGCTTCATCCTATCGCCAGTGCTATTGCAGCATCACAAAGTGCCTGTTCCCCCGCGAAGGCGGGGGTCCATCTCCGGCCGGCACCATGTTGCGCCGACCGGTGATGGGTTCCCGCCTTCGCGGGAACGCGGGCCGTTTTTGATGGCTGGGTTGGTGGCATCATCAGAACCGGTAATCCCACCCCAGCGTGAAGGTGCGCCCGCGCCCGGCGAAATAGGACAACTGGTCGGTCGGCAGCCGCGTGTCGCTCGAATAGTCGATATATTGCTTGTTGAAGAGATTCTGCACCGACAGGCTGATCCCGCCGATCCCGGTTTGATAGCGGACGTTGGCATCGGTCAGCGTGTAGCCGCCGAAGTCATTGTCGCTAAGCTTCAGCGGGCGCAGCGGGTTGGCATCGTCGGCGGCGCGCGCCTTGCTGTCGAAGCGGCGCTTGAAATAGACCTGCGTCTGGAGGCGCGCCGAGAACGGCCCGCTGTTGTAATTTGCCGCGAGGTTGAGGCGGTCGGGCGAGATGTTGGTGCCGTCGAGGTCGCTGTCGACAATGCCGTCGGGCACCGCGTCGCTGTCGAAACGCCCGATCAGATGCGCGTAGCCGACATTGAGCTTCAGCCCGTCGAGCGGGGTCTGGATTCCGAGGTTGAGTTCAAGTCCCTGAATCTCGACGCGCAGCCGCTGGACGTCGAAGGTGCGGTCGGGACGCGCGATCAGCAACTGCCCCTTGTCGCTCGACGACCAGAAATAAGAGGCGCTGGCGTCGAGCGGGCCGCGCTTGACCTCGAAGCCGATCTCGCGGTTGTTCGAAACGATCGGCGAGATGTCGAGGAAAGTGTCGATGTCGACCTCGGCGGTACCGATCGACCGGGTGATGCGCCCGACGTCGGGGACGGTGAAACCCTCGGCATAGCTGGCATAGCCGCGGATGCCGGGGGCGGGTTCGATGATGACCCCACCGTTGATCAGCACATCGTCAAAGGTCGGCGATCCGCCCGCGACCGACACCCCGCCGCGCGGCGTCGTTGTGGTCGCCAGCGTGGTGTAATCGTCGATCGTGATCTTCACATTTTCGTAGCGCGCGCCGCCCGCGACGCGGATCAGGCCGTCGAACAGCTTGAGGTTCGCCTGCGCGAAGGGCGCGAGGCTGCGGAAATCGGTCGGCGGCACCCACGTGCGGCCGGTCGCGATCAATCGCTGTTCGGTCGTGTCCCACAAGGCGTCGAAGCCCAAGGTCAGGGTAAGGTCGTCGAAGCCGGGGAGGCCGCGTTCATAGCTGAGCTTGCCGCCGAATTTGCGGCTGCGGTTCTGCGACTGGTCGAACAGGGTGCCGATCGGCGCGATGCGGATGTCCTGGAACGCCGCCTGCGTCGCAATCTCGCCGCCAAAAGTGTCACGGCTGCGGTTGAAGAAGATCTGGCTGACCAGATTGCCGCCGCCCAGATCGGTGTCGGTCAGCGACAGCGCGACGCTTTCGGTGCGGTTTTGCGCCGACTTGCCCGGCGGGGTACCGCGCACTGCGCTGGTCGGGATACCGAGCGTGCGATTGCCGGCGATCGCCACATAATCGCCGTCGCCCTTCAGCTCGAAGCGGCTGGCGATGAGGTCGATGCGCGCGCTGGGCGACAGTTCGTAACCAAAGCGCCCGAACAACGAGAGCGTCTTGGAGTCCTGCGTTTCGCCCTGCGTCAGATTGAGCCCAACCGGGCGGGCTTTGGCGTCCGAAAAGACGCCGCGGATTTCATAGGCAGCGCCGACGGTCGCGTCGAACGCCCCGGCCTTGTACTGGATCAGCCCCGCCAGCTTGCCGCCCATCCCGGCCTTGGAAAAATCATTGTCGGCGGTGCCTTGCAGCAGCATGCGGCCGCTGATGCCTTCCTCGGTCGGCGCGCCGACGGTGACCTGGTTGACGATGCCGCCGGTGCCGCCGATGCCCTGCAGGGCGTTCGAGCCATAGATCAGCTCGACGCGGTCGACGAAAAAGCCGTCGATGGTGAACCCGTCGCGGCTGCCGTCGCGCAGCGGGGTCGATTGCGGGATGCCGTTGATCGCATAGAGCGGCGACCGGCCGCGCAACGTCTCGCCCGCGCCCGACAATTTCTGCCGTGTCGGCGAGAAACTGGGGGTGAGGTTAGCGACCGCGTCGGTGACCGATCCCGCCATCGCGAGCTGCTGGTCGAGCGCGTCCTTGCCGATCACGTCGATCGTCAGCGGCAGCGCGCTCGGCGGCAGGATGGTGCGCGCCGCGGTGACGATGATCGTGTCCTCGCCGGTGGCGCTGCCGTCGGCGGCGTCCTGCGCGAAGGCGGGGGCGGACAGCGCTGTGGAGGCCAGCGCGGCGACGAGCAATTTGCGAATCATTCTTAACTCCTGTTCGGAGCGCCGCTAATGCGAGCGATTTGCAGATGCAAGGGCTTTCGCGCCGAAGCTGGCGGCTGTCGGCTTCCGCCAACGAGCTTCTCTACCCCGTTCGTGTCGAGCGAAGTCGAGACACGTGGAAGGCGCGCGCCAACGATGGGTGTCTCGACTTCGCTCGACACGAACGGAAATTGAGGGCGACGCTTTTGCGCCCAGTCAGACCTCTCGGCGGAGAGGGTGACGTCGCACCCCAAACCGCGCTACACCCCATCTCATGCGGGAAAAGGAACTGCGCTTCGCCCTGATTTGCTACGGCGGCATCAGCCTCGCCGTCTATATGCACGGCATCACCAAGGAAGTGTGGCGGCTCGCCGCCGCCTCGCGCGCCTTTCACGATGGCGCCGCCTCAACCGGGTCGGGCGCGGTTTATCGCGATTTGCTGACCGACATTGCCGCGCGCAGCAATGTGCAGTTGCGCGTGCTCGCCGACATCGTCGCAGGCGCCAGCGCGGGCGGGATCAACGGCATTTTCCTCGCGCGGGCGCTGGCGACGGGGCAATCGCTCGATCCGCTCACCGACCTGTGGCTCGACAGCGCCGACGTCGACAAGCTGATCGATCCCGACGCGCGGCCGTTGTCGGCGGCGACCAAATTCTGGGCGGTGCCGATCGCCGGCTGGATGATGAAAAAGCGCGGCAATGTCATCGACCGCACCGTCGGCGCGGGGGCGCAGGACGAGGTG
Organism: Sphingopyxis sp.; assembly: GCA_016463225.1. GTDB lineage: Bacteria > Pseudomonadota > Alphaproteobacteria > Sphingomonadales > Sphingomonadaceae > Sphingopyxis. Next base: position 4,941 of record JAEMRT010000073.1, on the reverse strand, counting down.
CGCGCCAAGCTGTCGCGCTTTGTGCGGGCGCGCTGGTTCGAACCGCCGTTCGGCGGCGAGACCTTTTCGAACCTGCTGCTCGATGCCTTCGATGCGATGGAGCAGGGGCCGCGCGGGCCGGTGCTGGTGCCGGACGGCCAGCCGGTCGACCTGTTCGTGTCGGTCACCGATTTTGCCGGGTACAGCGTGCCGCTGGCGCTCAACAGCCCGGGGCGGGTGATCGAGGACGAGCATCGGCTGATGCTGCATTTTCGCGAGGACAGCCGCACCGGTGCGCGGCTCGACGACGTCCCCGGCCTCACCGCCGCGGCGCGCGCGACCGCCAGCTTTCCGGGTGCCTTCCCGCCGTTCACGCTACGCGAACTTGACCGGGTGCTCGAAACGCGGGGGATTGCGTGGCCGAGGCGCGATACTTTTATTCGCACCCAGCTTCCCGCGGTAAGCGAGAGCGATCCCGCCGACCGGGTGCTGATCGACGGGTCGGTGCTCGCCAATGCGCCGTTCCGCCCTGCGATCGCGGCGCTCAAGCAGCGCCCGGCGCGGCGCGAGATCGATCGCCGCTTCGTCTATATCGATCCCAAGCCCGATTACCGGTCGATCAGTTTCGGCAAACCGGTGGCGGAGGGCGCGGCGCGGCTGCCCGGCTTTCTGGCGACCATCCTCGGTGCGCTCTCCGAAATCCCGCGCGAACAGCCGATCCGCGAGAATGTCGAGGCGATCGAGGGCATGTCGCGCCGCATCCGCCGGATGCAGCATATCGTTGACGCGATGAAGGTCGAGGTCGAGGAACAGGTCGCAGCGCTGTTCGGCAGTACCTTCTTTCTCGACACGCCGACCGTCGCGCGGCTCGAAAAATGGCGGGCGAAAGCGCAGGATCAGGCGGCGCTGCGCGCCGGGTTCGCTTATGCGCCCTATGGGCATCTCAAGCTGTCGGCGGTGATCGAGGAACTGGCGTCGCTGATCGACCGGCTGTTGCCGCCCGAGGGGGCGGTGCATCAGGCGAACCGGCGGCAGGCGCTGTGGGACGAGGCGCGGGCGCGCGGGCTCGACCGGATTTCGGGCAAACGCGGCGCGGGCGCGAGCGGCGATGCAATCGCCTTTTTCCGCACCCACGATCTCGGTTTCCGAATCCGCCGCCTGCGGTTTTTGGCGCGCGAGCTCGACATCGCGGTTGAGGCGACGCGCGATGGCCGCGACCCGGTGTGCGAGGATATGCGCGAAGCGATCTTCACCGCGCTCGGCCTTTATCTCGACCGTCAGGGGGACGCCTGGCTCGCCGACCTCGACCTGCCCGCCGACGCGGGGCCGGGCGACTGGATCGACGCGGTCGCCGCGCGGCGCGATCTGACCGCGATCGACGGTCAGGCCGACGCGCTGATCGCTGCCGCGCTCGCGGCGATGCCCAAGGACGACCGGCGTACGCTCTTGCTAGCCTATCTCGGCTACCCCTTTTACGACATCGCCACCTTGCCGCTGCTGCAGGGCGAAGGGTTCGACGAGTTCGACCCGATCAAGATCGACCGCATCTCGCCGTCGGACGCGACCGCGATCCGCAGCGGCGGCGCGGCGGCGATGCTCAAGGGGATCGAGTTCAACAGCTTCGGCGCCTTTTTCAGCCGCGCCTATCGCGAGAATGATTATCTGTGGGGCCGCCTCCACGGCGCCGACCGGCTGATCGACATTGTCGCGAGCAGCGTTGGCGGTGAAAAAGGGCTGTCGGCGGACGAGCTCAAGGCGATCAAACGCCGCGCCTTTCATGCGATACTGGACGAGGAGGTGGACCGGCTGCCCAAGGTCGCCGGGCTGATTGCCGAATTGAGGGGAGAGATTGGCTAATCTGTCTCGTCATTGCGAGCGGAGCGAAGCAATCCAGAGCGGTTTATGCCACCTCGGGATTGCTGTGTCGCCTTCGGCTCCTCGCAATGACGAGGTGAGATCTTCAATGGCTGTGGCCTTCCGCGCCATGCGCATGGTCGCCGCCCTTGGCCCCCATCACATCCTTCGACCGGTCGGGCTGCACCCCGCGCGGGTGGCCTTTCTCGCTGTTGAATATCGCCGCAACGAAAGCATCGCCCGAAATAAAGGCTTTGGGCACCTCATATTTCGCCGCTGGCTTCATCGCTTGCACCTGTTCCAGCGTCTTGCCCGCCGCCTTGGCGCCTTCGACCGCCGCGATCACCTCGGCAAGCATCGCGCGGTAGGCGGCGAGGTCGGCCTTTGACGCCAGCGGGCCGTGGCCGGGAATGATCACACTCTTGTCATTCGCCAGCGCGAGAACCTTGTCGGCCGCATTGAGCAGGCCATAGGCCGAGCCGCCGCTTTCGAGATCGATGAAGGGCAGCGTGACCTTGTTGAAGAACAGGTCGCCCATGTGAAAGACGTTCGCTCCCTGCCAGTGGAGGATCGAATCGCCGTCGGTGTGGGCGTGCGGCGCGTGCATGATGCGCAGCGTGTCGCCATTGAGGTGCAGCGAGATGCCGTCGTGATAGGTCAGGACCGGCAGCGCCTCCTTCGCAGCTGGGGGCACCGCTTCGCCGCGCAACTGCTGGCCCGCCGCCATCCGTTCGCGGACATGATCATGCGCCATGATCATCGCCCCCGCCTTGCCGAAATTCTCGTTCCCGCCGCTATGATCGCCGTGCCAATGAGTATTGATCAGCCATTTGACCGGCCTGGCGCCAAGCGCCGCGACTGCGGTTTCGAGCTTGGGGGTCAGCGGCGCGAACTGGTCGTCGACCAGCACCGTGCCATCGCTGCCGTGGCTCACCGCGATATTGCCGCCGGCGCCGAACAGCACTGCGATGCCGGGGGTAACGACCTCGGTCCTGATTTCGACCTTCGACCAATCCTGCGCGAATGCGGGAAGCGGCGCGAAGATCAGGGTGGAGGCGAGCAGGGCGGCGCGGATCATGATGGGCCTTTCGCTTTGGAAGCAGGGAACCTGTCTAGCTGTCCTGCCGCGCGGCGCAACGGCTTCAATCGGTCAGATCGTCCCACATATCCTTGATGCGCCCGAAAAAGCCCTGGCTGGCGGGGCATTCGTCGCCGGTCTCGGTCTCCCGAAATTCGGCGAGCAGTTCCTTTTGGCGGGCGCTGAGCTTGGTCGGGGTTTCGACATCGACCTGCACCACCAGATCGCCGTGGCCGCGGCCGTTGAGCACCGGCATGCCGGCGCCGCGCTGGCGCAATTGCTTGCCCGACTGGATCCCCGCCGGGATGTTGATGTCGTGCCTCGCGCCGTCGAGGCCGGGGATGCTGATCTCGCCGCCGAGCGCCGCGGTGGTGAAGCTGATCGGGGCGCGGGTGAACAGGGTCGTGCCTTCGCGTTCGAACACCTTGTGCCGCGCCATGTGCAGGAAGATGTAGAGGTCGCCCGGCGCCGCGCCGCGTGCGCCGCTCTCCCCCTCACCCGACAGACGGATGCGCGTGCCTTCGTCGACCCCGGCGGGGATGTTGACGGTCAGCGTCTTGCGCCGGTCGACGCGGCCCTCGCCATGGCAGCTGTTACAGGGGTCGGCGATGACCTCGCCCGCGCCCTGGCAGGCCGGGCAGACGCGCTCGACCATGAAAAAGCCCTGCTGCGCGCGGACCTTGCCATGGCCGGCGCAGGTTGTGCAGCGGCTGGTCTGGGTGCCGGGCTTGGCGCCCGATCCGTCGCAGGCATCGCAGCGCGCCGCGACATCGACCTGAATCTCGCGGGAGATCCCGCTGAAGGCGTCCTCGAGGCGGATTTCCATGTCGTAGCGCAGGTCGGCGCCGCGTGCTGGACCGCGTTGCTGCCGCCCGCCGCCGAACGCCGAGCCGAAGATCGATTCGAAAATATCGCCGATGTCGCCGAAATCGGCCCCAGCCCCGCCGCCGCCGCGCACGCCATCCTTGCCGAAACGGTCATAGGCGGCGCGCTTTTGCGGATCGCGCAGGCAGTCATAGGCCTCGCTGATCGCCTTGAAACGCGATTCGCTGTCGTGGCACCCCGGATTTTTGTCGGGGTGATATTTCATCGCCAGCTTGCGATAGCTGGATTTCAGCGTCGCATCGTCGGCGGTGCGTTCGCATTCGAGCAGTTCGTAATAATCGATGTCGAGTGACATAGGTCAAAGGCCCCCTCCGGCCTGCCGGACCCGGTGAGGGTCCGGCAGGGGAGTTCTTATTTCTTGTCGTCTTCGACTTCGGAGAATTCGGCATCGACGACATCTTCGTCGGCCTTGGTCTCGCCAGCATCGTCGGCGCCGGGGGACGCGGCGGCCTGCTGTTCCTTTTCGTAGATCGCCTGACCCAGCTTCATCGCGACCTGCGCCAGGGCCTGCGACTTTTCGGTCATCGCGGCGGGGTCGCCGCCTTCGACCGCGGTCTTGGCTTCGGCCACCGCCGCCTCGATCTCGGTCTTCAGCGCCGCGTCGACCTTGTCGCCATGCTCGCGGAGCTGGCTTTCGGTCGAATGGATCAGGCTTTCGGCGTTGTTCTTCGCCTCGGCCGCTTCGCGGCGCACCTTGTCCTCTTCGGCAAACTGTTCGGCGTCCTTGACCATCTGGTCGATGTCGGAGTCCGACAGGCCGCCACTGGCCTGAATCTTGATCTGCTGTTCCTTGCCGGTGCCCTTGTCCTTGGCGTGGACCGACACGATGCCGTTGGCGTCGATGTCGAAGGTCACCTCGATCTGCGGCACGCCGCGCGGGGCGGGAGGGATGCCGACAAGGTCGAACTGGCCGAGGATCTTGTTGTCCTGCGCCATTTCGCGCTCGCCCTGGAACACGCGGATCGTCACCGCCGACTGATTGTCGTCGGCGGTCGAATAGACCTGCGATTTCTTGGTCGGGATCGTCGTGTTGCGGTCGATCATCTTGGTCATGATGCCGCCCAGCGTCTCGATGCCCAGCGACAGCGGGGTGACGTCGAGCAGCAGCACGTCCTTGACGTCGCCCTGCAGCACGCCCGCCTGAA